>JBKPJA010000024.1:0-5269 GCA_046730515.1 Actinomycetota bacterium | reverse complement strand
CGGCATGTCTCCCGCCGGCTCGCCGTGCAGCCGCACCCGCCAGCGTCCTTCACCGAGATGCTCGAGCAGCTCCACGTCTCCGTAGCGACGGCCGGCCCGGAGTCGCCGCGTGGGTCGCGCCAATCCCTCCCAGACGCCGTTCGAGCCGATCTGCTCGAGGAGTAGGACCTCCCCGCGAGGGCGCTCGATCGGGATCCGACCCGGGACGACGCGCGTGTCGTTGATCACCACGAGGGCTTCGCCGATGACGTCCGGCAGGTCTGCGAACGTTCGGTGATGTACTCGCTTCTGCATGCGATCGTAGACCAGGAGTCGCGACGCATCTCGGACCGGAATCGGTCGCTGCGCGATCAGGTCGGCCGGGAGGTCGTAGTCCAGCTCGTCGACTCGCATCCGGATACCACGGTACAGTTGCCACAGATGGACGAGAGCGCGATCGAGCGCGCGAAGCAGCGGGTCGAGCAGCGGGCAGAAGCAGCTGCGCTCGACGAGGTGCTCGATCACACGCGCGCGGAGCTCGAAGCGCTCGTCAAGGTCGTCTCCGCAGCCGCTGCCGGCCTCGCGGAACAGATCGAAACCGCCGTGAAAGACGGCGTGCGCGAGGAAGCGCAGCCGATGGCCCGCTACCTCGCCGAGAACCGCGGGCTGATGAATCAGATGATCCGGCGGCTCGAGCGCATCGAGACAGACGGCGTCTCGGAGCGCCACGCACGCGTCGACGATCTCGCGCTCCTGGTCGATTTGATCTCGTCGAGCTGGAAGTCCGTCGACGCGCGGCTCGGACGAGTCGAGGCGATCATTAACCGACTCGAGCAAGGATTGCAGGAGCGCGGCGGCGCGATCGTCTATCGCATCGAGGACCGCCGTCCCGACATCGCCAACTAGGCGCAGCTACCGAAGCGCGGATAGTGCACGGTCGCCACCACCGGCGGGCGCGGCTGCAGCAAACGCGCGATCGCGGCGTAGTCCGCACGCGTTCGCGGATGGACGTGGTGCGCTGCGTGACTCCCGCCGCAGCCGACCGCAACGGCGACGAGCGCGACCGCGCCTATCCGTCTCACGTCACGAGCAGGATGATCGCCGCGCAGACGGCCCATGCCGCAATGCAGACGAGGATCGGCAGATCGCGCAGCAGCACCTCCTCGGGTTCCTCGCCGAGGTGCTGCCGGTGGATCAGCAGCAGATAGCGGAAGACGCCGAAAACGACGAACGGGATCGTCACCATCAACGCCTTCGAGTCGCGCGCGGTAAACGTGTAGAGCGAGTAGGCGATGATCGTGCACGCCGCGACGACGGCGACGAGCTGGTCGACGAACGCGAGCGAGTAGCCCTCGAGCACCGGCCGTCCGGGGGTCGCCTCCGCACCGACGAGCACAAGCTCGCCGCGACGCTTCGCGAGGGCGAGAAACAGTGCGAGCAAAGCGGTGCACAGCAAGAGCCAGGGCGAGATCCGCACGTGCACACCTGCGGCACCCGCTGCGGCGCGCAACACGAAGAGTCCCGCGATCGTCATCACGTCGATCAACACGACGTGCTTGAGGCGCAGCGTGTACGAGGCCTGCAGGAGCAGGAACCCGCAGAGGAAGGCGAGCGACGCGACGCCGAGCGGGACGACGAACGCAATCGACGCCGCGAGCAGCGCACCCGCGAGCGCATAGGCGGCACGAGGTGAGAGCTCACCGCGTGCGATCGGCCGCGAGCTCTTGACAGGATGGGCGCGGTCGTGCGGGGCATCGCGCACGTCGTTGACGAGATACGACGCGCTCGACGCCGCGCAGTACGCAGCGAACGCGGCGAACGCCTCGAGCCAGCGAGTCGCATCGCCGAGCTTCGCGGCGAAGATGATCCCTGCGAAGAGCAGCAGGTTCTTCGTCCACTGCCGTGGGCGCAACGAGACGAAGGCGGCTCGCGCCGCGCTGCGCCGCGGGCTTAGCTCGACAACCGAAGCGCGCTCGACGGCGGACACGGCGCGATCCTATGTTGTCGGCAACACAAGCTCGAAGCGGCTGCCCGTGCCGGGCTGCGAGTCCAGTTCAATGCGGCCGCCGAGCGCAACTGCCAGCTCGCGCGCGATCGCAAGTCCGAGCCCGGTGCCCGCTGTGTCCTGCGACCAGAACGGCCGGAAGATGCGCTCGCGCTCCGCCGGGGCGATCCCCGGCCCCGAATCATCGACCGCGACGGATACCGCTCCGTTCGCAGCCGACAGCTCGAGCTCGACGCGGCCGCCGTCGGGCGTCCACCGAAAGGCGTTCGCGAGCAGGTTGGAGATGATCTGCAGCACGCGATCGCCGTCCGAGACGATCGTCGGGCTCGCGTCGAATCGGCGGCGGTAGTCGATGCCTCGACGCCGAGCCTCCTCGCCGAACGCCGTATACGCCTGATCGCACAGCCGCTCCATATCGACCTCTTCGTTGAGCACGGTGAAGCGATTCGCTTCGAGCCGCGCGAGGTCGAGCACGTCACCGACGAGCCGGTCGAGGCGCGCACTCTCCGCTGCGATCACGTCGAGCGAGGCGGCGCGCTCGGCCGGGTCGTCCGCGACTCCTTCCCGCAACGCGTCCACGTGACCACGGATTGCGGTCAGCGGGGTACGTAGCTCATGGGAGACGGACATGAGGAAGTTCCGTTCCTGCTGGTCAGCCTCGGCAAGTCGCGCGGCCATCTCGCGGAAGCGCTCAGCGAGGTGCCCGATCTCGTCCTTGCTGCGCACGTCCGGGAGCGGCACGTCGTAGCGGCCGCGTGCGACCTCGTCGGCGGCCGCGGATAACGCAAGCACCGGCTTCGTGATGCGACGCGACAGGTACCAGCCCAGGAGCCCGGCGATCAGGATCCCGCCGACGAATGCGATGGCAAGCCGATCGCCGAGTGTGAACAGGCGGTGAGCCAGCTCGGTCTTCGGCTTCGCGACGATCAGATCTCCGAATTGAACTCCCTTGTTCTTGCCGGCGGCAAGGCGGAGGGGGTTTGCAACGGCGACGTACGTGCGATGCGAGCCTGGCGGCGTGAACTCGAACGTGATCTGTTTGTCGCTCTGCCAGTTGGGGAGATAGTTCGGCCCGAGGATGTTCAGCGGCTGTTTCTTCCCTGGGAACGGCGAGAGGCCGATGAAGTAGAGCTTCGCGCCCGTCGCCTTCTCCAGCTTCGCCGCCGCGAACTTGGGCGCAGCGCCGTTCTCCTTGTTCGCCTGTTCCTGGTAAAGCTCGGTGAGGCCGACCGCGTCGCGCCGCAGCTCCGCCTTCAGCCGCGACTGCACGTAGCCCTGGAACAGGCGGAGCGCAATCGCCGCCGCGATCAGCCCGCTGACGACGATGCCGAAGAAGAACAGCGCCGGCAGTCGAAAGCGCAGCGACCTGAGCATGCGTGCCGGCTAGGTGGCTTGCACGGCGTCCCGCGCCGGTCCGACCTTGTAGCCGACGCCCCACACGGTGACGATCGGCGACGCGTCGCCGAGCTTGCGGCGCAGCTGGCGCACGTGCACGTCGACGGTTCTCGTGTCGCCGGCGAACGTGTAGCCCCAGACGCGTTCGAGCAGCTGGTCGCGCGTGAGCACGAGCCCACGGTGATCCAGCAGCTCCCAGAGCAGGTCGAACTCCTTCGGCGCGAGCTGAACCTCGCGGTCGCCGACCTTGGCCTCGCGGCGGCCGGCGTCGACGACGAGATCGCCGTGCTCGATGACCTCGCTCTCGCGCTCGCGCCGAGCGGGTGCCGCGCGACGGAGGATCGACTTCACGCGAGCGACGAGCTCACGCGGATTGAACGGCTTCGTCATGTAGTCGTCCGCGCCGACCTCGAGGCCGATGATCTTGTCGACGTCCTCGTCGCGGGCGGTCAGCATGAGGATCGGCACGTCGAGCTTCTGCCGGATCCGGCGGCAGATCTCGATGCCGTCGATGTCCGGCAGCATCAGGTCGAGCACGATCAACGACGGCTTCTGCCGCTCGACCTGGGAGAGCGCTTCCGTGCCCGTCGACGCCGTGCGGACGTCGTACCCGGCGTTTTTCAGGTAGAGCGAGACGAACGAGGCGATCGAGGCCTCGTCCTCGACCACCAGCACCGATTGGGCGTTAGCCGCCATCGCATCAGGAAGGTTACGGGAGCGAGAACGTCGTCAGGAAGTCCGGCACCGCGACATAGTCTCCCCCGTCGACCGAGTACGTGCCGTCATCGGGAGTTCCCTCGCCGTTCAACGAGACGCTCCCCTTGCCGACGACCGAGAGATTGACTCCGGTCCCGATCACCTTGATCCGGAACGTCCCGCCGATCAGCCGGAAGCGGACGTCCGTTCCGCCGTAGACGTCGGTGATGTCGCTGCGTTCCCTGTGCCACTCCGAGCCGCTCACCTTCGGCCCGGTCCCGTCGTTCGGGTCGGGGTCGGTGATGATCACCTTGCCGTGGGCGAAGCTGCCGATCACGCCCCCGCGAGCGGTGATCGCAAACGTGCCTTTCCCGTCGCGGACGGAAAGCGTCCCGTCCCCGGGTGCGCTCACCGCCGCGATCGCGGTCGCGGGAATCGCGAACGCGAGGACAGCAAGAATGGCGCTGAGTCGCCTCACGGTTTCTCAGTATCGACGCAGTGGGTGTGTGCTGGTTGAACGGAAAGTAAGGAAAGTGTAAGCGGAGGTACGCTCCGCGCAATGACCGGCCTGCTGCTGGCCGCTGCGCTTCTCTTCTCCCACTCCGGCGCGGGGCCACAGCTGCTCGGACTCCACGTCTCCGACGGGTCGCGGCCCTTCGTCGGCGACCGCGCGCTGCTGACGACGGTCAGTCCGAACGGAGACGGCTTCCGTGATCGTGCGATCGTCTCCTTCCGGCTGACGCGTCCCGCGACGGTGAAGCTCGACGTCGTCGCGACACAGATGGTGCGGGCAGGGCAGACCGGCACGACGGTCGTTTGGTCGACCGCGCGCAGCTTTGCCGCCGGACGTGGTTCGCTCGTCTGGCGTCCGACGCCGGCGACAGAACCGCGCACCTACATCCTCCGCCTGATGGTCCGCGATGCCGCCGGCCGAGTGCGCGTCTACGGCGCCTATGTGCCCGGCGCGCGCCAGAACGCGCCCGTCGTGCGCGTGCAGGGGATCGACGCGGCATTCACACGCCGGAGCTACGCACCGGGTCAGACGGCCGAGCTGCGACTCGCGACGGACGCACGCTCGCTCCGCTTGCAGGTGTTCGCGTACCAGTCGCCGGGCCGTCCGAGCGAGCAAGACGTCAAGACCGCCGGTCTTGCAATGACCGGTCCGATCCGCGTGGACTGGTCGCGGCATGCGAA
>JBKPJA010000023.1:0-19944 GCA_046730515.1 Actinomycetota bacterium | reverse complement strand
TCACAAGCCCCCGTTTTCTTTACCGAATCGCAACCTCTCCTCAGCCGAGGCGTTGTGCGTATTGGCGCGCGTAGTACTCGCGGTATTCGCCGGATTTCAGCGGCTCCCACCACGACCGATTGTCTCGGTACCACGCCACCGCCTCGGCGAGGCCGTCGTCCCAAGAGCGCTGCGGTTTCCAGCCGAGCGCGTGCAGCTTCGAGGTGTCCAGCGAGTAGCGCCGGTCGTGGCCGGGCCGGTCCTCGACGTGTCGCAGGAAGGAGGGGTCCGCGCCGGTGAGATCGAGGATGCGGCGCGCGACGTCGATGTTCTCTCGCTCGTTGTCGGCGCCGGCGTTGTAGATCTCGCCGGTCACACCTTCGCGCAGCACGAGCTCGATCGCGTCGCAGTGATCCTCGACGTGAATCCAATCTCGTACCTGGCGTCCGTCGCCGTACAGCGGCAGCGGCTCGCCTTCGAGTGCATTGGTGACGAAGAGCGGAATCAGCTTCTCGGGATACTGTCGCGGTCCATAGGTGTTCGAACCCCGCGTGATACAGGCGTCGATGCCGTACGTGCGCACGGCTGCGAGCACCTGAAAATCGCCGCCTGCCTTCGACGCGGAGTAGGGACTCGACGGACGGAGCGGCGCGTCTTCTCGCACCGGCGCCGTCACGTCGCCGTAGACCTCGTCGGTCGAGACCTGAACGAGGCGCACGCCTCGCTCCCGTGCGACCTCCGCGAGGACGAGCGCGCCGAGCACGTCGGTGCGCGCGAAGTCGTGCGGGCCGAGGATCGAACGGTCGACGTGCGTCTCCGCTGCGAAGTTGACGATTGCGTCGAAGGAACCGACCGCTTCGACATCCCCCTTGACGCCGATGTCGCCGCGGACGAAGTCGGCCCCATTCGGGACGTTGCTCTCGTTCCCCGCGTACGTGAGCTTGTCGAGCACGACGACCTCGTCGCCGCCGGCGAGCAGCCGCTCCGCGAAGTGGGAGCCGATGAAGCCGGCCCCGCCGGTCACCAAGATGCGCATGGGCATATACTCACGACGTCAGCGAGGCGACGTTGCCTCAGGCGCCAGTCGCGCCTGGGGCTTTCGTTTTTTCAGGAGGAGATTCCATGGCGCAGATCGCAAGCAGAAACAGGGCGACGTCGAACGAGGCGACCAGGGCGGAGGTCGTCAAGCGGATCGAGGGCGAAGGCGTGGAGTTCGTCCTGCTCTGGTTCACCGACATCGAGGGCCATCTGAAGTCCTTTGCGATCACACCCGGCGAGGCGCCCGACGCGCTCGACGACGGGATGGGCTTCGACGGTTCCTCGATCACGGGTTTCAACGCGATCGAGGAGTCGGACATGGTCGCGATTCCCGACCCCGAGACCTTCCAGCTGATGCCGTGGAAGGAAGGCGAGACGAAGGTTGCGCGAATGATCTGCGACGTCGTCACTCCGGACGGCAAGCCCTACGAGGGCGATCCGCGTTACGTCTTGCGCCGCGCGCTCGAACGGATGGAATCACTCGGCTTCGACACGTTCAACGTCGGGCCGGAGCTCGAGTACTTCCTCTTCCGCGACAACGAGGGCACGGAGACGCTCGACGAGGGTGGTTACTTTGCGATGACGACGATGGACGCTGCGGGCGAGCTGCGTCAGGAAACCGTGCGTGCATTGCACGGGATGGGAATCCCAATCGAGTACGTCCATCACGAGGTCGGACCTTCCCAACACGAGATCGACATGCGCTACGCGGCGGCACTGACGATGGCCGACCACACGATGACCTATCGGCTGATCGTGAAGGAGGTCGCGAAGAAGTCCGGCTACCACGCGACGTTCATGCCGAAGCCGATCTTCGGCGAGAACGGCTCCGGGATGCACACGCATCAGTCGCTGTTCAAGGACGGGCGGAACGCGTTCTTCGACGAGGACGACCAGTGGCACCTCAGCGACGCGGGCAAGGCCTTCATCGCCGGGCAGCTGCGGCACGCGCGCGAGATCAGCGCCGTCTTCGCGCAGTGGGTCAACTCCTACAAGCGGCTCGTGCCCGGCTACGAAGCGCCGGTGTACGTCGCGTGGTCCCGCCGCAACCGCTCAGCGTTGATCCGGATTCCGCTCTACAAGCCGGGTGCCGAGCAGGCGACACGCGCCGAGATCCGCTGTCCAGATCCCGCGTGCAACCCGTACCTGACGTTCGCGGCCCTGCTGCACGCAGGGCTCGAGGGGATCGAGCACGGCTACGAGCTGCCCGAGCCGATGGAGACGAACCTGTACCACCTGACCGCGGAGCAGCGGCGCGAACGCGGGATCGTCTCCCTGCCGGAGACGCTCGGGGAAGCGATCGACGAGCTGTCGCAATCAGACCTGGCCCGAAAGGCCTTGGGCCCGCACATCTTCGACCGCTACGTCGAGCTCAAGCGGAAGGAGTGGGACGAGTACCGCGTCCAGCTCACCGAGTGGGAGCTCGATCGCTACTTGTCAGTCCTGTGACAATGTAGAAGAATCGCAAGTTAGGTCCCGCCATTCGGCTCTGCGGCCGGCGGGATCAAACTGACGGCCGACTGCGAGCCGCTGCGTACTGCGCGGCTCGTGGTCGTTTTGGCCGGAAAGGCACGCCGCAGACTCGCAGGAGCGCGATCCCGGGCATTTGCGGATTGCGCTCTGACGAAAGATCTAGCGACAGCCACACCCGCCCGCGGGACGCGGTTGTTCCCTGCTGGCCTCGATCAGCGGAGCATCTACGTTCCAGTTGTGACTGCGGCGACTACCTCCATTCTCCGCCGGTTGGTGCCGAGCCTTGCTGTGCGCCGCGCACGAGGCGCGACGGCTGCGGTATTCGCTGTTCATGGCTGCGTGATCGGCAGCTTCGCTGCGCGTATTCCGTGGATCGCTTCGCACGTCGGAATCGGCGTCGGCCGGCTCGGCGTCGCACTGCTCATGCCGGGAATCGGTGCGTTGGTGGCGATGCCGTTCTCGGGTCGTCTGGCTCACCGCTACGCGCTGCGTCCGTTCGCGACCGTGACGATCGTGGCGTGGTGCGGCTGTCTCGTCTTGCCGCCCTTGCCGAGTTCGCTGGTGGTGCTGTGCGTCGTTCTGCTCGTGTTCGGAGCGGCAGCCGGCCTGGCGGACATGGCTATGAACGCCGAGGGCGTCCTGGTGGAGAAGCTCTATGGCCGATCGGTGATGTCGAGCTTCCACGGTTTCTGGAGCGTCGGTGTTCTCGCCGGATCGGCTGCCTCGGCACTCGCCTCCCACGCCGGCGTTGACGCTCGCCTTCAGTTTGCGGTCGAGGCAGTCGCCCTCGCTTCGGTTGGGGCAGCCGCTTCGCGGCTGCTGCTGAACGACCCGATGACCTCGGAAGTGCCTGCGCCGCCTCGCTTTGCGCTCCCTACACGCCCCGTCGTTCTCATCGGACTCGTCGGTCTCTGCGCGGTCTTCGGTGAGCAGGCCGGGACAGACTGGTCGGCGCTCTACATCCGACGCGAACTCGGCGGCTCGGCCAGCATTGCGGCGCTCGCGGTCTCGGCATTCGCAGTGACCATGGCCGCGGCGAGATTGGTCGGTGATCGGGTCATCCAGCGGGTCGGGCCGGTCACTACCGTTCGGCTCTCGGGAACATGCGCTGCCGCTGGAGCCGTCGCGATCGTGCTGGCACCCGGCCTCGCGGCTGGCCTCGCCGGCTTCGCGCTACTTGGGATCGGAGTCGCCCTGATCGTTCCGCTCGTGTTCGCGGCCGCCGGGCGCGTCGGCCCTCACCCCGCCCGCAGCATCGCTGGCGTGGCGGGGATCGCTTACGCCAGCGGCCTCGTCACGCCTGGGATTATCGGCGGCATCGCCGCGGCATCATCGCTGACGGCATCCTTCTGCCTCGTGGCCGGACTTGTAACCGTCATGGCCCTGGCCGCGGGTGTGCTGCAAAGCGGCAGCGGCGGCCCGCGGTAGCCGCAGCGTCGGATCAGATTCCCGAACGCCGGCGCATCCCGCCGTGCTGCATCCCGGCGCAGCTAGTCCTCGTTTCGTCCGCAACTCGTCTCGGTCAGGGGTGAGTGAGGAACAGCCGCTTCTCCGTTGCGAGGTGGCGTGCCCACTCGAGGCGTTCGGCGCCCGCGAAGCGTAGGTACGCGCGGAGCGCGTCGCGCATCGCGTCGACGAACCCGTCGGTACGACCGGGGGCGGAGCCGTCCTCCCACCAGACGCCGAGCACCTCCACTCGCGCTCGGTCGCGGTCGATCCGCGGTTCAATCCGGCCGATGAAGCGGTCACCGAAGATGATCGGGAGCACGTAGTAGCCCCATCGGCGCTTCGCCGGCGGGAAGAAGCCCTCCCACACGTGCTCGAAATCGAACAAGTTCGCGAGGAGGGCGGTGTCCCATAGCAGCGAGTCGAACGGGGGAACAAACGCGACGGAGGGCGCCGGCTCCGGCGGGACCTGTGCCAGCTCGAGCTCCTCGGCGAGGACGAAGCGTTTGCCGCGCACGTCCTCGACGTCGACGGGCACGAGCACGCCGAGCTCGACAAGCTCCTCGCGGAGTTCGTTGCGCCCAACCCGTTCCGGGTTCGACTTCGGCGGGGCGATGCGGTCGAACGTTCCGCCGGCGCCGCTGGCGGGGAGCAGGCCGTGGGCGCGATACCGGGACAACATCTTGTGCCGGAGCTGTTCTCGCTCCGGCACCTCGTGCGCGAGCACGTCTGCCGGGAGCAGCCGTTCGAGGAGGTCGTAGTACCGGAGGGTTCCCGTCCCGCCGTGCGAGGCCGATCACGCCCGTGACGGTGTACGCCTCGAGCACGGCGCGCACGGCGTTCTCCGGCATACCGAACCAGTCTTTCGTGGGGCCGGTTTCGCGCTCGAAGTCGAGTGATGACAGCGGTCCTTCCGCGCGAATCCGTTCGATGACGCGCTCGGCCACCGCGGCGTTATCGGTGAGGACCGCGGCGTGGAAGCGGGGCCCTTTGCGGCCCATGACATGACGGAACCAGGGGAACTCGCTCGTCGGGACGAGCGAGAGCGCCTTGTTGGTCGCCTCGAAGATCTCACGGCGTTCGTAGAGCTCGTCGCACCAGACGGGCTCGTAGCCGGCGACGCGCGCGTGCAGCACATGGTCGTGGTTGCGGCCGGCGACCGCGATCGGATCGAATTGGATCGACCCCAGCTTCCGGAAGACCTCGAGCACGCCGTCGAGGCCGCCCCCGGGAGACCGCGCCGGCGAGAGCAAGTGCCGCGCGACGAGAAAGCGACGCGCCGCCTCAGCGGTGATCCTCACCTAAAGGACACTAACCGCGCACACTTCAGGGGGCATTGCCAAACGTTCGCCGCAAGCGACCTCGCTAATACTCCGGGGCGCGTTCTGCTCGGAATACCTGATACTGGCCTTCGTCGTCACCGGCGCGGCAGTCATGGTCGACTGGCGGGCGGGCAGTCAGCGTGGCAGCGTCATCGGGCGGCGCTTGGATGCGATCAACCCGACGGTCGTCACGTGCTCGCTGCTGGTCATAGCCGCAGTTGTGCTGATGCTCGGGCACAAGGACGGCATCTACGTCCTCGTCCCCACGCTGATCGCGGTGTTGGTCGGAGGAGTCGTGAATGCCTGGCTCATTCTCGTCGGGCTCACCGGCTGAGATCCGGCAACGCCCAGGGTAGGCTCCGCCGGTGGCCCACTACCTCTTCAACTTCGTGCAGGATGACGCAGCGCAGGGGCCAGCACTGCGCGAGCAGGCCGCCCGGTTCTTAAGGGCCACGATGTGGGGCATCGAGAGAGACGAGAAGCACAGCAAGGCGCTTGCCCCCGGCGACCTCGTCCTCGTCTATCTGGGCGCACCCGAGCGGACATTCATCGGCCGCGCCGAGCTTGCATCAGCAGCCCACGATTGGACCGCGTCCGAGGCACAGGTGTACCCGGGCGATTCCACTAGCGGAGTGTTGCTGGCTCGGGTCGAGGAATGGGACCCGCCGGTACCGATGAATACCGTGCTGACGCAAATCGACCCGCCGGGGAACGCCAGAGCCGACTTCCAAACAGGCGTCGTTCGGATCACCGCGAACGAATATGAGACCGCCCTGGCCGTGGCGGCCGGACGGTCTGCCTAGAGAAAGCGGCGGATTGCTTCGCGCGCGACGCGCAACTCGACCACACGCCCTGCGGCATTGATCTGCGCGATCGTGTCGGCGGGGACGAGGCGACGGCGACGGGAGAAACGCCCCGCCCGGACCGCAAGCGCGTCCGGGACGTCCGGCAACGTCCCGTACATCGGGCACTCGACGCGGCCTACGAGCTTGCCACGGTTGTCCGCGACGACGAAGCCGGCTGTCGAGATCAGGTCGGCGGGCAGGGCGCTCACGGGCTGAACCTATTCCGCGGTTGCAAGGAAAATCCCTGCTTCACCGTAAGTATTTCGTTAGCTGCGTTATGGCTTCCAAACCATGAGGACGAGGATCGCGACAACCGCCGCGGTGCTCGCATAGCTCAGCACGAGCGACGGACGGTGCGCGACGAGCGCGCGCAGCTCGTCACTCGGCCGATCTCCCTCCGCAGCGAGTGTCTCGGCCAAATAGCGCGCGTGCCGCGCCGTCCGTCCGCCGGCGCCGCCGAGCGCCATCGCGACGAACCAGAGTGCGATCGCCGCGTCGACCCAACCGGTTCCGAAACCGATGTCCTCGTTGCTCACGAGCGCGAGCCCGAAGACGAGGGTCGCCAATGCTCCCACTCCGAGGAGAGCGACGGCGATGCGAATCGTCCGGAGGAGCAGCGCGATCTCGCTCGGCCGTTCGCGCCGCATCGCCGTGATCTGCAATACGCCGGCAGTCACAGCACCCGATACGAAGACGAACGCCGATAGAAGGTGCAGAAAGAGGAGTGCGTTGGTCACCGGTCGATACTAGGCTGAAGCGGTGGACGTACGTGAGCGTCACCTCAGGCTACTGACAGAGACGATCGAGGCCGTCAACTCCTCCCTCGATCTCGAGGAGGTGCTCGCGCTCGTCGCGCGCAAGGTCGCGGACGCACTCGGTGCCGATGCGTGCTTCGTCTACCTCTACGACGAGCGCACCGACGAGCTCGTTCTGCGGGCCACGTACGGCACGAGCGTCGAGGAGATGACACGCCGACCGCGCATGCACCCCGGTGAAGGAATCACCGGCGTCGCCGCAGCCGATCGCTCGCCCGTGATGATCCCTTCCCAGGCGCATCTCGATCCGCGGTTCAAGGCGTTCTCGAATCTTCCCGAGGACGAGTACGAGTCGATCCTCGCGGTCCCGATTCTCGCACGCGAGCGGCTGGCGGGCGCGCTCAACATCCGCACGCGCAGCGCACGCGAGTTCACGCAGGACGAGATCGACCTGCTTGTCGCGATCGCGGCGCAGGTCGCGCAGACGATCGTCCACGCGCAGCTCTACGCGCAGGCACAACGGCGCGTCGCGGAGCTCGAGGCGCTGGCGCGGATCTCAGAAGCCGTCTCCGAGTCGCTGTACCTCGAAGAGTCGCTCGAGGCGATCGTGAAGACGACGATGGAGGCCGTCGGCGCGACCGGCGCCGCGCTCGTGCTCGAGGACGGCAAGATCGCGTGGCCCGAAGGACGAGCCGGTGCACACGCAGTGCGTTTGCCGCTGCGCTGGAAGCGGCGGCAGATCGGCGAGCTCGTCTGCGACCGTGATACACCGTTCACCGACGAGGACCGTTCGCTCTTGGCGTCGATCGCGCATCACGCCGCCGTCGCGCTCGAGCACGGCCGCGCGGTGATGCGCGGCGTGCTCGCTCAGGAGATCCATCATCGCGTCAAGAACAATCTGCAGACCGTTGCGTCCCTGTTGCGCCTGCAGGCCCGCTCCGCCTCAGACGATCCACAAAAGGCGCTCGAGGACTCCGTGAACCGGATCCTCGCGATCGCCGCTGTCCACGAGGTATTGACCGAGCAGCGCGACGAGGTGGTCGAGCTGAAAGAGCTGCTCGAGCGGCTGCGCGCGATGCTCGTCCAGGGGCTCGGCGCCGGGAAGGACGTGCACTCGGAGCTCGAGAGGGTCTCGCTCGCCGGCGCGCGCGCGACCGCGCTCGCGCTCGTGTTCAGCGAGCTGTTCCAGAACGCGCTCGAGCACGGCGGCGACGCGGTTCAGATCGAGCTCCAGCGCCGCGACCTGGAGGTCGTGCTCACGATTGCAGACGACGGCCGCGGGATCGACGACCCCACGAGCGGGACAGGCCTTTCGATCGTGCAAGCGTTGGTGCGCGACGAGTTGCAGGGACGGCTCGAGCTACGCAACGACGGCGGTACCCGCGCCGAAGTTGTTTTCCCGGTTTAGCGCTCCAGCGCGGCGACTTGCCAGATTCGTCCTTGTTGCTCGTGCGCGACGTGCAGGCCGTGTGCCTGGGCGGTCGAGATGATCCCTTCCGGAGGGTGGACGAAGAAGCGGAACTGGTCGCGGCGTAGCCGGCGCCACGCGTTGAACGCACGCGCGAAGAACCGCATCCACCACGTGTCGCGCGGGAAGCTGAGTGCGAGGATCCGACGCGTTTTCTCCGAAGCCGCGCCGACGAGCGCGGGCATGTCGGGGTAGCAGCAGACGACGCGATGCATCACGACGACGTCCGCGCGCTCGGCGAGATCGGGCTCACACACGAGGTCACCTGTGCGACGCGCGGCACGTCCTTCGAGGCCCGCCTCCTCGAGCAGTTGCTCTGCCTCCTTGTCGTACACCGGTGTCAGCTCGACGTTCGTCACGTGCTGCGCACCGGCGCGTAAGAGCTCGAGCTCGATCTCGCCGACACCGCCGCCGATCTCCAACACGGTGGCTCCCTTCCCACGCGTCGCGTCGAAGAGCAGTCGCGCGGTCGGATCGAGGCCGCGGCGCCGGTAGCGCCGCGCCATCCGGCGAGCGAACTTTTCGTCGAAGATCTCAGTCCCGGGAGGAGTGCAGCAGCGACAGCCGATGCGGTGAGTCTATGCCGCGTGACGCGGGTGAACCCATGGTTCCCCCGCGGGCCCCCTCCTTCACGTTTCCGCCTGTCCAAAGTTCGTGTGCGCTCCGGCGAGAGCGCGGTCTCGCCTCCGCGCGGAGATTGTGGTCGCCTCTAAGGCAACCGTTGGCCTGGCGTGAATTAAGCGGTCCGGCGTAGCTCTGAGATGCCGGGTGACGACGGCCACGACACGTCGTTGACCGCATCCTGCAACTGCTCGACATACTCTGCGAGCTCGCGTTCGCGGCGATCGAGCTGCTCCTGCAACGCGGTCAGCTGACTCCGCCAGCGTTCGACGCGTTCCTCGCGCAGCATGACGTCGGCCTCGAACTCGGCCTCGCGGCTGAGCAACGCTTGCTCGCGTTCCTCCAGGTCTTGCTCCGACAGCTCGATCGTCTGACGGCGCTGGGCGAGGCGAATGCGCTCCGAAGCGGTCATCTCGTCGGACGCCCCGAGCTCGGCCTCGCGCTCGCTCAACTTTCGGACCCGCTCCTCGAGCTCCGCCTGTTCGGCACGCAGCCGGTCCTCGCGCTCGGCGACCTCGACCGCCCGCCGCGTCAGCTCACCGTCGTTGCCGCTCGCGGAGAGGGCCTCACGAAGGCGCGGCACCTGCTCCGCGGCGATCTCGACGCGGAGGACAAAGGGGTCTCTGGCAGCGTCGTCGGACATGGGGGACCAATCGGAGCATGAGCGGGAAACGTTGATCCCGCCATCCCTCATATGGTTCGGCCTGTGCCCTTTCCGCTGATGCTGCCCCGCTTCTGGGCCGCGACCACCAAGCCAGAGGCCGCACTCGCCTGCGGCAAGGCTGGGCAAGCCTTGGTAAGGGCGGGGGTGGGCTCTGGCGCCGCTTGGTCGCGGTTCAGAAGCGATCGCGAGTATCAGTGGAAAGGGCACTGATGCGGGTTCTCGTGGCTGAGGACGAGACGATCATCCGCCTCGACCTGCGGGACCTCCTCGAGCGCTCCGGATTCGAGGTCTGCGCCGAGGCGCGGGACGGCGAGGAGGCCGTTGCGCTGGCACGCTCCGAGCGGCCCGACGTGGCGATCATGGACGTGAAGATGCCGAAGCTCGACGGCATCGAGGCCGCGCGCCGGATCCTCAACGAACGGCCGATCCCCATCGTGATGCTGACTGCGTACGGCCAGGAGGAGCTCGTGTCGCGCGCGGTCGAGGCCGGAGTCTTCGGCTATCTCGTCAAGCCGTTCCGCGAGCAGGATCTGCTGCCCGCGATTCGTGCTGCGCGTGCGCGCCACGAAGAGCTCGTGGCGCTGCGCGAGGAGGCGGAGTCACTCGCGGACGCGCTCGCCGCACGCAAGTCGATCGAGCGTGCCAAGGGGTTGTTGATGGAACGCGAAGGCCTGACGGAACAGCAGGCGTTCGCGCGTCTGCGCAAGGCGAGTCAGATCTCCGGCCGTCCGCTGAAGGTCGTCGCGGAGGCGTTGATCGGGACCTTCGGCGACTAGAAGGGCTTGTAGAGGTCGACGAGGACGCCGACGCCGATGAGCACTGCGCCGAGCAGCATCGACGGGAGCGCGTAACCTCCCGAGCCCGTTGGCGCACGCCGCGTCATGCGCATGCGGATGAAGCTCAACCCGCCGGTAGGAAAACCGCCTGCGATTACGAGGATCGCGCCGATGATGTAATAGGCGACCGCGATCGACGTGTTGGCCTTGTGGCCGAACAAGGCGAAGACCGCGCCGAACAATCCGACGGCGAGGATCGATCCCGCCGCAGCGGCGAGAAAGATCCGGATGGTGACGCCCCTCGAAACTTGCGGTTCGTCCACGAGCGAAGTCTAGGTTGACGTGTGCGCGCGCTCGAACAGCGTCTCCCACTCCGCGAGCAGTGACTGAAGCTCGTCGCGTGCGCGTCGGTGCGCGGCAACCGTGTCGGCGTCGCTCCAGTCTTCGGCGAGCTTGCGCTCGAGGTCGTCGACCAGCGACTCGCGTTCTGCGATCGCCGTTTCGATTCGTTCCAGTGCGGTCGGAGAAGGGTCAGACCCCACAGGGGTCTGACCCTTTTTTCGAGGTTTGCGCGGCCTAGGCTCGGGTTCGCGTTCGACACGCCGTTCCTCGCGCAGCCGAACGAGATCGGCCCAGCCGCCGTCGTACGAGACGAGCGTCTTGTCCTCGATCGCGAGCGTGCGCTCGGCGACCGCATCCAGCAGTGCGCGGTCGTGTGACACGAGGAGAACAGTTCCGGGGAACGCTTCGAGCGCAGCCTCGAGCGCCTCCCGGCTCTCGAGGTCGAGATGGTTCGTCGGCTCGTCGAGGACGAGGAAGTTCGCACCGGATGCGACGACGACCGCCAGCGCAAGGCGTCTCCGCTCCCCGCCCGAGAGGACGCTGACCGGTTTCTCGTGCTCGGTCCAGCCGGAGAAGAGGAAGCGTCCGAGCAGCGCCTGCGCCTCGGGACGCTGCAGGTTCGTCATCGTCTGCACGCACTGCAGGACGCTGCCGCGCTCGTCGAGCTCGAGCTCCTGCTGCGAGAAGTACGCGGCCTCGACGCCGTGGCCGAGCCGAACCGAGCCCGATGCGGGCTCACGAGTGCCGAGGATCGTCTCGAGCAAGGTCGTCTTTCCGGAACCGTTTGGACCGACGAGGGCGACGTGCTCGCCCCGCTCGAGGGCGAAGCCCACGTTTTCGAGCAGGTCACGGTTGCCGATCGCAACGCGCAGATCGTCCGCCTCGACCACCGTCCGTCCGCTGCGCGGCGGCTTCAGGAACTCGAATCCCAATCGCTTGCTGCGTCGCGTCAGCAGGCTGATCTGGTCCTTCGCCTGTGAGCGTTCCTTCTCGAGTCGCCCGATTTGCGTGAGCTTCGCCTGAGCTTTGCGCGCCATCTTCGGCGTCGATGCACGAAAGCGCGCAACAAAGCGCTCGAGCCGCTCGATGTCGCGGCCGACGCGCTCCGCCGTCTTCGACAGTCCCTGCAAGCGCGCCGCCTTCTCCCGCCGCCATGCGTGCCAGGGGCCGGCGAAATAGGTCGAGCGTCCCGCCTCGAGCTCGAGTACGGCGTTCGCCACCGCTTCGAGGAACCAGCGATCGTGCGCGACGACGATCACGCCCGCGTCGAGCGACTGCAGCTCGCGCTCTAGCCACTCGAGGCTTTCCACGTCGAGGTGGTTCGTCGGCTCGTCGAGCAGGAGGAGATCCGGATCGCCGCCGAGGGTGCGCGCGAGCGACGCGCGCGTCAGCTCACCGCCAGAGAACGTGTCGAGCTGCCGGTCGAGGTCCTCGTCGGCGAAACCGAGCCCGCGCACGACCGCCACGGCATGGTCGCGCCAGGCGTAGCCGCCTGCGTGCTCGAGGCGCGTCTGCGCCTCGGCGTAGCGCCGCAAGGTCGACTCGTCGTGGTCTCCCTGCGTCATCGCGTGTTCGAGCCGCCGTAGCTCCTCCTCGGCCGCTATGAGATCGGCTGCGCCCGAGAGGACGTACTCGCCCAGCGTCAGTCCACGTTGCAGCGGAGGGCGCTGGTCATGCAACGCAACTCGCGTGCCTTTCTGGAACGCGAGCTCCCCGCCCTGCAGCGTCGTCTCGCCCGTGAGCGCGCGCAGCAGCGTGGTCTTGCCGGCGCCGTTCGGCCCGGCGAGTGCGACGCGGTCGCATCGTTCGACCTTGAACGAGACGCCCGCGAACAGCGGATCGCCCGCGAGCTCCTTGCGCAGATTGGATGCGATCACCACGGCCATTGCTGTAAGGGTACGGGCCGTGACGCGGATCCTCGCGCTCGACGTCGGGACGTCCTCTGCTCGTGCACAGGTTTTTGGGGAAGGCGCGCGGGAGAGCGGCGAGCTCGCACAGCGCGGGTACGCCGGCGAAACAGATCCCGAGCGGCTCGTGACGGCTGTGCGTGACGTGCTCGCATCGGTCGACGCGCAGCAGCCCGATGGTGTCGGCACCTCCTGCTTCGGCCACAGCCTGCTCGCGCTCGACGGGAACCGCCGGCCCCTGACGCCGGTGCTCGGCTGGCGCGACACGCGCTCCGCGGATGCCGCCGACCAGCTTGCGCGGCAGCTCGACGCCGCGGGAGTCCACCGGCGAACCGGCTGCCACATCCACACGAGTTACTGGCCGGCGAAACTCGTCTGGCTCGCAACGGAGCAGCCCGAGGTCTTCCGGGCGGCCGAGCGCTTCGTGTCCTTCGCCGACTACCTGTACATGGGACTGCTCGGGCTGGACGAGGTTCCGACGAGCCTCTCGCTCGCCTCCGGCACGGGCTTGCTCGACCTTGCGACGCGCCGCTGGGACGACCAGCTCCTCGACGCGGTTGGTCTCGAGCCCGAGCGCCTGCCGCGCATCGACGACTCTGCGATTCGAGGTTGGTATCCCGCGCTCCACGACGGAACCTGCGCGAACATCGGCGCGGGTTGCGTCACGCGCGAGCGCGCCGCGCTGACGATCGGAACGTCGGGAGCCGTTCGCACGGTCTACGAGTCCGACTCCCCGCGGCCGCGGCCCGGTCTCTTCCTCTACCTCGTCGACGCCCGCCGCGTCGTGGAAGGCGGATCGTTCTCCGACGGCGGCAACGTCAATGCCTGGATCGAGGAGACGTTGAAGGATGCGTCAGGTTCGCTTGCCGGTCGCGATCCGGACTCGCATGGGCTTACGTTCCTCACGCTGCTCGGCGGCGAACGAAGCCCTGGGTGGCATACGCACGCAAGAGGCGCCGTGCACGGTCTCACACTCGCGACGACGCCGCTCGATCTGCGGCAGGCCGCCCTCGAAGGAGTCGCGTTTCGCTTCGCCGAGGTCGTCGAGCTGATGCCGGAGGTCGAGGAGATCGTCGCGACCGGCGGCGCGCTCCTGCACGCGGACGATTGGCTGCAGATCGTCGCCGACGCACTCGGCCGCCCGCTTCATGTGTCAGGTGTGCGGGAAGCATCGCTCCGCGGCGCGGCGGTGCTGGCGCTCGAGCGGCTCGGCGGGCGGGTAGACGCGGCCGCGATCCAGCGCGTTGTCGAACCGCGCGCCGAACACGCCGACGCCTACGCCGCTGCACGCGAGCGGCAACGCGCGCTCTACCGCGTCGCGACGGGTGCCGAGACGAGCTGACGCGCAGCCTCGGCGATGTGGTCCGCGTCGATCCCCGCCGCTGCGAGCAGCTCGGCCGGCTTGCCCGAGTGGGGCATTTCGCGCACGGCCAGGGAGACGACTCGCGGACGTTCCTCTGAGTCGGCCAGTGCGGCGAGCACCGCTTCGCCGACGCCGCCCTCCGGGAAGTGATCCTCGACGGTCAGTATCGGACACCCGAGCGACCGCAGCGTGCGCTCGTCGAGCGGCTTGATCGAGTAGAGATCGATCACGCGCGCGTCGATGCCGTCCTCGGCTAAGGCGTCAGCTGCCTTCAACGCTTCGTGGAGCGTGATCCCGGCTGCTACGAGCGCGACGTCGTCGCCCTCGCGGAGCGTCCGCGACGCGCCGATCTCGAAGTCCTCGTCGGCGTCGTAGATGACCGGCGTGTTCGGACGCAGTGTGCGGATGTAGGAGATGCCGTCGCGATCGGCCAGCTTCACAACGAGCTTCGCTGTTTGGTTCGCGTCGCACGGGTGTAGCACCGTCGAGCCGTGAACCGCGCGCAGCGCGGCGATGTCCTCGAGCCCCATCTGCGAAGGGCCGTCCTCGCCGATCGAGACACCGGCATGTGAACCGGAGAGGACGTAAGTCGCACGGCTGATCGCCGACATACGGATGAAGTCGTACGCGCGCGAGAGGAACGCCGCGAACGTCGAGGCAAACGGCCGCCACCCCAAGACCTGGATGCCGACCGCCGCTGCGATCATCTGCTGCTCCGCGATATACATCTCGAAGTACCGCTCCGGCTCCGCGTCGCGGAAGATCTCGGCGAAGGTGGAGTTCGACACCTCTCCGTCGAGGCCGACGATGTCCCCGCGCGCCCTTCCGAGTGCGGCGAGCGCCTCGCCGTACGCCTTCCGCGTCGCAACCTCCTCGCCGACGTCGTAGCGCGGCAGCTCGAGCTTGCCGCTCGGAAACTCATGCCGTGGCTGTGTCGTGTCCGGCTTCGCGACGTCGACCTCGATGTTGCGGACGCCGCCTAGCTCGGCGATCGCTTCGTCCGGATGGTCGAGTGCCTTGCCGTGCCAGCCGAGCTTGTTCTCGACTTCCTTGACGCCCTTGCCCTTGATCGTGTGCGCAACGATCGCGGTCGGCTTGTCGACTGCCAGCGCCTCCTCGTACGCGCGGTCGATCTGCTCGAGATCGTGGCCGTCGATCTCGATCGTGTGCCAGCCGAACGCAGCGGCGCGGTTCGCGTATGAGTCGAGATCCCAGCCGTGCATCGTCTCGCCGCGCTGCCCGAGACGGTTGACGTCGAGGATCGCGATCAAGTTGTCGAGCTCGTAGAAGGCTGCGTGCTCGAACGCCTCCCACTGCGAGCCTTCAGCCATTTCGCTGTCCCCGAGCAGCACCCAGACGCGGAACGGCAGGCGGTCGAGCTTCTTGCCCGCGAGCCCGATCCCGACGCCGTACGGAAGCCCATGGCCGAGCGATCCGGTCGCGACGTCGACCCAGGGAATGCGTGGCGTCGGGTGGCCCTCGAAGATGCTCGAGAACTGGCGATAGGTGAGCATCTCCTCGTCGGAGATCGCGCCGGCGGCCCGGTAGAGCCCGTAGAGCAGCGTCGACGCGTGGCCCTTCGAGAAGACGAGACGGTCGTTGTGCGGATCGTGCGGGTTGTCGAAGTCGTACCGCAGGTACTTCGAGAGCAGCACCGCCATCAGGTCCGCGGCGGACATCCCCGAGGTTGGATGACCGGACTTCGCCGCCGCCGTGCAGCGGATCGAATCGACACGCAGCTGCTGTCCAAGCTCCCGCCAGAGCTCGAGATCGGCCATGGCTGGAGTCTATGAAGCCGGGGAGGGGTAACGTAGCGGGCATGCGGATTGCGGTCGCCTTCGACCACCGCGGTGTGCGCCTGCGCGACACGGTTCTGGAGACGGTCGAAGGCCTCGGCCACGAGCTCGTCGACCTGGGCACGGACTCGCCCACGCCGCGGATCGACTATCCCGACAAGGCGCGGGAGATCGGAGAGGCGATCCTCGGCGGAGAAGCGGAGCGCGGCGTCTTCGTCTGCGGCTCCGGCGTCGGCGCCTCGGTGGCCGCGTGCAAGCTTCCCGGAATTCGCGCCGCCATCTGTCACGACATCTACTCCGCCCATCAAGGCGTAGAGCACGACGACATGAACGTCCTCTGCCTCGGCTCGGACGTGGTCGGTCCCTCGCTTACGGCCGACCTGATCCGGGCATTTCTCGGGGCAGAGTTCTCGGGCGGCGACCGTTACGTGAGACGACTGAAGAAGATCGAAGATCTAGAGAGGAATGCAGCCCATGCCTGAATCGAACCTGCACGAACTGAGCGCGCTCGGACAGAGCGTGTGGATCGACTTCCTGTCCCGCGACCTGCTCGAAACAGGTGAGCTCTCGCGGATGATGCTCGAGGACGCCGTCGTCGGCGTCACCTCCAACCCGACCATCTTCCAGAAGGCGCTCTCACAGGGCGAGCGCTACGACGATCAGCTGAGGGACATCTTCGACGTCGGCGAGAGCGACCCGAAGGAGATCTTCCTGCAGCTGTCGTCGCGCGACATCGCCGACGCCACCGACTACCTCCGACCGATCTGGGAGGAGAGCGGAGGACTCGACGGCTACGTCTCGTGGGAGGTCGATCCCAATCTCGCCTACGACCAGGAGGCGACGATCGCCGAAGCGCGGCGACTGCATCACTGGATCGAGTGCCCCAACCTCTACGTGAAGATCCCGGCCACGAAGCCGGGACTCGGCGCGATCGAGGAGATGATCGCCTCCGGACGCAACATCAACGTGACGCTGATCTTCTCGCTGGAGCGCCACATCGAGGTGATGGAGGCGTACATCCGCGGTCTCGAGCGACTCGTCTCCAGCGGCGGCGATCCGTCCAAGGTGCACAGCGTCGCGAGCTTCTTCGTCTCGCGCGTCGACACCGAGACCGACAAGCGGCTCGACGCGATCGGCGGGGACGCGACGAAACTCGAGGGAAAGCTCGGCATCGCCAACGCGAAGCTCGCGTACCAGAACTACCTCCAGACGTTCGCCGGGTCGCGCTGGGAGGCGCTCGCGGCGAAAGGCGCGACGAAGCAGCGCTGCCTCTGGGCGTCGACGTCGACGAAGAATCCTGAGTACCCGGACGTGCTGTACGTCGACGGGCTGATCGGGCCCGAGACGGTGAACACGATGCCGGAGGAGACGATCAAGGCCTTCCAGGATCACGGCAGGATCGCCGAGACGCTGACCCAAGACGTCGAGGGTGCGCACAGGCTCTTCGACGACCTTCGCAACGCCGGCATCGACTACGACGACGTCGTGCGCGTGCTCGAGGAGGAGGGAGTGCAGAAGTTCTCCGACTCGTTCGAGGAGCTGATGGACGGCATCCGCGCGAAGCGCGGCGAGCTCGTCCGAGCATGAGCGTCGCCACCCAGCACGATCTCGTCGAGCGCATCTGGGCGCGCGACGCGACACTGTGGACCGGCGAGGACGAGGACAAGTGGCTGGGCTGGCTCGACGAGCCGAAGCGAATGCAGGAGCGCATCGGCGACCTCCAGGAGTTCGTCGAGGAGGTTGCGGTGGCGGGCGTGCTCGACACGTTCGTGGTGCTCGGCATGGGCGGGTCGAGCCTCGCCCCGATCGTGTTGAAGAGGTCGTTCGGCGCTGGGTCGTTGCACGTGCTCGATACGACGCATCCCGCGATGCTCCGCCATGCGCTCCGCACGCTCGACCTGGAGCGCACGCTCTTCATCGCATCATCCAAGTCCGGGACAACGCTCGAGACTCGGTCGCACCTCGACTTCTTCTGGGAACAGACTGAACGGCGCGGCCAACAGTTCGCGGTCATCACCGATCCGGGATCGGACCTCGAGCGGGTCGCCAAGGAGCGAGGTTTCCGGCGCGTCTTCTACGGCGAGCCGACGATCGGCGGACGCTACTCCGCGTTGTCGCCGTTCGGCCTCGTGCCGGCCGCGCTGATCGGGCTCGATCTGGAGCGCCTGCTCGAGCGCGCAGACGAGATGGCCGAGGCCTGTCGCGGGGCCGAGGGCAATCCGGGCTTCGAACTCGGCCTGCAGCTCGGTGAGGGTTGGCGCGACGGCCGCGACAAGGTTTGCATCGACGAGACGCCCGGCGGCTTCGGACTCTGGGCCGAGCAGCTCATCGCCGAATCGACCGGCAAGCAGGGCAAGGGTTTGGTGCCGGCGCCGGGTGAATCACCCGACGGGCCGGACCGCCAGCGCGGCGAGGTGCGGCTCGAGGATCCCTACGAGCTCGCCCAGGAGTTCTTCCGCTGGGAATTCGCGGTTGCGGTCGCGGGGACGATCCTCGGCGTCAACGTCTTCAACCAGCCGGACGTGCAGGCCGCCAAGGACAAAACGAAAGAGGTGCTCTTGTCGGGCAAGGATCCGGCGCTCGAACCGCAAGGCTCGCTCGACGGTTTGTTCGCCGAGGCGAAGCCGCCGAACTACATCGCCATCCAGGCGTTCATCGATCCGATTCGTGAGGGCGACCTCCAGCCGCTGATCCACCGCGCGCATGAGACCGGGTGCGTGGTCACGCACGGGCTCGGCCCGCGCTACCTGCACTCGACGGGACAGCTGCACAAGGGCGGCCCGCCGACCGGCCTCTTCGTCCAGGTCGTCGACGACACGGGCGACGAGATTCCGATCCCGGATCAGGACTTCGGCTTCGGCCGGCTGATCCGCGCGCAGGCAGAGGGGGATTTCCAGTCACTCGAGGAGCGCGGTCGGAAGATCGTGCGTGTCAGATTGGAGGATCTCTAATGCAGTTGGGAATGATCGGCCTCGGCCGCATGGGCCACGGTATGACGGAGCGGCTGCGCGAGCACGGCCACGATGTTCAGACCTACGATCCGAATGTCGCCGAGCGCACCGCGACTTCGCTCGAAGAGCTGAAACAGCAGCTCGATGCGCCTCGCGCGTTCTGGATGATGATCCCGGCCGGCAAGATCACCGAGGACGTCTTCCAGCAATTGCTCGACGTCGCGGACAAGGACGACACGATCGTCGACGGAGGCAACTCCAACTTCCGCGACTCGATGCGCCGGTACGACGCCGCACAGAAGAAGGGGATCAACTTCGTCGACACCGGTGTGTCCGGCGGCGTCTGGGGATTGGAGGTCGGCTTCTGCCTGATGGTCGGCGGCGACGACCAGCCCGTGAAGCGGCTCGAGCCGATCTTCGAGGGGCTCGCACCGGAGGACGGCTACGCGCACGTGGGGCCCTCGGGCGCAGGCCACTTCGTGAAGATGGTGCACAACGGGATCGAATACGGACTGATGCAGTCGTACGCGGAGGGATTCGAGATCATGGATCACTCTGACTTCGACCTCGACCTCGAGCAGATCGCGGGCATCTGGCGGAACGGCTCCGTCGTCCGCTCGTGGCTGCTCGAGCTGCTGTACGCGGCGTTCGAGCAGCACGGCTCGAAGCTCGACGACATCGCCCCGTACGTCGAGGATTCCGGCGAGGGTCGCTGGACGATCAACGAGGCGATCAACGAGAACGTCCCTGCGCCCGTGATCGCGGCCTCGCTCTTCGCACGCTTCGCGACGCGTGACGAGATCAACTTCGCCGCCAAGGTGGCCGCGGCGCTGCGCAACCAGTTCGGCGGCCACGCTGTCCGCGCCTTGGAGAAGGCCGAAGCGAGCAGCGATCCGCGCTCCCACTGACAAGGAGGCCGATAGATGCTGATCACGACGGCGAACGACTTGCCGGGCTACGACATCTCGGAGACGCTCGGTGAGGTCTTCGGGCTCACCGTGCGTTCCCGCAACATCGGCTCGCAGATCGGCGCTGGACTGAAGTCGATCCTCGGCGGGGAGCTGAAGGGAATGACGAAGGCGCTCGTCGACAGCCGCCAGCAGGTGATCGACCGGATGGTCGAAGAGGCCGAGGCGAAAGGCGCGGACGCGATCGTCGCCATGCGCTTCGACACGTCCGACATGGGCAACAACTGGAC
>JBKPJA010000022.1:0-22528 GCA_046730515.1 Actinomycetota bacterium | reverse complement strand
CACGGCCTTGATCGCGTCGTAGCACGCCGCCATCGCAGCCTCCTGCATCGGGCCGGCGACGCCGCTGCCTGACGCGTCGTACTGCGGCTGCTGGAAGCGCGTCTGGTTTCCCTCGTTGAGGCAGATGATCTTCGTCACCTGGGGATAGCGCGCGGCGACCTTCGCCGCGAACTGCGCGAAGAGCTGGATGCCGTTCGGCGTGTCGGTGAGCCCGCGCGCCTTCGCCGGGTAGATCGCGAAGA
Source organism: Actinomycetota bacterium (assembly GCA_046730515.1). Lineage (GTDB taxonomy): Bacteria > Actinomycetota > Thermoleophilia > Gaiellales > Gaiellaceae > 3-1-20CM-4-69-9. The sequence continues at coordinate 22,286 of JBKPJA010000022.1, read as the reverse complement.
CGATGTCGATCCCGTGCGCGAGGGCCCTGGGGATCGAGCGGTCGAGGAACGCCTGATCAGTGATCGTCGTCGGATTCGCGGGATCCCAGGTGACCGTAACGCGGTTCTCGGTCATGCCGAGGTCGTTCAGCGTGCCGAAGAAGGAGGCGCCACCGTCGTCGGCGTATTTGCCGGCGTCGTCGGCGACGCCGTACACGGTGCTCGAGGCGGCGCTCGTGAAGACGAGCGCAGCGAACAGGCAGGCCGAGACCGCAGCGACCGTCCTCATGCCTCTGTTTTCGGCGGCTCAGGGAAGCTGCTTGAGGACGGCGTCGAGGAGCTTTCTCGGGCCGAAGCGCACCGGATCGTCGGCAGGGAGGCCGGTCGCGGCCTCGGCCTCGGCGATTGCCGCACCGGCCTCGTCCTCCGAAACGGGCGCGGTGTTCAGTGCGATTGCGACCACCTTCGCAGGACGGCGCGGCAACGACAGACGCTCGTGCAGCTCGACGAGCTCCGGAAGCGGCGGGATCGGCGTCTTCGTCGGATCGCCTTCGATCTGATCCCTGCGGACCTCGTGACAGAGGACGAACACGTGCGGCGCGCTGCCGTGCATCAGCCCGAGCGTCACTCCTGAATACACCGGGTGGAGAATCGCGCCTTGCCCTTCGACCCAGAGCAGGTCGCCGCGCGCCGCGCCCTCGACGACGAGACGTTCCGCCGCGCCGGCGAGGAAATCCGAGACGACTGCGTCGATTGCGATTCCCCAACCCGCGATGGCGATGCCCGTCTGGCCGGTCGGGACGAAGACGCTGCGCAAATCGCGGCGTCGCGCTTCGAGGTCGAGCTCGCAGATCGCGGTCATCTTTCCGATTGCACAGTCGGATCCGACCGTGAGCACGATCTTCGCGTCGACTTCGAGGTTCGCTCCGGTCGCCGTGCTGAGGTCCGGCGGCGGTTCGCGCAGGTCTCGCAGCTCCACCTTGTTTTGTCGCGCGAGCTCGACGAGCTCGGGATCGTCCTTCAGACGGACGTGCAGTCCGTTCTCGAGCTCGAGCCCGTTCTCGACGCACGCGCGCAGGAGCGTGCGCCAGTCCGCCGGGAAAACACCACCCTGCGTCGCCACGCCGACGATCGCCGTGTTCGGCTCGAGGGGGAGCGCGTCGTCGATCGAAGCGACGATCGGCACGCCGTCCATCGCCTCGCCTGCGCGTGTCGTGTCGAGGATTGCGACGACGGACTCACGCCTGTAACGCAGCACGCCGCGCAGCGTCTTCCCGTGATGCGGATCGTGAGAGAACGCTTCAGCGAGGACCAGGTATCGCTTCTCTGACACCCAGACCAGGTTTGTCGGAGGGAAGTTGCACACCGTCGACGAGCTCGACGCCCGGCCAGGGGTCTTCGGCGATCAGCAGGTTGCCGTCGAGGTCGACGTGATCGCAGAGGCTCGCGATCTGCGCTGCACCGGCAATGCCGAGCCCGGACTCGATCATGCAGCCGAGCATCACCTGCAGTCCGAGCGCGCGTGCAGCGTGAGCCATGCGAACAGCCTCCCGGATTCCGCCCGATTTCGCGAGCTTGATGTTGATTCCGTGCGCGCGCTGCGCACATGCCTGCACGTCGTCGAGTGTGTGGCAGTCCTCGTCGACGTAGACCGGGATCGCCGAGACGCGCTTCAGCGTTGCGCCGGCGGGATCGCCGGCCGGCAACGGTTGTTCGCAGTAGTCGACGCCGAGATCCGCCAGCTGCGGCAGGAACTCGCGCGCTTCCTCGAGCGTCCAGTACTCGTTCACATCGACCTGCAGGGGAGCCTCGGTCGTCGCACGCACCGCGCGAACGCGTTCGACGTCGAGCCCGTCCCGCGCGCCGAGCTTCAGCTTGAGCCTGAGAAAGCGATCGCCGACAGCGGCCGCGCGACGCGCCATGTCGTCGGGATCACCGAGCCAGATCGTCCACGACGTCGGCGGCCCTTCACGCCTCAGTCCAAGGAGACGCCACACCGGAACCCCGGCGAGCTTTCCCTGCAGATCGTGCAGCGCCCCGTCGATCGCCGCGCGTGCGGCGAACTGCTCGCGCGGAAGCCGGGCCTCGATCTCGTCGAACGCCCACGGGTCGTCGCCGATCGCGTCTGCGTGCTCCTCGATGTACGCGAGCGCGGACTCCCCCGTCTCGTCGTAGCGCTCGATCGGCGCACCCTCTCCGAAGCCGCTGACGTCCCCGTGCCGGATCTCCAACTGGACGACATCCGCGGTGTCGGTCGACTCGCGTGAGATGACGAACGTCTGCGCGAGCTGCAGCGTCACAATCCGGGCCGTCACCTCCACGAGGGCTACACTAGACGCCCTCCGCGCCTGTAGCTCAGGGGATAGAGCGTGCGCCTCCGGAGCGCAAGGTCGCAGGTTCGATTCCTGCCAGGCGCATCACCCGTGAAGCTATGCGGGTCGGCAGGACGGCTGGCGTGAACGAATTACAAGCCGTCGCCAACGTTGCCAACGTCGTTCTCGCCGACCACGTAGCGCGACGCCGAGGACCATGGAGAGCCCGACTCGGGTAGTGATCGCGCCTGCGGGAATCTCTCGCAGGTTCGACCTATCATGGGAGACGTGGAAGAGATGTTCGAGCCCATTCGGCGCAAATCTCTCCAAGCCAACGCGCCGCTTGTGGAAAAGCTCGGCTTGACCAGGGCCGAACTCGAACGGGTGGCATCGCTCTGTCGCGAGAGACCTGAGCTCGTCTCTCCGGAACTCAGGAGAGCGGTAGGCATGACCGCTCTCCGCGGCGCGACACGCCTCTAGCCCTGGCTAACGGGCCGCCTCGTCATCAGGCTCGCGGCCTACGGCCAGAAGGAAGCGGCGCGAGACGCGCACCGTCAGAAAAGCGGGGCGTAACCTTTCATCGTGGCGACTCGGCTGCTGACGCCGCGCGAGCGAGAGATCCTTCAGTTCCTGCTTGACGCGCCCGGTCTGCCTGACCGTGACGTTCTCATGCGTCAGGCGGACGTGGCGTTGGTCGATGGCATGTGCGCCTGCGGGTGTGCGTCAATCGGGTTGCGTGTTGACTCTTCGGCGGCTCCGCGCGCTCGACCGCTTCCCCGACCTGTGGTCGAAGCGTTCGCGGACGATCTGCAACTCGTCAACCGGTGGCAGCGCCTGACTGTGCTCGGTGACGACCTGGTCTACGACCAGAGTCTGCCCGTACCGGATGACCTGAGCGGGGTTATCGGCCTGATGCTCTTCGCCGAGGACGGCTGGCTCTCGTACCTCGAGATCTGGAGCGCCGGGGATTTCCAAACGCCTGAGGTGTTCCCGCCATCCGAGGTTTTCGGCCCTCCGCAAATCTCCGAATTGCTTGCAACCCCTAAAGAACGCCTAACGGAATCAGGGCACGCGACGCTAACCCAGAGGCCGACGTTGGACGAAGTCGAGTGAGGCTAGCGTGGCGACGTGATCGTGACGTTTCCTGACGGGTCGCGCGTGCGCGCATCGTCGATCTTCGATCGTTGCGTCGACGATCCTGAGCGGTCATTCGGTCTCTACCTCGACGTGCGGTGGGAGCCGTCCTGGCCCGCGGATTTGATCGAGTGGAGAGACTTCGGTGTACCCGAAGACGCTGAATCCGCCGCGGGGAAGATCCAGAGCGCCTTCATACGAGCGCGTCGAGGCGAACCGGTCGAGATCGGTTGTCTCGGAGGGAGTGGTCGCACCGGAACGGTGCTCGCGTGTATGGCGGTTCTTGCTGGCGTCCCGCAAGCGGAAGCTGTCGCTTGGGTACGGAAGGTCTACAGAGCCGAAGCAGTGGAGACGTCCGAGCAGGAGGAGTGGGTGCGCTGGTTCGCAGATTGGGCGTGTGACCGGCGTGTTGCTCCATAGACGCTGCGGTCCGGACATGTTCTCGATCCAGAAGCTGCCCGCGGGCTACGTAGCAGCTGGGCCGCTCGTGGGAGGGAACATCCAGATCCACAAGTCGTAGCCGTCCAAGGCACGACCACGATGAAGGGCCCGTCTCGGCGGGCCCTTCGCATTCACTAGCCTCGCGCCGTGCGGAACTACCTACGCAGCCTCGATCCGCACCTGCCGCGCGACGTATGGGTACTGCAGGTCGGCGGGCTCGTCAATGCGTTCGGCAACGGGATCGTCCTCCCCTTCCTGATCATCTACCTGCACAACGTGCGCGGGATTCCGCTCGGGATCGCCGGGCTCGTCGCGGCAACGAACTCGGCCTGCGGTTTCGCGTCCGGGTTCGCAGCGGGGACGCTCTCCGACCGGATCGGGCCGCGCCGCGTTCTCATGGGCGCGCTCTGCGTGATGGCCGTGGCAATCGGCCTCTTCCCGCTCGTCCACGAAGCGTGGCAGGCGTTCGTTCTCTACGGCATCTCCGGGCTCGGCAGCGGCGCGTTCTGGCCGTCGCAGTCGACGCTGATCACCGGGCTCACTCCGCACGCGCGACGCCACTCGGCCTTCGCCACCCAGCGCCTGACGATGAACCTCGGCACTGCCCTCGGAGGGCTCACCGGCGGTGCGATCGCTGCGCACAGCTTCACGGCGCTCTTCGTCCTCGACGCCGCGACCTTCCTCGGTTACGTCGCAGTGCTTTGGCGACTGCCGGAACCGGAGCTCCACCCCGAACGTGCGGCCGGCGGCTATCGCGACGTGATCCGCGACCGGGTCTTCGTGAGCTACATCCTGCTGAACGCACTCGTGATCGCAACGAGCATCGCGACCTGGGTGGAGCTGCTGCCACCGTTCGCGAAGAACCAGGCAGGAGTGAGCACGCAGGGGATCGGTGTGCTCTGGGCCGTCGATTCGCTCGTCGTCGTTGTCGCGCAGTTACCCGTAGCGAAGCTCGTGGAAGGGCGCCGACGCATGCGCGGCCTCGCGTTGATGTGTTGCGTGTGGGCCGGCTCGCTACTCGGCTTCGGCGCCGTCGGCTACTGGACGTCGGGCTGGGTGGCGGCGGGGCTCCTCGCCGCGATCACGGTCGTCTTCGCCGCAGGCGAGTGCCTGCACGGCACGATCCACGCGCCGCTCGCCGCCGATCTCGCTCCGCCGCGGCTCGTCGGCCGCTACCTCGCCTTCTCGAGCCTCTCGTGGCAGCTCGGTTGGATCATCGGCCCCGCCGGCGGTGGGTTCATCCTCCAGCACGCGCCCTACGCGCTGTGGCCGATTGCCGCCGGATTGCAGCTGGTCGCGGGCGCGTGGGCGCTCGCGCTCGAGCGGTCCCTGCCGCGTTCGGTCCGGCGTACACCGCATGTCGAGCCCGAACCGGTCGCTGCGGGCTTGGCGGCAGGCCCACCGGGGTAACATGGCGAATATGACGCAAGCGATCGTCGACGACCCCCTCAGTACCAATGCCCAGCCTGCCGCGCATCCGGCGGACTCGGCCCTCCGGCTCGGCGGGCGTCGTCGACGTGCAACCGCGTCCGCGGCTCGCTGAGCTCGACTCCGACGGGCTGACCTGGATCCACCTCGACGCGCCGCGCCTCGAGGAGGCACAGGAGCTCGCGCAGCGCTTCGACTGGCACGCGCTCGACATCGAGGACGTCCTCTCCAAGCGCCAGCGCCCGAAGATCGACGACTACCCGGAGTACCTGTTCGGCGTCCTCCACTTCCCGGTCTACGACAAGGCGATCCAGCGGCTCAATGCCGCGGAGCTCGACTTCTTCCTCGGACCGGACTACCTCGCCACGCTGCCGACCGTCGAGCTGCTGCCTGTGACGCGTCTGTTCCAGCGCTGCTACGAGGACGCGGAGCTGCGCTCGCAACTGTTCTCGAAGGGATCGGGACGGCTGCTCTACGAAGTCCTGGACGACCTCTTCGACTACTGCTTCCCGATCCTCGACAAGATCGCGTACAAGCTCGACTCGATCGAGGACGACATGTTCGCGGGCGCCGCCGAGGACGTCGTCCGCGACATCTCCAATGCGAAGCAGGAGATCATCTCCTACCGCAAGATCATCAAGCCGGAGCGCTCGACCCTGCGGCTGCTCGAACGGCACGTCGAACGGTTCCTGCCGGAGGAGCTCGAGCTGTACTTCGACGACCTCGTCGACGCATCCGAGCGCATCTGGGACTTGCTCGACAATTACAAGGAGGTCGTCGACGGGCTCGAGGACACGAACGAGTCGGTGATCTCCCACCGCCTCAACAACGTCCTGCGGTTCCTCACGGTCGTCAGCGTGATCTTCCTGCCGCTGACGTTGCTCAGCGGCATCTTCGGCATGAACGTGCACTTCCCCGGCTACGGCACGGTCTGGGGATTCTGGGCGGTTGCTGGGGCGATGATCTCTTGCGCTGTCGGGCTGATCGCCTTCTTCCGCTACAAGGGGTGGCTCTAGAGGAGTCCGGTCCGCCGGACCGAACTCGGCGGCACATGGAAGTCGTGCTGATCGCCGCCTCGCTCACGCTCGTGGCCGCGATGCTCGGCTCCCTCGGCTGGCTCACGGTGCGGCGCGAGCCCGTGCCCGTCGAGTCGTCGGACGATACGGTCTAACGCATGGAACAACTCTGGGCGCCGTGGCGTCTCGAGTACATCAAGTCCGCCGACGACGAATCGGGCTGCATCTTCTGCGCAGCTGTCGACGGCGACGACACGGAGAGGCTCGTCGTCCACAGAGGCGAGCGCACGATCGCGATCCTGAACAAGTTCCCTTACGCCTCGGGCCACTTCATGGTCGCGCCGAAGCGACACACCGGTGACTTCGCCGAGCTCGACTCGGAGGAGATCGTCGAGATCCACCGCGCCGCCTCTTCCGGAATCGGTGCACTCGCGCAGCTCTACCAACCGCAGGCCTACAACCTCGGCTGGAATCTCGGCCGAGTGGCGGGTGCGGGCGTCGTCGACCACGTCCATCTCCACGTCGTCCCGCGTTGGTCAGGCGATACGAACTTCATGCCGGTGCTCGCGGACGTGAAGGTGCTGCCGGAGCATCTGGCCGAGACACGGGCCAAGCTCGCTGCGGCCTGGCCGAGGTGAAAGGTGCGGAGCTGCGCCGCAGTCGCAACTCCGCACAGTGGGCCACCGCCTCGTTCATGTGGACACGCGAAAGAGGCAGAACCCTGCGCGCCCGTGAATGAGCCGGACCGTTGGAGGCGGCGGCCCACCTCCCCCTAAATCCGGCTCATCCGACGGACGGGCTTTGGCAACCCCGGTCCGCAGGGCGAGGCTACTCCTCTGCCGCTGCGAAAAACACCGCCGTTGGGCTAGAAAAGAGCGTCTAACGCTTTCCGACCAGCCGCGTGGGGACCTTGAGTCCCTGGTCGAAACCCGCAGACGCTCTCCGCACGACAGTGTTAAGGATTGCTCGCATTTGTTCAAGACGAAATAGGAATCTCGATACTCGCGCCGTACTTGGCGCGGAGATACTCGACGTACGGCCGTGCGTCGATCGTCGAGCCCGTCGCGCGTTGCAACGTCTCCCGCGGCGGGAACTTCCGGCCGAGCCCGTGGACATGCTCGCCCAGCCACTTGCGCAACGCGGTGAACTCGCCCCCTTCAACCTGCTCCTCGATGTCGGTCACGTCGACGGTCATCCGCTCCCAGATCTGCACTGACATGACCGTGCCCAGCAAGTACGTCGAGAAGTAGCCGATCGAGCCTGACGCCCAATGCGTGTCCTGGAGCACGCCCTGCGCGTCGTTGGGCACGTCGACCTCGAGGTACTCGTCCATCTTCGCGTTCCAGGCAGCCGGCAGATCGCGGACGGCGACCCGGCCGTTGATCACGTCCTGCTCGAGCTCGAACCGAAGGATGACGTGCATTCCGTACGTCACCTCATCCGCCTTGATGCGGATCAGTGACGGGCGCACCTTGTTGATCGCCGCATAGAACCGTGGCAGCTCGACATCGCCGAGCTGCTCCGGGAAAGCTTCCTGCGCGCGCGTGTAGAAGAAACGCCAGAACGGCCGCGAGCGGCCGACGAGGTTCTCCCACAACCGGCTCTGCGACTCGTGGATGCCGAGCGAGCATGCGAGCCCCGTCGGCAGCCGCGCGATTTCGCGCGGCAGCTGGTGGCTGTACAGGCCGTGACCGTACTCGTGCATCGTCGAGAACAGCGACTTCATCGTCTGCGGGTCGTAGTTCGTGGTGATCCGCACGTCGTCGACACCCGCGCCGGACGCGAACGGATGCTCCGTGGGGTCGAGCCGCCACGTCTCAGGTCGCATGCCGAACAGCCGCACGACGTCGTGAGCGAGCGCACGCTGGCGGTCGACGGGAAAGCTCCCGGAAAGGAAAGCGTCATCCACGTCGTTGTCCCGAAGCTCGTCGATCAGCGCGTGGAGCTCCGGCTTGAGCTCCTCGAAGATCGCCCGCACTTCGGCGGTGGTCGTCTGCGGCTCGTAGTCGTCGAGCAGGACGTCGTACGGCTCGTCGAAGTCATCGAAGCATTCGATGTAGTGCTGCCGCAGCTCGAAGTTGTGCTCGAGCGCGGGTAGAAACACTGCGAAGTCCGACTCCGCTCTCGCCTTCACCCACACGGTGCGCGCCCTTGCGGCGGCGCGCGTCATCTCCGCACGCAGGTCGGCCGGGACGCGAACGGCCTTCTCGTATTCGCGACGAGTGACGCGGATCAGCGACGCGTCGTCGGAGTCGTAGTCGAGGGACTCCGAGAGCGGCGCCAGTTCGTCGAGCAGCCGTCCGGTCTCCGCGTCGACGAGGAGCTCGTGCTGAAGGCGCCGCAGCGTAGCCATGTGCTCGGCCCGCGACTCAGAGCCCGCCGCCGGCATCATCGTCTGCTGATCCCACGAGAGGATGCGGCCGATCCGCTCGAGATCGACGATCCGAGCGGCGCGAACTTTCAGGCGCTCGAGCGCGTCAGCCACGGCGGGACACTAGCGAGAGAAAGGGGGCCGCGCGGCCGCGGCCCCCTTCCACCGGAGGCTGCGGCATGCACAGCGTCAACGCGACGAGCGACGCCTTCGGCAACGGCATCTTCGACGGCTGCAGCATCGTCACCGGCCACGAGTACTCGGAGGCCGTCACGGATCCGGACAACTTCTTCGCAGTCCAGGACGGTTGGAACGACGCGACCACGATCGAGAACGGCGACAAGTTCGCCTGGTACCACATCCAGAACATCACGCTCGCCGGTCACCAGTTCGCTCCGGTGGATCGGATCTCCTCCGGCCTTTCAGAAGCCTCCGAGTACGGCAGCAGGTGCGGCGCCGTCGACCCACCGGTTCGACCGTTAGCCTCTAGTCGATGGCTCCGCGGCGGCAGGACGAAGTCAGTCCCGAACTGGTGTTGGTGATGCCCGCCGAGGAAGCGCGGCGTGTGCGCGAGCAACTACCCCGGGAACTTTTCTGGCAGCCTGGGCGCCCGGCAGCAGCCACGCGCGCGTTCGTCCCGGTCGACAGCGCCGTACGCTCGACATCGTGGTATGCACAACACCCGCCTCTGGCGGCCCCGGCCCCTGCGCAGCCGCCGCAACGGAAGCGGCGCCGGGCGCTATTCGCACTAGCTCTCGGCGTGCTTGTCGCCGCCGGCGCCGTCTTCGTGTTCGCGCGAGCGCGCGAGCACAAGAACCCCGGACGAGTTGCTATCGATGCGATTAGGAGCGTCAGCGCGCCGTCCCAGACCACCGCGACCGCCACCAGATCGGCGCCCTCCACGCCTGCCCCGGCCGTGTCCACACCGGCCCCGAAGCGAACCGCGCCGGTCGCAACAGGCGCGGGCACGTCGCCGCCACGTTCACGGGCCGTGGGAGGGGGCCGCCGCGTGGATGGAAGGTCACGTCGGCGAGCAGCGCCTGGTCATCGCCCGGCGCAGTCGAGATTCGTGCCGGCACGGCAGTGGGGGTGGCGGCCGCAGGCCGGGGCCCGACACTATCTCTTCCTTCTCTCCCGGAACGGACGCATCGTTTTTCGCACGACGACCGCGAAGGCGCAGCTCGTCCTGCCCTCCAGTTTCCGTTTCCGTGCTGGTGCCTACCGTTGGCTCGTCGTCAGCGAGCCAAGGCGACTGAGACTCGTCGACAGCAGGTTCGTCCTCAGCGTCGCCGCTGCTGCGGCAGCAAATCGCTAGGACCGTCCCGCGGAGCTTCGGTGGGCGCCGAGGGACTCGAGACGCTCCTCCCCGTTCGGGGTTAACGGCCGCGCGATAGGTGACAGAAGAATTAAGACATTCAGCCTATTGACGCGGCTAACACGAGGAACGAAGATCCCCCTGCGCGCGCTGCGGCGCGCTGGGGAGAGTGCTGCGGCCAGCGACCCTGGCTTGGCTGTGTGCGCGCGCACTACCTTGCTGCTCTCGGTCAAGGAGGGCTGTCAGGGTGCCGCGCCAGTGCGGCGAACGCATCACTCAGGGTGAAAGGCCCGGTCGATCCCGGCGTTTTCACTCACTGCGGCCGGTATCCGGCTCGATCGGCTCACCGCCGGCGGTGTAACCGCCGAGCTTGCCGAGCTCGTCCTGGAAGGAATACGGCGTCTCCTCGCGCCGTTCCTCCGCCGTGAGCGGATGACCCTCGCCGTCAGTCGGGCGACGCTCCTCGTCGTATTCCCCTGGCTTCACCAGCGGCGAAGCCGTTCCCAAGCGTTCACCCGCGAAGCATCTCAGACGTGGAAGCGGATCGCCGGGATGGCGTTCGCGACCCTCCGATCACCGCCGAGCGAGCCTTGCGGCATCGACGAACGTCCGCATCAGCCACAGGCCGGCGAGAAATGCGTAGATCAGACCCGGGAAGAAGAGCAGGAACAGGGTGACCAGTTGCAAGTGACCCGGTAGCCCCCGCTGGACGCCGTCTGCGAATCCGGCGGCCGCGACCTTCACGACAACGAATGCGACGCACGCATGCGCGACTCGCCAGAACGGCGAGCTGGGGCGTCGGCTGCCGATCCTCGCGTCGAACCAGACCGCAAGCAGCACCGCACCGATCGTGAGCAGCCCGCTGAAGCCGTTTGCTCCCATCCCCGGCACATCGTGCTCCGCAGCCGTCGCTTGTGCGCGCGTTGTTCGGAGGGGTCCGACTAGCCCTAGGTCCAATCGCGCACTGCGATCGCGCTCGTTCTCCCCGTGGGAGTGGCGGGCCGGGGATCGTTCTAGAGGGACGCCCCCGTTAGTGGGTTCGGACGAATCGGGGGGGATTCCCAGATTGCATCTCTTACCGCAGGACCCGCCACCAGCGAATTCTCTGCCCACGGGGCGGTCTTTGCAACCTACCCTGCGGTGGGAAATGGCCAGTCGAAAGGCTTGGCTCGGTTGCGCCTCGTCGTGTATCCGCTGTCCGTCTGGATCCGATCAGCCGCGGCGAGAAGGCACTAAGGCGACCTCGAGGCCGCAGGCTCGACGATGAGGGTCAGACCGTCGCGACCGACGACGCGCACAGTCTCCCGGTCCCCCGCCCCGGCGTCACATCGCGCAGCCCAGATCTCTCCGTCCAACCGCACCTGACCGCGCGGGCGGCACGGCGAGATAACGACCGCGTCTCGGCCGATCAAAGTCTCCGCACCCACTACCCGTCGCCGGCGCTTGACCGTGCGGTTCCAGCCCAGCAGTTCGAGCACCCAGAGCGGAATGACGACGAGAAAGCCGATGAGGTTCCATGGCGACGACAGCACGAAAAGGAGCGCGATCGCCAAGAAGATGAGCACGACCGCACGATACAAGCGCCAACCTTCTCCTCGGGGTGCGCGGGATCGAGCTTGTCGCCTTGCTCAGCGAGTGCTTAGATCACTCCGAGTAAAGGGGATAACAACCTGCCAGAAGCCGGGACCCCGCTCTGGTGGCGAATCGCCAGAGTGAGGACATATGCCTCGACTCAAGAGGCAAGCACTCAACCAAACGGTCCTGCGTGACGCGAACGAGCGTATCGCACAGCTTGCGGATGCCTATCGAGTCTTCCACGAGTCGTACGACTTCCTCTGCGAATGCAGCTTGACCGGCTGTCGGAGAACTGTCCGCGCGACGATTGGCGAGTATGACCTCGTCCGTTCACATCCATCGACGTGGATCGTCGCTCCAACTCATGAAGACCAAGAGCGAGAGGAAGTCCTCTATCGAACGGACCAATTCGCGGTCGTCCGCGTAAGCCGCTAGGCACGTCGCTACCGCCGAATCGACAGGCGCTTTCCTCGAAGCGGACGACGGGGATCGAACCCGCGACCCTCAGCTTGGGAAGCGCGTAGAACGCCGCGTAACCATGCGCGTCAGTTCGTCTAAGAGGAAAGGAGGAGTTCCCTTCGCGGGAACTCCTCCTTTTGACTCAGTTCGTTACACAGAAGTATGCGAACGTTAGGGCGAGCAGGGGCAGACAGAACCCCAGGTCATCCCGCGCGGGCGGAAGCTCGAGTAGTCGGTGATCTGCGTCAGATCGCCGCCGTCGGCGGGCATCTTGAACAGCGCGCTGTCGAACCCACCGCTTCCGTTGTCCTTCTCGATCCGCAGCACGATCCACTGTCCGCCTGGCGAGTAGGAGTTGCCGAACGCACGTAGGTCGCCGGGGCCAAAGGTCGTCAGCCACTTGAGGCCGCTGCCGTCAGCGTTGATCGTCGCGGTGTTCACCTGCGCCTGCGGCGTACCTTCGCCCGGCGTGGAAATGAAGAGGATCCGCTTGCTGTCGGGCGACCAGTCGGAGCGGGTGCCGACGTCGAACGAATACGGCGTCAGCTGCCTCAGGCCGAAGCCCTTGACCCGCGAGTCGAACAAGGCGGCGCCGTCCTTCGAGAAGCAGGTGAAAGAGAGCATCGTGCCGTCGGCCGAGGTCTCCGGGTCGGTGACACCGCGTCCCTCGCAAGCGGTGATCAGACGGCGGTCGCCGCCGTTCAGGTTCATGCTGTAGATCGCGTCGCGCCTTTTACCGTTGTAGCCCTCGTAGAAGATGCGCGTCCCGTCGGCAGAGAACGTCGGCGACGCCTCGCAGACGTCGCCGTTTGCGAGCGGCAGCACGTTCACATTGCTGCCGTCGATGTTCATCGTGACCACGTTCGCGCACGACGTCGCAGTGTCCAACTCGAACGTGAACATGCTCATGTCGGGCGAGTAATGCGGAGCCGAGGCGACGTCACCATCGAACTGGTGGACGAGCACCTGGTCTAGCGGGTTGGCCGGATCAATCGTGTACACACCCGAGCCGTTGTCGTTGACTGCCCGGAAGGCGATCAACCCGTTCGGCCCCGGATACGCCGCGTCAGCCGGAAATGCCGCCACCGCCGCGAACACGAGCCCAAGCGCAACCGGGCCCAAGGCGGCAGCGCGCACTCTCCCCAGCTTCTCAGATCGAGATCGCACAATTCCTCCCTCTCTCCCCCAGTTTCGAGCTGAGGACGGGCCTGCCGCAGTCCCAAGCCCCGGTTCGAGTCAAGCTTTCTCCTTCCCAGGCCCGAGGTCAAGCGACTAGGTACGGGAGGAGTGCTAGGGCGCGCAGTCGCTGAGACTCGCCTGCGCCAGTCCTTCCGCCTTCTAGATTCCGTTTCCGGCTGTCGCCCCAGCGGCATCGGCACGATGACCAGTCAGGGCTCGGCACACGGACGGCTAGCTGCAGCCGGCGACGATGCTCAACCCGGTGACGGGCTCAAGTTCGGCGAAGTTCGGCGCGTGTTGTTTCGCCTCGATGTGCGGCTTATCCCAGAAGCCGACCCCGCTGATGTTGACGACCGCGCCGAGTGGCTTCCATGCGTTCGTTGGCTGGCCGCAGGCGCTCACGAACTGTTGGCGGACGTTGATAATCGCCTTGCGATCGCGTGCCTTCATCGGCACACACTTTGCAGCTGGCATTGCTGCGATCCCGTAGCCGGTGGCGTCGTATAGGAGCAGTTCGATATCGCCGTCGCCTTCCAGTTTGGACGCGACAATCTGCGTGGCCACGCGCCACACCTGACGCTCAAAGGCGGTGTTGCGCGTCGTCGGTGTGACTGCCGGCCGTGGCAGCTGTGCGATCGCAGCAAGCGTCGTGTCCTTCGGCGACAGCTTCACAAGGTTGCGCTGCGGATCGCTGAGCGTCCTGAGCGGCCGATAAGCGCTTCCGCAGCTGGTGTTGCTCCGCGCTCGTGCAGGCATCGGTCGCGCCGTCAGCGCAACGACGGCGAGCGCCGCAAGAACACCCAGGGCCGCAAACCCCCGCACCGGCGTTAAACCGTAGACGGGACGAGCCTTAAGTAGAAGCAGACGCGCCGCCGCTGCCCCGCTCTTCCGCCTCCAGAGCCCCGAAAGCGAGCTCACGGATCGCCTGCACATCTACTCTCACTTCCTCGTCGAGGTCTGCTCGCTGTAGCGTCCGCTCCGCGATCCCTACGATCGAAGCCAGCGGGGAGCCAAGGCGATACCCGTGCGGCTCGCCGTCTTCGCTCATCTTCTTTGTCTGACAGCTGCTAGCCGCCGTTCTCACGGAGATGCCGCACGCGCCGGACGAGCTCGGCGTCGAGATCGCCGTCGCGGACCAGCTGCTCGATCCGTTCGAGCCGCTCGGCGTCGGCGGCGCCCTCAAGCGCCGCGTCAACGCGCCGTCTGCCTTCCCCCACGCTCAGGTGTGGAAACAGCAACAGCCGCACTTCCTCAAGCTCCCGCGAGCGCCCGCTTCCCCCGTCACTCATCCTGCACAACATGATCGCGATTCGCTGCGTCCTGAACAGACCTCAGTCGTAATCTTGCTGGACGATCGTGTGGGCGCCGATCTTCTCAGTGGCCCAACCGACCCGCTTGGGTCATAGACGCGAAGCGCGCGGGCGCCCTAGGCTCGCCGGATGCTCGACCCGCAAACCCTCGCGTGCGTCGAGTGCGGTCGCGCGAACGACGGCGAGCGCGGCTGGAGGCTCACGCGCATCGACCTCGACGAGTTCGCGTGGTACTGCCCGGAATGCTGGGCGCGGGAGTTCGGCGACCAGTCGGAGTCAGATCGACGACGTTTCAGTTAGCCGCTCATGGCTTAAAGCCGTAAACGGGGTGTAGCTCGACGGCGTTATCCGCGACGCCGGATTGGCCGTGGTTGACGTCGAAGAACCGGACGCCGCGCTCTCTAGCTTCTTCCAACGCACGTTTCACTGCTGCGGCAGGGGCTGCGTGGACACGGCCCTGCGGTCGGCCTGTTGCTCCACGAATAGCCACACGTGGCATCGGTTGTCTAGGTGTGGCGGCGGGTAGGCGGGACTGCTGTAGCCGTGAAGCCGAGCAACAACACCGCCACGGCGACTACCACCGTGATAGGGACTTAGGCGAGGGCTGGCGCCGGGAAAACGAAGGAAGCCTGGCTCGTCTGACAGGCCAGGCTTCCACTCCGGCATCACAGCAATCCCTGCGCGCGGTACCACCGGAGAAACTCGCCCTCGTTCCGTTTTCATGACCGCAACAGTCAGGGTTTCGCCCGCGGATATCCGTTTTGCGTTTTACGGCCCGATGAATCGAGCAAATTGCCAGTGCGCGCGCACTGCGGCGCGGGGTCAGGGGAGAGCATCCCCCGTCTGCGGTCCAGGGGAGAGCATCCGACTGCGGCCCGATTCGCTTCGGTGCGCGCGCTCCCAGGCGCGCCGGACGACGTACTTCGCCGGACGACGTACTTCTCGGCTTCGTGAGCCCGGCGCGCCCCGAGCCACTGCGGCGAAGCCCGGGACGCAAGTGCCTGGGCTCGTCGACCCACGGTAGCGCGTGTGGCTGTCGGATGGCGGAGCCGCGCACCGGGCGTGATAGGCCGGTGTAGGGGTTGTCGTTTCCCTCCCATCGCGCCCCGTGCGCGCTGCGGAGATCGTTGCGCCGACGGCTTTGGGCTGTCAATAGGTCGATCGGTCTCTTCTTCGTCTCGAACGTCGCACGATCCAAGTGACTGCGTGCATAATGGGTCTTCGGATCTACGGGGGACAAACGGGGGGTACACGTGGCTCGGCTGCGGCGAGTTCTCGTTGCTGATGATGAGCGGTCGATACGGCTTTTGTGCCGTATCAATCTCGAATTCGAGGGCGCTGAGGTCTTCGAAGCGGCTGACGGTGACGCTGCCCTAGCGCTGGCTCGCGAGGTGCAGCCAGACGTTGTCATTCTCGACGTGATGATGCCGGGTGCGAACGGCTTCGACGTTGCCGAAGAACTGCTGCGCGACCCGCGCACGAACAGGGCGCCGATCGTTTTCCTTTCCGCCCGCGCCGAATTGAATTTGCAGCTGCAAGGGATCGAACTCGGCGGCTTCGACTACTTGACGAAACCATTCGAGGTCGCAGCGCTGAAAGAGACGCTTGAACGGGCTCTTGAATGGGTCGCGCGCGGCGATGCCGAGGCGTATCGCACCGGGCGTCTTGAGGAGCTGCGCTCGAAAATCGAACCCGTAGAGATCGCGGTTGGCGTGGACGCACCCAGCGGCAAGGCTTAGCAGGGCGCGTCCAGGGCATTCGCGCGTTGGTCCGAGCTTGACGCCGCCGCCTGCCGAGACGCCTGAACCGTGCGCCGTGTGATCGTTCCTGAACGACTGAGACGCGTAGGACATCGCTAGCCGTCGTTGCCGGACCGATTGACGGTCTGCGCCTCTTTGACGATGTTCGCGGGGGTGTACTGCGCGGCGGAGTCCGCGTCTTTCCACTCAGGAAGCGGACGACGGGGATCGAACCCGCGACCCTCAGCTTGGGAAGCTGATGCTCTACCAACTGAGCTACGTCCGCGCTCGCGCCCGATTGTAGCCCCGGCTACGCGCTCGTGATCACGACCGGCGTGCCGATGTGCACGTGCTCGAACAGCCACTCCGCGTCAGGGATGAACATGCGGATGCAGCCGTGCGACGCCGAGTACCCGACGGACGCAGCATCCGGCGTCCCGTGGATGCCGACCCCCGGCGCCGACAGACCCATCCAGCGCGTGCCGAGCGGATTCCCCGGTCCCGGCGGCACAGGCTTGAGGCCGCGCGCCCACGCGTCCTGCGTTGGCGGGCGCCACCACGGATTGCGCTGCATGTCGACGATGCTGAACGTGCCGAGCGGCGTCGGGTAGATCGATTGCCCGGTCGCGACGGGGAACGTGCGCGCGAGTTGGGAGCCGACGTAGTAGCGGAGCTCGTTGGCGCCGCGTCGGATCACGACCACCGGTCCGAAGCTCGCGCGCGTCGCGGACGGTTCCACGACGCGCATCGCCACGCGAATGTGCGGGCGCCGTGGGGAGTCCAGCGCGTTCACGATCCGCTGCGTCGTCAGGCCGCGCAGCACCTGCAGGCCGGGTTTCCCGTCCGCGATCACCGGCGTGAGGCCGTTGAGCCCGACGAGCTGTGCATCCTGCGCGGGATACGAGAGTCGTTTGTCGATCGCGGCGACGAATCTCCGCACCGCGCGAAGGTCGACGTGCGGCGCGAGCCGGATCGACGTTCGCTCCGGCGCCTTCGCCGCGAGCGCGACGCCCTCGGCGATCGACACCTTCGCGCCGAAGCGCGCCGGGCGCAACAGCGCGTGCCGGCCTTCGTAGTTGATGCGGATCGGCCGCGCGTAGGCGCCCGCGAGCGCAGCCTGGGCCTCGTCGGACGACATCCCGCCGATGGAGATCCCACTCACGGTGACCCCGGAGGCGATCAGGTCGGGCGGCGCAGCGCCGCCTCCGAGCACCGGCGTGGTCGCGCCGAAGAACACGATGAGGAGCAAAAGCCGGCGCATCACAGGCGAGGAATCCTACTTCCGAACACGGCCACTTCCAAAGTCCCCCGATCGGGTGAGCAAGCAACCTCGGGCCGCGGCGTCTTGGAGGACGTGAGGCAGGAAACGCGCAGCAACGCCCTTTGGGTCTCCCCGCGAGTCCGGCGCCGCAGCGCGTAGGGAACGGACGCAATGGAGGGGCCGCCGCCGCAGCGAGGCCCCTCCGTAGCCCTGGATTCTAGGAGATACTTTCCTCCGATCAAGTGACGGAGGAAGGGATGTCCGAGAACGAGCTGCATGAGACCGCGGTCGCGATCGTCGCCGACGGGAAGGGAATCCTCGCCGCCGACGAATCCGACGGAACCATCAAGAAGCGCTTCGACTCGATCGGCGTCGAGTCGACGGAGGAGAGCCGGCGCGCCTACCGCCAGCTGCTCTTCACGACCGAGGGAGTCGAGGAGTACATCGGGGGCGTGATCCTGTTCGACGAGACGATCCGGCAGTCGACGGACGACGGCACGCCGTTTCCGAAACTGCTCGCAGCGAAGGGAATCATCCCCGGGATCAAGGTCGACACGGGCGCCAAGGACCTCGCCGATGCGCCCGGCGAGACGGTGACCGAAGGCCTCGACGGGCTGCGGGGGCGGCTTGAGGAGTACCGAGGGCTCGGCGCGCGGTTCGCGAAGTGGCGCGCGGTGATCACGATCGGCGACCACATCCCGAGTGAGTACTGCATCTGGACGAACGCGCACGCGCTCGCGCGCTACGCGGCGCTCTCGCAGGAGGCCGGCGTCGTCCCGATCGTCGAGCCCGAGGTGTTGATGGACGGCGACCACACGATCGAGCGGAGCTTTGAGGTCACGTCGCGCACCTTGCACGCCGTCTTTACGGAGCTGCGCGACCAGCGAGTCCACCCGGAAGGAATCCTGCTGAAGCCGAACATGGTGCTCTCCGGCTACGAGAACCCGCGGCAGGCGTCCCACGAGGAGGTCGCCGCGGAGACGATGCGCTGCTTCTACCGGCACGTGCCTGCGGCCGTGCCCGGAATCGTCTTCCTCTCCGGCGGCCAGTCGGACGAGGATGCGACGGCGAACCTGAACGCGATGAACAAGCTGGGACCGCATCCGTGGGAGCTGTCGTTCTCGTACGGTCGCGCCCTCCAGGCGCCTGCGCTGAAGGCCTGGGGCGGCAAGGCCGAGAACGTCGAAGCCGCGCAGCGCGCGTACTACCACCGCGCGAAGATGAACGGCGCGGCGCGCACCGGCATGTACGCGCCGGAGATGGAACGCGAGGCGGTCGCGGTCTAGCCGCACTTTTAACAAGGGTCAGACCCCTCCGGGGTCTGACCCTTTTTTCGTCGCTAGCGGTACTCGCGGCCTGTGAGGGCTTCGAGCTTGTCGAGCGCGTGCGTCGCTTCGACTCGGCGCACCGTGCCCGAGCGTGAGCGCATCACGATCGAGTCCGTGATCGCGCCGTTCGGGAGATAGCGGACGCCGCGCAGCAACGAGCCTGTCGTCACTCCCGTCGCGGCGACGAAGACGTCTTCGCCTGCGACGAGATCGTCCGTCGTCAGGATCTTCTTCGGATCGAGTCCGGCGTCGACGAGTTTCTGCCGTTCCTCGTCGTCCCGCGGCCACAAGCGGCCCTGGATGCCGCCGCCGACGCACTTAAGCGCCGCCGCCGAGATCACCCCCTCGGGAGTGCCGCCGATTCCGTAGAGCATGTCCACGCCGGTCCCCACTTGCGCCGCGGCGATAGCGGGCGCGACGTCGCCGTCGCGGATCAAGTTCACCTTCGCGCCTGCGTCGCGGAGCTCCGCAATCAGGTCGTTGTGCCGGTCGCGCTCGAGCACGACCACGGAGATCTCGCGCGTCGAAACGCCCTTCGCCTTCGCCACCGCCTCGACATTCTCCGTCGGCGAGGCATCGAGGTCGATCACGTCGATCCCCTGCGGGCCGACGGCGATCTTCTCCATGTACACGGCGGCGCCGGGAAAGAACATCGTCCCGCGCTCCGAGAGCGCGATCACTGCGATCGCGTTCGGCTGGCCGAGCGCAGTCAGCCGGGTGCCCTCGAGCGGATCGACGGCGACGTCAACCGGCGGGCCCGTGCCGTCGCCGACTGACTCGCCGTTGAACAGCATCGGCGCCTCGTCCTTCTCCCCTTCGCCGATGACGACGACTCCGTCCATCGAGACGGAATCCAGCATCGCCCGCATCGCGTCCACCGCTGCCTGGTCGGCGGCATTCTTGTCGCCGCGACCGACCCAGCGGCCGGCTGCCATTGCGGCAGCCTCGGTGACGCGGACGAGCTCGAGCGCGAGGTTGCGATCGGGACGCGGTCGCGGCACGGCCTGGGAGCCTACATCCGCTCGGGCGCCTCGACGCCGCTGAGGCGCCGCTTGCGGTGCCGCTTCAGAGGACGTGCGGGCTTTGCCCGTGCGTCCGTCTTAACGCGCACACTTGGATCCCACGCTACATCCGCTCCGGGGCCGTCACGCCTATCAGGTCGAGGCAGCGTGCGATCACACGTTGCGTGGCGAGGCAAAGCGCCAGCCGGAAGGGCTCGGCGTCGGAGCCAACGACACGGTAATCGTGATAGAAGCGGTGGAAGTCGTCCGCGACGCGGATCGAGTAGATCGGCAGTGCGTGCGGCGCACGACGCTCGGTCGCCTCGAGCACGATCGTCGGGAACTCCGCGAGGCGCTTGATCAAGTCGCGCTCCTCCGCCGCAAGCTCCGGGGGAAGTGCGGCCGCGTCGGGTTTCTCGTTCGCGTTGCGGAGGATTCCCGCGATCCGCGCGTGCGCGTACTGCACGTAGTAGACGGGATTCTTCTGCGTGCGCTCCGCTGCGAGGTCGACATCGATGTCGATCGTCTGGTCGTGGCCGCGCGACACGAGGTACCAGCGTGCAGCGTCAACGCCGATCTTCTCCACGAGCTCGTTCAGGAAGACGACGTCGCCGCGCCGCTTGGAGATCTTCTTCGCCTCTCCCCCTTCGACGATATGGACGAGTTGGTAGATCAGCACCTCGATCCGATCGGGGTCGTAGCCGAGCATCGCCGCCGCCGCCTTGAGGCGTCCGACGTAGCCGTGGTGGTCGGCGCCGAGCACGTAGATCGCTCGGTCGAAGCCACGCTCGAGCTTGTCTCGCACGTACGCGACGTCCGCGGCGAAGTAGAGGTATGAGCCGTCGGCCGAACGCTGAAGCGGCCGGTCCTTGTCGTCGCCGTACGCACTCGTGCGCGCCCAGAGCGTCCCCTGTGCCTCATACGTGTCGAGCTTGGGCAGGAGCTCGGGGATCACGCCCTCGAGCTCCGCCTGGTTGCGCCAGGTGTCGATCGGGATCCGGAACTCCCGCAGCTCGCGCTCGATCTCCTTCAGCATCGCCTGCACCGGATCGCCCTCACGCGCGGCGAGATCGACGATGTAGTCGCCGACGTAACCGTCGGGCGGCGGATCCTCACGCCGCCGCCTCGCCTCGACGGACTCGCGGAACAGGTCGATCTGCCGGCCCGTGTCGTTGAAGTAATACTCCTCCTCGATCTGGTTGCCCGCGAACCGCAACAACCGCGCGACCGAGTCCCCGTATGCGCCGTTGCGCGCCGAGCCGACCGTCAACGGGCCGACCGGATTGGCGGAGACGAGCTCGACCTGGATGCGCGCGTGCGGAATCGCGAAGCCACCGCCGTACTCGGGGTCGATCTCCGCGAGCGCATCCACGTACCAGTCGCGC
Organism: Actinomycetota bacterium; assembly: GCA_046730515.1. Taxonomy (GTDB): domain Bacteria; phylum Actinomycetota; class Thermoleophilia; order Gaiellales; family Gaiellaceae; genus 3-1-20CM-4-69-9. The sequence continues at coordinate 1,053 of JBKPJA010000022.1, read as the reverse complement.
GTGACCCAGATGTTGAGGAACCCAGGGCCTGCGACCTCGGCGCGTTCGACTTCGGCGAGCAAGACAACTCGCTCCGCGAGCTCGGCGGCGAGCTCGCGCGGCAGACGCCTCCGCACGGGTGCCGTCTGCAACGCGATGTTCGTCGCGTAGTCGCCGTGGACAGGATCGCTCGGCCGCTCAAGCTCGACCGGGGCGTCTGCGAGCTTGGCGATCTCGTCCGCGAGTCGCGAGACTGCGTTAGCGGTCAACGTCTCGCGGAGGAGCGAACAGATCTTCGAGCGCGCGAATCTCGTCGGCGGTGCCGACCCCGACGAGCACGTCGCCTTCCTTGAGCGGCGTGTCCGGCATCGGACTCGTGTCGAAGGTGCCGTCGTCGCGACGTACGGCAATGATCGACGCACCGGTCTGCTCGCGCACGCGCAAGTCACGGATCGAGCGACCCGCGGCCGCCCACGTCGCCGGGATCTCGATCTCTTCGAAGCTGAGATCGGGCCCGCCGGAATCGGAGACGACGTTGAGGAACGCGGCGACCTGCGGCTTGACGAGCAGACTCGCCATCACGCGGCCGGCGGTGGCGTAAGGGAGGACGACGCGATCGGCTCCCGCAAGCCGCAGCTTCTTCTCCGCTTCCTCGTCCGAGGCTCGCGCGACGACGACGAGGTCCGGCCGCTGCGCCTTCGCCGAGAGCGTGATGTACAAGTTGTCCGAGTCGTCGTCGGAGGCGGCGACGAGACCCCGTGCCCGGGCGAGCCCGGCGCGCGCGAGATCCTCGTCCTCGGTGCCGTTGCCCTCGATGAAGAGGACGTTCTCCTCGCGCGCGGTCGCGAGCGCCTCCTCGCTGAAGTCGAGCACCACGAACGAGGCGCCGGCGCGCGTGAACTCCTCCGCAACCCGCCGGCCGACCCGGCCGAAGCCGCAGATGATGTAGTGGTCCTCAAGCCGGTCGATCGCTCTCCTCCTCCTGCGCTCACCCCACGCGTCCGTGACCACACCGCGGGCGATCAGCTCGACCAGCGTGGTCGCGATGTAGGCGAAGATTGCCACGCCGACGAC
>JBKPJA010000021.1:0-3638 GCA_046730515.1 Actinomycetota bacterium | reverse complement strand
TTGATCATGAACCGGCGCCACCTCGAGCACGTGCTCCGCGTCTTCGTCGATTACTACAACGCGCACAGGCCACACCGCTCACTCGATCTCACACCGCCGGCACCGAACGGCCGCGAACACCCGGTCGCCTCCTCACGAGATGTGACGCCACGCGACCGACCCGGCGGACTCATCCACGAATACAGCTACGCGGCGTGAACAACTTTACGCACCCCACACCCACGATCCGCCTGCGGGACATCGCGCAAACGGTCGGTATTACCGAGCGCACTGCTGCTCAGATCGTCAACGACCTCGAGCAGGCGGGCTACCTGAGCAAGAGCCGCGACGGGCGCCGTAACCGCTACGAGGTGCATGAGCGGTTGCCGCTCCGGCACCCCCAGCACCGCCACCACACCGTTGGCGATCTGATCCGCTTCCTCGAGGCGCCAGCACCGGCGCACGACGCCTAGACGGAGCCCCACCACGCGCAGTAGGCCAGCCGTTCAGCCTCGCCGACGGCGAGGGCGATGACTTCCATGGGCGAGCACGACCGCCGCTGGACTTTCGTGACGAACCATGCGCTCGTCCTCGCCTACATCGCCGAAGACCCGCACGCACGGCTCCGAGACATCGCCCACGGCGTCGGTGTCACCGAGCGCACCGCAGCCCAGATCGTCAACGACCTCGAGCAGGCCGGCTACCTGACAAAGACTCGCAACGGACGGCGCAACCAGTACACGGTCGAAGGCCACAAGCAACTTAGACACCCACGGCTGAAGGGCCTCACTGCCAGCCAGGTGATCGCTCTCGTGCTCGAAGCGCTCAATCGCCAACCATTCAGCTAGCTCACCCGCCGCCACCGCCACTGTGGCAAACGAAGCACATCCCTTCGCCTGACTCTCCGCACACCGAACGGGCAAAGGTTCATCGCGGTGATCAGTCGGCGCCACCGCCTCCCGACGTCAAGCGAGACTGTCGATGACCACCTTTCAAACAGAGAAGGGTCATTGCGACATCTCGACGCATTTCGGCGGGTGACGTCTGCCGTTGCGTTCGGGCCAAAGCGCCCGTTTTGGGCCTATTGGGATGGAACAGTTATGGAACAATGGGGGCGCAAATGGTGGCAACCGTTTGGCCCGCCCAGGGTGGAAAAAATGGCTTAAGCAGGCAGAAAACCGTCGCCACCGGCTGCCACCGTTTGCTAGAAAGACAACATGGTAAGGAGGGGGTCGACGGTTCGAGTCCGTCAGAGGGCTCTGCAAAAGCGCCGAATGCGGGGCTTTCTGCTCAGGACCACCTGCTCGTTGTGCAGCCTGCGGTGGGTATGGAGGCCTTTGTGGAGCCTTCAGGTCAGAAAAGCCGTCGCGAAACGAACGTTTTCCGCCGCGAACCGACGTAAGCTCCTGCGGTCGTCGGCGCTCAGACTCCATCGGCGCTTGCACGCGCGGTGACTGCTTCGAAAGTATCCGAGCCTCTACGCGAATGTGGGACCGAGCGGGATCAGCGCTTCGATCTCCTCGAGCACCGGCGTGAGATCGAGCGCCGCTCCGCGCACATTCTCGCGCGCGCGGTCCGGCGAGGTCGTGCCGGTTAGCAAAGCGGTTACACCGCGCTGGTGCAGAACCCACGCAATCGCGACTTGAGCAACAGTCGCGTCTATTCGCTTCGCAATCGGACGCAGCGCGTCGACGACCGCATACGTCCGCTCGACTTTGTCCGGCGCAAGCAGAGGATGGCTCCAGCCATTCGCGCTGAAGACTTCCCAAACAGCGAAGGTCTCCTCGCGGGTGCGGTCTGTCAGCACCGTCGAACAAAGCGGTTCGTAAACCGTCACAGCGATTCCGAGCTCGTCGCAACGCGCGAAGAGCTGGCGATTGTCGAGGTGGTCGAGGAGATTCAGTCCGTCCTGGATCGCGTCGACGCGACGTTGAGCGTGGCACCGCTCCACGTCCTCGATGCTGTAGTTCGAAAGACCGATCGCACGCACGATCCCTTCCTCGACGAGCTCCGTCATCGCTCCCCACGTTTCCTCGAGGGGGATACCCGTTCGGTCCGGCCAGTGCAGGAAGTAGACGTCGATTTGGTCCCGCTGGAGCCGCTGCAAGCTTGCGCGGCAGGCTGCGTGAACTTGGTGCCGCCGGAACCCGCTGCCGCCGCCGCTGACTGCGGCGCCCGGCGCGACTTTGGTCGCAACGATGAACTCCGCGTCAACGCGCGCGAGCGCCGTGCCGATGAGCGACTCGTTGTGCGTGTCGAGGTAGTTCTCCGAACTGTCGATCCAGTTAATGCCGGACGAGACGGCTGCTTCGATCACGGCGACAGCGCGGGCGGGATTTGGCTCTTCGCCGGCAAACGGACCCAGCTCGGTGCCGCCGAGGCCCACGCGCGAAATGTGGACTTCGCTTTGTCCGAGTCGCCGGACATCCATCGCCTACCGACCTTACACCCGTGTGCGCGTAGAAAAAGCTCCGATCGTTTGCGCCAAATGACGGGCGACGCGTGTGAGGTACAAGGGCCAAGCCCTGTTTGAGTCGGTGCCGGAAGTGCTACGCGGTGCCGCTTACCGGCGGCACGGCTTTTTGGAGCCGACCTCCGCGGCAGCATCCTTCAGGACCTCGTACAGACCTTCGGGTCGTCGTCGAGGGCGTCCCTCGGCCCAGAAAGTGCGGCCGGTCGTCCGGTCATGGAGCTGCATCTCGAAGGGCGTCACGTTCATCGGCGTAATCCCAACGAGGACATGCACGCGTCCTTCGTACATCACAAAGTGACCGATCTGAAGCATCGTCCGCAGTTGTCGCTCGTACCGTACGTACTGACTATCGCCGCCCCGCGCGTACTGCGGGAACCCTCTATTGGCTAGTTCGAGCTAGACGCCGGACTGACTGCCGCTGAGCCACTCGCCGAACGCTGCCTCGCCCGGCGGGCCCAGGACGACTGCGGCCCCCCGTGGACGCAAAGAAACCTCTGGGCTTCAAGCGGCATACCCGAAAGCACCAGGGCCGCAACCCAGGGTTCGGCGCCTGGGAGCGCGCGCACCGAAGCGAATCGGCCGCAGTAGGATCGTTTCTCCCTGAAGGCCACAGACGGGGATGCTCTCCCCTGAGACACGCCGCAGCGCGCGCGCGTGGGAGTCTTGCTCGATCAGCCGGGTCGCAAAACGCAACGGGCGTCCGGCGGCGTGACCGCAACAATCAGGGTTTCGAAAAGCGGAAGAGGGCGAGCAGAAACATCGATGTTTCCGGGTCGCCTCACCAGCGCTGAGGCTCCCATGACCACCTCTCAAACAGAGAGGGACTCTGTTGCCTCGACCGATTACACAGGATGGAGCCTTACCTGTGGTGGGACGCGGTGGTCAACGCTTGTTTGTGATCTGACGTCTGCTGCGGCGGCTCCTTGTGCGCGACGTTCAAGCGGACGAAGTTGGTTGCGCGCGGGTGCCCAGCCTTACCTAGGTGCTCGGACCGGGTCCGGCGACAAGATGATTGATCGGGTGCTGATCCCACGTGCGTTTGCGGTCGCTCGGTCTTTAGAGGCCGTCCAGGCCAACGGCGCTGGCGGCAGGCTCCATTCGGGAGCCGACCGCAAAGCATCTTCGTGACGACGGGCGGGCGCGCAGGATGCGTTGCGCTCAAGCTGCGGGGGCGATCACCTCCTCG
>JBKPJA010000020.1:0-3229 GCA_046730515.1 Actinomycetota bacterium | reverse complement strand
CGCCGGCGAGGACGCCTCGCGTGATGGCGACCGCGTCGCGCATGGGCCCAAGTGTCCGGTTCGTGTGCAGCCCTGCGTTGTTGAGGAAGATCTTCGACGTCCCGAAGCCGAGCAGGAAGCGCCCCGGACCCGCCGCCTCCTGCACGACCCGGGCGTCCATCGCCACCTGGACGGGATGGCGCGTGAACGGCGAGATGATTCCCCAGCCGACGGACAGCCGGTCGGTCTCACGGGCGATCAGCGCCGACGTCACGGTCGACGAACGCGCCTCCATCCCGTGCTTGCGCCACCACGGATAGGCCTCGGCGAGCCAGATCGTGTCCATTCCCGCGTCGTCCATCGCCCGCGCGGAAGCGAGCATCTCCTCGAGCGGCTCCATCGTCAGCTGCATGACGCCGATGCGGAACGGCCACGGCACGCGGCCGATCCTCTCACACGCAGACGAGACCTAGGGAGTAGCCTGCCAGCTGGGATCCGGGTACTCGTCCTCGCAGTCGTCGAGACAGGCGATCGCGATCGTATGAGAGCTCGACCCGTCCGCCTGGGCGACGACGATCTCGATGCTCCGCTTCGTGTAGCGGTCGAAGACGATCTGCGTCCCGTCGGGCGACCATGCAGGCTCGGCGTCGGCGTGCCCGGTGTCGAGCTGGTGCTGGTTCGTTCCGTCCGCGTGCATCACCCAGAGCCGCGTGACCTTGCCTCGGTAGCTCGCGAACAGGATCTTCGAGCCGTCGGGCGACCAGACGGGCTCCTGGTTCGCGGCTTCGTCGAAGGTAAGCCTCGTCTGGTTCGAGCCGTCCGCGTTCATGACCCAGATGTCGCCGGCCTCGTCGGAGGTGAAGCGGGAGAATGCGATCCGCTTCCCGTCCGGCGAGTAGGCCGGGTCGTAGTCGTCCGCGGGTGAGTGGCTGAGGTTGACCTGGTCGGTGCCGTCGGTCTTCATCGAGAAGATCTCCGAGTCGTTGTGGGCCGAGCCCCGATCGGTCGCGAAGACGATCCGGCTGCTGTCGGGCGACCACGCCGGCTCGTAATCGTCGGCGTTCGGCGCTTCTGTGAGGTTCCGCAGAGTCCCGCCGTCGGCCCCCATCGTGTACACCTCGCTGTTACCGGTGATGTCGCTGGAGAAGACGAGTTGCTTCCCGTCCGGCGACCAACGTGGATCTCCGTGCCAGTCCGTCGAGCTCGTGAGGAGCTGGAGGTCGCCGCCGTCCGGTATCACGGTCGCGATCTGATCGCTCTCTCCGGGCGAGGCGTCGAAGAAGATCGTCCCGTCCTTCCCCCAGAACGCGTCGTAGCCGACGAGGCGAGGCGAACCGGTCAGGTTCTGATCGTGCCGGCCGGTCCGGTCGATCACGTGGAGGCCGGAGTTCGAGGACGAGCGTGTGTAGACGAGCCGGTTGCTGTCAGGGGACCAGGCGGGGAACGCCGCTTCGCGGCCGTGCGTGATCACTCGCTTCCCGCTGCCGTCTGGGCGCATCACGACGATGTCTCCGCCGTAGTAGAGCTTGCGGTGCGTGCTGTACGCGATCCACTTGCCGTTCGGCGACCAGTGTGCGAACAGATCGAATCGCTTGTCGTGTGTGAGCCGGACCGCGTGACCGTCCGAGACGCGAACGACGTAGATCTGGTCGAACTTGCCGACCCGCTTGCTCGAGATCACTAGGCGCTTCCCGTCGGGTGACCACGACGGGTTGTCGTCTCGGGCCGGCGAGTGCGTGATCCGCCGGACGTGGGTGCCGTCGGCATTCATCACGTAGATGTCGTCGTTGCCTGAGCGATCACTCGTAAAGGCGATCTTCGTTCCGTCGGGCGACCACATCGGGTCGTAGTCGGAATGCAGGTTGTGCGTGAGGTTGCGGACGTCTGTGCCGTCGCGATTCATGACGTAGATCTCCGCGTTGTCGGTCCCGGCGCGGCCGAATGCGATCTCCTTCCCGTTCGGGGACTCGACGGCCTCAAAGTTGTAAAAGCCGTTCGTCGTCAGCCGGTTACGACCTGTCCCGTCGGCCTGGACGGTGAAGAGCTGCTGCGTCTCGAAGAGCATCGCGAAGGCGATACGGCCGTTGTTGACTGGGCCCGACGCCCCTGCGGTGCCGACGAGCAGCGCGAGGCCCACACAGGCAACCGCGCCGAGGCCGAGCAGGCGAAGCGGTGCGCGGATTCCGAGGTTCATGTGTGCCAGGATGCCCGCCTCCTCTAACCCGGCTCTAACCGGTGCTCCTCCAGCGTAGGGCGCGCAAGCTCGGGGTTCAAGACCCCCCGGGGGGTCAAGCTGCGCCGCCTGCCTCCTGGATCTGCTGATCGAGCGCGGTGAGCACGCTCGCGACCTGCTGGTTCACAATCGGCTGCAGGACGCGCTGGCCCATCGAGGCCACCGGGCCGAGGATGTGCACCTCCGCCTCCCACTTCATGTGCGTCCCACCATCCTGCTCGGAGAGGTGGAAGGACGTGTCCATGTTCATGATCGCGCCGACGCCGTTTCCCTTGGCGCGTAGCGTGGCGAACTCCGGCTCGCGCTCCTCGGTCTTCTCGAAGTCGACGCTCATGCGCAGGCCGCCCATGCCGAGTGGAATCTTCACGTGCGCGCGCCAGTGCTTGTCGTCTTGAACGTCGAACGACTCGACTCCCGGCATCGTCTTCGCCATCCGCGAGGGATCGTTGAGCACTTCCCACACCTGCGCGCGCGGTGCGGCGAACTCCCGCTCGCCCTCGACCCTCACTTCGAGATCACCTCGATCCTCGCCCCGTCGCCCCGCATGAGCTCCCAGACGCGGTGATACGGGTTGCAGCTCTCGGTCACGACCTTTCCCGTCGCGTCCTGCAACGCGGCGCAGACGGCGTGAATGCCCGCGCCGCCGCCCTCCCCCATCCCCTTCGCGCCGAGCGGCGTGAACGGCGACACCGACTCGATGTAGCCGTTCTTCATCGGCGGCATGTCGAGCGCGTGTGGGACGTGGTAGTCGTAGAAGTTCGGCGTCAGCAGGTTGCCGTCCTCGTCGTAGGGAAAGGTCTCGAAAGTTGCGGCGCCGAGCGCCTGCGCAGTCGCGCCGTGCACCTGGCCCTCGACGATCTGCGGATGGATGCGCTTGCCGCAGTCGTCGACCGCCGCGTAGTCGACGATCTCGTAGACGCCGGTCTCCGGATCGACCTCGACCACGCACGCGTGCACCTGCGTGGCGTACGTCAACGTGAGGTTGCCGTACTTCCGGTCGACGTCGGGCTTCTCGAA
>JBKPJA010000019.1:0-8094 GCA_046730515.1 Actinomycetota bacterium | reverse complement strand
ATTCCGCGTCGGGCCCAAGCCGCTGCGGTGATGCCTATCCTCGTCTGATCTTCGGGCTGTTCGGCCGGTACGACGGGCTCCTCTTGGGGCTCGTCGTCATTTTGGGGGCGATCGTCGCCTCGCGGATCCTGCGGTGGACCGTCCTCCGGCTCGAGTCGCGGCGGCCGGGCGCGGAGCGAGAGCTGACCCCGCTGACGAATGACCCGGACGGCGCGCGGGCGATCGAGGGCGTCGTCCGCCGCGCGCCCGTCGGCCAGGCGCGGTTCCTTCGGGCACCGCACGCATCGGCTGCTGCTGCGGCTGCTGGCGCTGAGGCTGAGCGCCGTCACCGCGCCCGGCCTCGGCGCGGCGCGCTCGGCGCTGCGCTCTCGTCTGACGCGCCATCAGCGGGTCTCCCGGTGGGCCGTGTGGCGGCCGCACCAACGGCAGTACTTCTTGAACTCCACCCTGTCAGGCGAGTTCCGCTTGGACTTCTGCGTCTGATAATTCCGCCGCTTGCATTCGGTACAAGCGAGCGTGATTGCGACTCTGACTCCGGTTGCCATCTCTTCCTCTGTGTAAAGGCCCGAGCATGCTGACGCACCGCCTCGGGCCGACGCATCGTAGCAGCGCCTTCAGGGTTTGCGTTCGCCGCCGATGCCGGCTTTGCCGGCGTCGGCCGGGATGGCTCGTAGCCGACGGGAAGTCGTCATGGCCGCGAAGCGGCCGGACTACTTCCCGGCGGTTATAGCGGCGGGTGGGCTCGAACCACCGACCTCTGCATTATGAGTGCAGCGCTCTAACCGACTGAGCTACGCCGCCGAGCGCCGACAGGGTACCCGAGCGAACTTGAGTGTCGCTCTCTCGCTACGGACGACGCAGTCTCAGCCTCCCGTTACGAGTACAAGCGCAAGAGCACTGCCGTGGCCGTCTGCAAGATCGTCGTGCTCGAGAGCACGCCATTCCAGACACTGACCTGCCCGATGTCCCCCCTGAACGTGAGGTCGCAGTTACCGCGATAGGCGCCGATGAACGGCAAGTCCGACGCGAGGCCGTATGCGATCGCAAGCGACGTCGGCGTGCCCGACCCGACCTGAACGCCGTCGACGAACAGGCGAAGCATCGAGCCGTCGAATGTCCCCGCCACAAAGTGCCACTTCCCGTTCCAAACAGTAGGCGGCGCCTCGGGCGAGAGCGCGAAATTGACTCCGTCTGAGATGTAGAACGCGAGGCCGCCGCCGAAGCCGGTGTAGAGGCCGTAGGACGCGGCGGTGCACGAGAAGCCGCCCTTCGAGAAGACGTATGACCACTGGCCCGGCGAGATCGGTGCGCGAACCAGCGCCGCAACGGTGATCGTCTTCGGCTGCAGGACAGGCGAGGATGGAATCGACACCCACTGATTCCCGCCGAAGTGCAATGCCCGGATGGAGGGATTGACGCTGATCCAGCTCGGGTCGTTCCCATCGACGCCCGAGGTCGAGCCGAGCTGACCGTTGTTTCCGTGGCCGGAGAAGTCGTGGACGACTTGGCCGCTCCCTTCTACCAACGGCCAATAGCCGACGAGGGCCGGAACCGCAGCACGGGCTGAGTTCGCAGAAACGAGTGCGGCGACGAGGACGAGCGCAGCTAGAAAGGCTCGCTGCTTCATCTTTTTCTTGTCTCCCTCTTCCGGGTTCTCCCCGGCCTCTGCCGCTTTCCAAGCGGGCCTTCATCGAATTAAGCAGCGTGCAACGATGGAGACAACTGGCCGATCAAGGGGAGTGGAACCTACCCGAAAGACAGGTGGCGGCCGTCTTATTGAGCAGGCGCGGTCGGCGTCTACTTGACCAACGAAAGCATCTTGAACATCGGCAGGTACATGGCGATGATGATCACGCCGACCATGCAGCCGACCATGATCATCATGATCGGCTCGATGATGGAGGTGAGGGACGAGATCGCCGCGTCGACCTCGTCCTCGTAGAAGTCCGCGATCTTTCCGAGCATCTTCTCCAGCTCTCCCGTCTCCTCACCGATCTTCACCATCTGGCTGACCATCGGCGGAAAGATGTCGTTGTCGATCAGCGGCTGCGCGATCGGCACGCCCTCGTGGACCTTCGCCCGCACGCCCGCCAGGGCGTTCTCGATCACCCAGTTGCCGGCGGTCTGGCCCGTGATCTCCAGCGCCTTGATGATGTCCACGCCGGCGGCGACGAGTGTGGAAAGGGTGCGCGAGAAGCGCGCCATCGTCACCTTCAGGACGGTGTCGCCGATCTTCATCGGCACCCGGAGCTTGAAGCGGTCCCAGACCTGGCGCCCGCTCTCCGTCGACTTCCATTTCCGGAAGACGAACGGCAGCGCAATCAGCACCGGGATGATGATGTACCAGTAGCTGCGCATCAGGTTCGACGCGTTGACAACGTACTGCGTCAGCTTCGGCAGCTGTCCTCCGAGCTGCTTGAAGATCTTCACGAAGACCGGAACGAGGAACAGCAGCATTCCGATCAGGACGAGGGTCGCGAAGATCATGACCATCGTCGGATAGATCATCGCGCCTTTGACGCGCCGCTTGATCTGCGTCTGCTTCTCGATCTGGAAGGCGACACGGTCGAGGACCGTGTCGAGGATTCCCGCGGCCTCGCCCGCTTCGACCATCGCGATGTAGAGCCGGTCGAAGACCTTCGTGTGACGCGCCATCGCCTGCGACAGGAGCAGACCGCCTTCGACATCGGCGCGCAGCTCCCGAATCACCTGCGCCAGGTAGACGTCATCGGTCTGCTGCTCGAGGATGACGAGCGCGGCGACGACGTTCAGCCCGGCTTCGATCATCGTCGCGAACTGCCGCGAGAAGATCTGCAGCGACTTCGGCTTGACGGACTTGAAGGCCGTGAACTTGCCGGCTTCCGTGGCGCTCGGCAGCTCCTTCAACGAGGAGGCGAGCAGACCCCGGACGCGCAACTGCTCTCGCGCCGCCGAGACGTTGCTCGCGTTGAGCTCCCCGGAGACCTCCAGGCCTTCGGCGTTGATCGCAGCGTAGGCGTAGGCAGCCATTCGCTACGAGCCCGTTGCGAGGTCGAAGACGGAGGTCTCTCGGGCAAGCGAGGTGCCGAGGTTGTTCGCGTCACGGACGACGACTGCGACAGTCTTGACCTGCTCACCGGTCTCGCCGCCGAGAACCGTGGTGCCTGAGGCGAATGTGCCCGTCCCTCCGGAGCAACCTGTGAAGGACGTGCCCGTGATGCCCGTGTACGTGACGGTCTGACCGCCGACGTAGATCGTGCCGCTCGAGAGGAAGCTCGTCGTCGAGGCGACCGAGATCGTCGAGGCCGGCAGCGTGACCGAGCCGCTCGTCGTCGTGCTCGCCGTCGTCGGCTGGTCGTAGTACATGTACGTGTCGACGCGGTAGGAGCGCCCATCCGGGCCAGTCGTCGTGAACTCCGGGTTGCAGGAATTCGCATTCGTGTTGGGACACGTCGTCACGGTCGAGATCAGCGCTTTCGGCGCGGCTGGGTTGCTCATGTTCGCCTGATAGATGGGATCTGCGTTCCACGTCGAGTCGCCGACAGCGGAGTTCCAGCCGCTTGTCGTCTGCTCGATGTTCGAGTACTTGAGCCCGCGGAAGAGCTCCATCTGCTGATCTGCGATTGCGGTCGCGGTAGACGTCTTGCTCGCCCGCGCGAGCGCGACGGCCCCGGAGTTGAACGCGGCGACGATCGCGAGGATGCCGATGTTCAGCATCGTCATCGCCATCACCAGCTCGATCAGGCCGAACCCCTCGTTTTTCCGCAGGCGTTGCACAAATGCGATATCGGCACGGAGCGCCGGAGGCCTTTCGGACTCCGATCCCTCAAAGGAGTGAGCGCTAGTGCGAGGGCGTGGTCGTGCTGGTCGGCGTCGTCGTCGAGGTCGGCGTGGAGGTCGTCTGGGCGGCCGGGACAGGCGTCCCCTGCGGCTTGAGCACGAGCTTGTAGCGCGTCCCGTCGGCGGTGTTCATCAAGGTCAGCGGCTTGTTCTCGTGCAGCGTCACCGTCGCAGCACCGTTCGCGTACGAACCGCCGACGATCGAGATCTGGGCGCTGTGCGCGCCGAGCGAGACGAGGTGGAACATCGGCTGGTCGACCGGGAAGTCGCTGCCGACGGTCACGCTCACCAACGTGCCGTTGACCGAGATCACGGCGCTGCCAGGTGCGGGCTGCGAGCCCGAGGGAACTGTCGGGGACGAGCCTCCGCTCGAGGGGCTCGAGCCGCCCGCCGAGCCGGTAGATGCGCCTCCCCCGCTTCCGGGCGAGACGGATGATCCGCTGTAGAGCTGCTGTGCGAAGGGATCTTTGCTCTTGAACAGGCTGAACGACGCGAGCTGTCCCGGTTGCGCGGCCGGAGCGCTGTCACCGGAAGTGACTCCGTCGGCGCTCGCGACCGGCGTCGTCACGCTCGCCTGACTGGAGCCGGCAAGAGTCGGCGCGGCCAGAGACGGCGTTGTTCCGGTCGGCGGCGACGAGGACGCTGCACCCGGGCAGGCCGAGTTACACGCTGCCGCGATCCCCTTCTTGTTGAAGTGCTTCATCACATGCGGGAGCTGGAACGCGAGGATCCCCACCAGCAGCACCGCACCGACGATCACGATGATCTTCTGGCGCTTCTCCTTCTGCTTTGCGGGATCGATTCTCTTTGCAGCCATTAGGGGACTCCTGCTCCGGCGGCGCTCGTGCCGGACGTGGCCGGTGTCGAGGGCGGCGTAGTGGTCGTCGCGCCGGTCGTCGTCGTGCCGCCTGTCGTCGTGGAAGTCGTGGACGTCGTGGTCGAGGCACCGGGCGTCGCCGGGGTCGTCGAGGTCGCGCCGGGGTTGCCATAGATGAAGGCGTCGATCACGAGCGTCGCTTGAATGCGGGGGAACTTGAGCGGGCTCTCCCCGAACGACAAGGTGTCGACCGCGAACAGCCTTCCGGTTGCGTCCAGCGCGCCGGAGTGCACTTCGACGAGCGACCGCAAGCGGTAGAGAAGGTCCGCGAGGTCGTAGAACGTCCCGTTGAACGTGACCGAGATGGGCAGCACCGAGTAGCTGCCCAGCGGGACGATCGGCTGCGGCGTGATCGTGTCGAAGCGGATGCCGGTGTCCCGGGAGAGCTGGCTCAACTCCAACATCAGATCCGGCATGTCTGTCTGGCTCGGCATCGCCTTCGCGAGGCGGTACACATCCGCGATGCGAATCTTCGGGGCGGAACGCGCTGCGGCGACCTTCGTGTTGTAGGCCGCAAGCGCCTGACGCGCATCCGCCTCGCTCGCCTTGATGTGCTTCAGCTTTGCGCCCTCCGGCCGGATGAGCGCGAAGTAGCCGATTGCCAGCACGACCAAGGCGCCGAGCACGATCAGCGCGAGCCGGATGATCAGATCCTTCTGCACTTTCACGACGAGGTGTTCCCCGAAGTGCGGATGTCCGCGACGATCTGGAATTGCACAACGTCCTGGTTCGAAACCTGGGAGAGCGTCGACGAGACGAGCGTCACGTGTTGAAGATCAGGGATCACTTGCAGACGCGACAGGAGTCGCGCGACACCGTCCTGCGAGTACGTGTAACCGGAGATCGTGAACCCGGAAGGCGCGCCGCCGGTCGCCGTCGCGCCCGCGGCCGAAGCCGGCGACACAGGCGCATGCGCTGTGAGCGTCGACAGCCAGACGTCGTCGGGCAGTACGAGCGAGAGCTCCCGGAAGACGCGGTCCCACGAAACGCGATTCGTGAGCGCGGCGGTCAAGGCGGTCACGCGTGCGCTGTGTTCGCTCGCCAGCTGCATCTGCGCAGGGGTCGGGCCGGCCGGAACAGGCGGCAGCGCGCGCACCTGCGCCTGCAGGGAGTTGAGTTCTTGTTTCTCCTTTGCAACCTTGCTGCTCTGCAGCAAGTAGTCGCCACCGAGGCCCGCGATGACGAGCACGCCGGCGCAGACGCCGACGAGCACGGGCGTGCTCGGAAGACTCGTCGACCGCTGGCCTGCATCGCGCGGGAGAAGGTTGACGGCGCGCATGCCCTTAGTCCTCGATCCCGAGGCCGATGGCAACCGCGTACGAGCCGATCTGGTCCGGCTCCTGCAGCTTCTTGGAGACCCGCATGCGGGCCAGCGGATCACCGATCCGGACGTGCACGCCGATCAGCCGCTCCAGCTCGGCTGCGAGTCCCGGGAGATGCGTCGTTCCGCCGGTGAGCACGATCTCGCCAATGCCGAGCGATCCGGCTTGGTTCTGGTAGAACTGCAGCGAGGACACGAGCTCGCGCGCGAACGCTTGGATCGCGCGGCGAACCGCGTCCCGCGCCTTCGTTGCCTGCTCCGGCGCCAGGCCTTCGGGAACCGCGTCGTCCGTGAGTGAGAGACCGCGCTTGACGGCCTCCACCTCTGACGGGGCGGCGTCGAGCGCACGTGCGATCGCGACGTTGAGCGCTTGTCCGCCCCACTCGAGCACACGCGTGAACTCACACACGCGGCCGTCGGAGACCGCGAAGGTGGAGCGTTCGTGTCCGATCGCAACCGCGACGAGCGCGGCATCGGGATCGCCGCCTGCGCCGCTCTGGGGAGCCTGAAGCGCACGCAGCAGCGCGAACGCCTCGAGGTCGATCCCGACGAGAGTGATCCCAGCCTTGCTGCATGCCTCGACGTACCGGTCGATCTGCTCGCGATACGCGACGACCAGCAGGATCCGCTGCACTGTCTCGCCTTCTGCTGTTGTCGCCTGGCCCAGGAGCTGGTAGTCGAGCACTGCCTCGTCGATCGGGATCGGGAGCGCTTCCTGCGCGCGGAACTTGATCGCGTTGTCGAGCTGCTTCTGATCGTCGATGCCGCCGATCTCGAACGTGCGCACGCCGATGCGGTTGTTCGCAATGCCGAGTCGCACGCCGCGCTTCGGCAGCTTGTGCTTGTTGAAGAAGTCCTTGAGGGCCAGCGACAACGCGTCGGGATCGCGAACCTCTCCGCCGACGACGATGCCCGGTGTGAGCGGTTCGCGCGCGACCTGCAGCAGCTCCGCCGAACCGTTGTTCGTTACGCGCGCGGCTGCGAGCTGCGAACCGCCGATCTTGAGACCGACGACCTTCTTCCCCTTGCCACCGCGCTCGACCCTGATCTTGGTTGGCTTGACCTTCTTCTGTTTCTTCGGCGCCTCGACCTTCTCGGGCTGCTCGGCCTTCGGCTCCTCGACTGCAACCGGCGCTTCGACCTTCGGCTTCTTCGCTCCGCGCCGGCCGAGGACGACCTCGCGGCGCCAGAACGGTGTCGGCTTGTCTGCCTGCTCGTCAGTCAGAGGCGGCAGCTCCACGGCGGGAACGGGCGGCTGGACTTCGGGCGCGGGCGCAGAAGGCAGAGTCGGTTCGACCGGCGGAGGCGCAACCTCGACCGGCGGCGCAACCTCGACCGGCGGCGCAACTTCGACTGTCGGGGCCTCGGCTGCGGGCGGCAACTCGGGCTCGGACGGAACTTCGGGCGCAGGCGGAGCGGGAGGCTCTTCGGGAGCCGGCGGAACTTCCGGAGGCGACTCCCACGACTCCTGCTGCACGGGCGCACTTGCCTGCACGAGTTCACTTGCCTGCGCGGGCTCGTAGACCTGCACCGGCGGATGCGCAGGTGCGACCTCGGGTTCGATGTCGCGAACGGGCGCTTCGACGTGCGCCTTCGTAACGGGCATCTCGACGGGATCCGTCTTCGGGCGGCGCCCGAGCGTGATCTCCTTGCGCAAGAACGACTGCTTCAGCTCGGACGTCTTCTCCGCAGGCTCGGCGGTCGAGTTGCTCTTGCGCCTGAACGAGATCTCTTTCTTCCAGATCGACTTCGGCTCTTCGCCGGGAACCGGAGGGACCTTCTCCACCTTGGACTTCGGCTTGCGCCGGAAGGAGATCTCCTTCTTCCAGATCGACTGCTCGTCCATCGCTAGCTCCCGGCGACGCGCAGTCCGGCTCCGAGCGAAGGCTCTTCCTGGATGCTGCTGAGGTCGACCGTCGGTGCTTGTGCGGGAACGGCGAAGCCGGCGCGCTCGAGAATCCCGATCAGCTGGTCCGGCCGCGACGAACGGCTCAGGCCGTCCTCGAAGGTGACGATGCGGTGCTGGATCAGATGGGCGAGCGCCTGCTCCATCGTCTGCATGCCCTTCCCAGTGTTC
>JBKPJA010000018.1:0-8582 GCA_046730515.1 Actinomycetota bacterium | reverse complement strand
CCAGCGTGCCGCGCCGCGCGCGGACGGGCAACTCCTGTTCGGCATCGCGCAGGGCGCGTCCGATCCCGAGCTGCGGCGCACGTCGATCGCGGAGGTGACCGAGATCGGCTTCGACGGCTACGCGCTCGGCGGTCTGGCGATCGGCGAGGAGCGACCGCTGATGTTCGAGACGACAGCGAGGGCCGCGGAGCTCCTCCCAGACGACAAGCCGCGCTACTTCATGGGGATCGGCGATCCCGCGGGCGTGCTCGAGGTGATCGACCGCGGAGTGGACATGTTCGACTGCGTCCTCCCGACCCGCACGGCGCGCACGGGCAGCGCCCTGACCTGGGAAGGACGGCTCAACCTGCGCAACGCCGCCTTCGCCCGCGATCCACGTCCCCTGGGCGAGGATTGCACGTGCCCGGCCTGCCGGCGCTTCTCTCGCGCCTACCTCCGGCACCTGGTGAACCAGAATGAGCTACTCGGGCTACGCCTCCTGAGCCTCCACAATCTACGATTCCTCCTGGAATTGACTAATGCTGCGCGCGCGGCGATCGAGCGCGGCGAGTTCCAGGCCTTTAAGGCCGAGGCGCTCGGCAGGCTCGCCGCCGCGGGGTAAGGAGCGACTGCCCATGCTGGGTTTCATCATCATCCTCGTCCTGCTCGCAGCCCTCTGGCTGCTGTTGATCCGTCCGCGCCAGCAGCAGGCGAAGGCACAGCAACGTCAACTCTCGGCGTTGGAGGTCGGCGACGAGATCGTGACCGCGGGCGGCCTGTACGGCACTGTGCAACGCATCGACGAGGACGAGGTCCGCGTCGAGATAGCGCCCGACCTCGAGGTCCGCGTCGCCAAGCGGGCGATCGCGGGCATCGTGTCCGAGAAGACGCCCGAGCTGCAGGCCGGCTCAGAGACCGAGGAAAAAGGCCGGTACCCTTCCTGATCACGTGACCGAGCGGCGCAGATACCTCGTCCTGATGGGCTTGATTCTTCTCGCGGTCGTGGGTGTCGCGCTGCTGGCGATCCCCGGATCTCCGGCGCACCGGAAGCCGACGCTCGGCCTCGACCTCCGAGGCGGGCTCGAAGTCGTGCTGAAGGCGGTGCCCGAGAAGGGCCAGCAGATCACGGCGGACGGGATGAACCTCGCCGAGAACATCATGCGCAACCGCGTCGACAAGCTCGGCGTCTCCGAGCCCGAGGTCCGCCGGCAGGGCTCCGATCAGATCGTCATGGAGCTCGCCGGCGTGAAGGATCCCGCCGTCGCCGCCAAGATCATCGGCAAGACGGCGTCGCTCGAGTTCTACGACTTCGAGGCTGACCTCACGGGTCCGTCGGTGAGCGGGCTCAACAACATCCCGACCGCCAAGAGCAGTCTCTTCTCCCTGCTCGACGATCCGCAGACGATCTCGCTGGCGGCCAAGGGCACGCCCTCGCAGTGGTACCTCTTCGACTCGAAGGACGTCGTCCGGGCCGGTCCTTTCCCGACGAAGTCGCAGCTGCTGGCGACGAACGTCGTCCAGAAGCAGCTCCACGGGAAGATCCCGAAGACCTGGAATCTGCTTGCCGTCCCGGGGGACACCGTCGTCGTCAGCTGCCAGAACACGACGAAGGCGCAGAGCTGTCCGACGCAGGTGCCCGGGAACGGCCGCGAGGGCTTCTACCTCTTCAAGCACCAGCTTGGCGCGAACCCGATCCCGGAGATGAGCGGCAAGGACCTGAAGCTCGCCGGCACGCGTGCGGACTTCAACCAGTTCGGGCAGCCGATCGTGACGATGCAGTTCACCGGCCACGGCAAGAAGGTCTTCCACGAGATCACGAAGAAGGAAGCGCAGCGCGGCAACCTTGCGGGCAACGGCAACTGCAGCCAGACGCCGCCGCCGGGCGTGCAGCACTTCGCGATCGTGCTCGACCGGCAGATCCAGTCGGTGCCGTACATCGACTACTGCAAGAACCCGGACGGCATCCCCGGGGACAACGGCGCCGAGATCGACCTCGGGGCGGGTGGGACGATCGGCGACGCGAAGAAGCTCGCGCTCGTGCTTCAGACCGGTGCTCTGCCGTATAACTTCAAGCAGCTTGAGCGCACGGATGTCTCCGCGACGCTCGGCAAGGACTCGCTGAACCAGGCGAAGAAGGCCGCGATCGTCGGCCTGCTGATCGTCGCGCTCTTCCTGCTTCTGCTCTACCGCTTCCTCGGGCTTGTCGCGGTGATTGGGCTTGGCATCTACGCGGCGTTCCTGTACGCGGCGATCCTCTTATTCCACGTCACGCTCACCTTGCCGGGCTTCGCCGGCTTGATCCTCACGATTGGGGTGGCTGCCGACGCAAATGTCGTTGTGTTCGAGCGCGTGAAGGAAGAGGTGCGCGCCGGGAAGTCCGTCCGCGCGGCGATCGGCGCCGGTTACGCGAAGGGCTTCCACACGATCCTCGACGCGAACGTGGTCACCGCGATCACGGCGCTCGTGCTGTTCGCGGTCGCGACCGCGCAGGTGAAGGGCTTCGCGCTGATGCTCCTGATCGGCACCGTGATCTCGTTGATCACGGCGGTCGCAGCCACCCGTGCGATGCTCGGCCTGCTCGCCGGCTTCCGCTGGTTCGACAACCCACGCTTCATGGGTGCGCAGGGGCAACAGTCCGCGAAGTGGCTGCAGATCGACTTCATGCGCCGCCGCTACTGGTGGTTCGCGCTCTCGGGAGCAGTGATCGTGCTCGGCGTCGGCGCGCTCGCCGTGCGTGGGCTCAACCTCGGAATCGACTTCAAGGGCGGGACGCAGCTCGCATTCAAGACGACGTCGCCGAAATCGACGGCCGACATCCGAAACGTGATGAGTGCCGACGGGTACTCGGACGCCGTCATCCAGGGCCGCGGGCCGTCCACCAACGGGAACTACACGAGCTTCCAGGTCCGAACGAAGGATCTCGGTCCGAGGCTGAACAAGGTCGAGAACGACCTGAAGAACAAGGTGGGTGCGACACACGCGGGTGCGACGAGCGTCTCCTCGAGCTTCGGGAGCCAGATCGCGCACTCGGCGATCCTCGCCATCCTCGTCTCGCTCGCGCTCGTCGTCATCTACATCGCGATTCGGTTCGACTTCAAGTTCGCGGTGCCGGTGATCGTCGCGATGCTGCACGACGTGTTCATCGCAGTGGGCATCTATGCGCTCACAGGCCGTGAGGTGACGTCGTCGACCGTTGCGGCGATCCTGACCGTGCTCGGCTACTCGATCTACGACACGATCATCATCTTCGACCGTATGCGCGAGAACATCCCGCTGATGCGGCGCTCGTCGTTCGCGACGATCGCGAACGTCTCGCTGTGGGAGACGATCCGGCGTTCGTTGGCGACGACCTTCATCACGTTGCTGCCGATCATCTCGCTGCTCGCATTCGGCGGGGCAACGCTGAAGGACTTCGCGTTCGCGCTGCTCGTCGGGATCCTCTCCGGTGCCTACTCGTCGATCTTCGTCGCCGCACCACTGCTGACGATCTGGAAGGAGCGAGAGCCGGAGTTCGCGCGCCGCAAGGGCGAGACCGTCGGCAAGCGCGGCCTCGAGACGGCGCTCGAAGAAGCCGAGGAGGCCGCCGCCGCGGAGGCGGAGCCCGAGCTGCTTACGGTGCCGAGTGTGGACGGCGGGGAAACGGCCGCTGCGAAGTCCGCGGCGCAGGCGAAGCGGGAGCGCAGGCGGCAACGGCGCCGCGCTCGTCCGCATGGACGAGCGCGTTAGACAACTCGCGCTCGCCGTCCTCGGCGCGGTGTCGCTGACCGCGGAGCGGGTGGACGAGCTGGCCGAGGCGCTCGCCGAGCAGGGCGGGCTGCGCAAGGACGAAGTCCGTGGCTGGATCGAGGACGCGACGGCGCGCTGGCGCGGCGACGCGGTCCGCGTGAGCGAGCGGGCGGGGGAGACGGTGCACGGCGCGCTGCGCGAGCTCGGCCTCGTCACGCGTGCGGAGTGGGAGGAGCTGGAGCTCCGCGTCGCCCAGGTGGAGCACCGCCTGCGCCTGCTCGAAGAGCGGCCGCGCCCGCTGTCACACTAGTTCGATGGCACAACCGGCCACGCGCAACCTCAGCCGCCTGTCGGAGATCGCCCAGGTCGCAGTCCGGCACGGCTTCGGCTACTGGTTCGATACCCATCGGCCGACCGATCTCTTCCCACGGCGCGGGCGTGTCGAGCTCGACGGACAGCCGTCGCAACGTGGCCAGCACCTCCGCGAGATGCTGGACGAGCTCGGCCCGACCTTCGTCAAGTTCGGCCAGCTGCTCTCGACGCGACCGGACGTCCTGCCGCCGGACATCATCAACGAGCTGCGTGCGCTGCAGGACGACGTCCGTCCGTTCCCGTTCAACCAGGTCGAGCAGGTCGTCGAGGAGGAGCTCGGGCTGAGCCTCGACAAGCTGTTCACGCGCTTCGACGAGAGGCCCATCGCCGCCGCGTCGATCGGCCAGGTTCATCGCGCAACGCTTCCGAACGGCCGCGACGTCGCCGTGAAGGTGCAGCGCCCCGGCGCGCCGCGCCAGATCGAGGCCGACCTCGCGCTGCTGTACCAGGCAGCGCGGATCGCGAAGGAACGCGTCCGCGCGCTGGACTTCATCGATGCGCGACAGCTCGTCGACGAGTTCGCACGCTCGATCCGCCAGGAGCTCGACTACCGCCTCGAAGCGCGCAACGCCGCCGCGTTTCACCGCGACTTCGCCGGCCATCCGCACATCCACGTCCCGCGCGTGTACTGGAGCTACACCCGCAGTCGCGTGCTGACGCTCGAATGGCTCGAGGGCATTCAGGTCGTCGATCTCGACCCGAACGAGTGGTCGCTGGAGGAGCGGCGTGAGCTCGCCTACCTGATGACCGAGACCTGGATGACGATGATCTTCCGCAACGGGTTCTTCCACGGGGATCCGCACCCGGCGAACATCCTCGTGCTCGGACGCGCGGATCAGATCGGCCTCGTCGACTTCGGGCAGACGGGCAAGCTGACGGACGACGACATGTCGAAGCTGACGCGGCTCTTCATCGACGCCGCGTCGGAGAACGTGGACGCGCTCCCGCGGCGCCTCGGCGAGCTAGGCGTGCGGTATCCGCGCGAGCGCGAGGACGAGTTCCTCGCCGAGCTACGCGAGGTGTACTACCGCTACTACGGCGCGAGCCTCGCCGAGATCGATCCGCTGCAGATCATTCGCGAGGCGTTCAACCTGATCTACACGATGAACCTGCGCCTGCCGACGCGTTTCCTGCTGCTCGACAAGGCGATCGCGACGCTCGGGTCCGTCGGCACGGAGCTCTATCCCGACTTCAACGTCTTCGAGGTTGCCCGTCCGTACGCACGTGGACTGATGATGGAACGGTTGCGGCCGCGTCGGCTCGCCGTTCGGGCACGCAAGGAGACGCTGCGGCTCGGCCAGGTCGTCGCCGAGATGCCGTACCAGCTGCACGATTTCCTCGAGGAGATCCGCGACGGTCAGATCGAGGTCGGATTCGTCCACAAGGGCCTCGACGACCTGCTCAACCGGCTGGACGTGGTCTTCAACCGGCTCGTGATCGCGATGATCGTCGCCGGCGGCCTGATCGGCTCTAGCTTGATCGGGATCTTCGCGAAGGCCGGGCCGCACGTCCTCGGGATCAACATCATCTCGGTGATCGGTTTTGCGCTCTCCGGATTGCTCGGCCTCTGGCTCCTTTGGGGCGTCGTTCGTTCCGGACGGCTGTAGATCGTTCGGCACGCTTTTTCAAGAAAGGACATCTAGCTCCACGCATGACGCGGAGCTACGTTCGTCAGCGTGTCGAACGCACTCTTGCTGGCCGACACGGAGGCGGATCGGCAACTCACTCGTCACCTGACGGTTGACGGCTTCCGCCTCGTGTCGGACGATCGCACGCAACCGGACCTCGCGCTCGTCGAGGACGTCTCGCTGGTGGACGAGCTGCGTGCGCGCCACGGCGACGTGCCGGTGATCGTCCTCGGCGATCCCGAATCCGACGCCGTCGATCGCGTGCGCGCGCTCGAACGCGGCTGCGATGATTTCCTCGCTCGACCCTTCGCGTACGAGGAGTTGCTCGCGCGCATTCGCGCTGTCCTGCGCAGGACGGCGCCGACGCACCACGAGCTGCTCGTGGCAGGACGGATCCGCGCCGATCTCGCGACGCGCTGCGTCACGGTCAGCGGTCATCCGATTGCGCTTGCCGGGAAGGAGTACGAGCTCCTCCTGAAGCTGATGAGCGATCCCGAACGCGTCTTCACGAAGGAACAGCTGTTGCGCGAGGTCTGGGACTTCCGCTCGCTCGGCCGCACGCGCACGCTCGATTCACACGCGTCACGCCTGCGGCGCAAGCTGCAGTTCTACGGCGACGGCCCGTTCGTCCTGAACATCTGGGGCGTCGGCTATCGGCTACTGACCCTGCCGCTCGGCTAGTGCCCCATCCATCACTGGACGGGGCACTAGAGGAGGGCACCCTCGAGACGCAGCAGCGCCTCCTTCCGCTCGAGCCCGCCGCCGTAGCCGACGAGCTTGCCGTTCGCCCCGATGACGCGGTGACAGGGGAGCACGATCGGCAGCGGATTGCGGTTCATCACCGTGCCGACGGCGCGCGCAGCGCGTGGGCGGTCCGAGCGAGCAGCGAGCTCGCCGTAGGTGACGACTTCGCCGTAGGGCACACGTGCGAGCTCGCCGAGCACCCTCCGATGGAACTCCGCAATCGCGGCGAGATCGAGCGGAAGGTCGAAGCAGTGCCGTCGCCCCTCGAAATACTCGTCGAGCTCACGGCGCGCCTCGTCGATCGGCTTCGCCGTTCGCAGGACTCGCAAACCGTAGTCACGCGCGAGCTCCTCCACTTCGCGGTCGGGATCCGCGTCGTAGACGATGCGCACGAGACCGCGGTCGGTCGCCGCAACGAACAGCGTCCCGATCGGCGTGTCGACGAGGTCGTAGGCGACGTCGAGCAGCTGCTCACGGGCTGCGGCTTCGCGGAAACGGCGGTCGAGCTTTTCAGAAACGGTCACTGTTGCAACTCCTTCTTTCGCAATCGTCGAATCCCGGCGGACGCCGCCTGCCGCGCCGCGGTCGCGTTCGATCCCAGCGCGGCGCCGATGTCCGCATAGTCGAGGTCGTAGCCGTAGCGAAGCACGACCGCAGCGCGTTCAGTCGGTGGAAGCTCTTGGGCGAGATGCTCGAGCTCCGCGAAGGCGGGACGTTCGTCCTCAGCAGGGAGCTCCTGGAGCTCCTCGGTCGGCCGGCTCCGCCGGTGCTCGTCTATGACGATGCGGCCGGCGATCGTGAACGCCCAAGCACGGAGGTGCTCGCCGTGGCGCAGGTCCGGATACGCCCGCAGCGCACGGAGGAACGTCTCCTGGAAGGCATCCTCCGCCCGCCCGGCGCCGAGTCTGCGGACGAGGAACGCGAAGATCTCCTCGCGATGCTGCTCGTAGAAGTGTTCGAACGGCGGCACGCTCACCTCGCCATCTTCTAACGAACGGCGGCCGCCAGGTGTGAGGATCACCATGTGCAGGTCGCCGTCGTCGGCCACGTGGAGTGGGTGGAGTTCGCCCGCGTCGAGCGCGTCCCCGCGGCCGGCGAGATCGCGCACGCCTCGGAAACGTGGGAGGAGGCCGCGGGCGGCGGTGCAGTTGCCGCGGTGCAGCTGGCGAAGCTCGCGGGCGGCTGCACCCTCTTCACGGTGTTCGGCGGCGACGAGCTCGGGCGACGCGCGCGGGCGCAGCTGACCGAGCTCGGCGTCACGGTGCGGGCGATGGCCCACGCGGCACCTCAACGCCGTGCGTTCTGTTACGTCGACGACGAAGGCGAGCGAACGATCACGGTCCTCGGGGAGAAGCTCCGGCCGAGCGGCGGCGACTCGCGGCTGCCGTGGCGCGAGCTGTACGGGATGGATGCTGTCTACTTCGTCAGCGGCGACGCCGAGGCGCTGAGGTTGGCCCGAGAGTCGAGGGTGCTCGTCGCGACCGCGCGGGAACTGCCGACCCTCCGGGCAGCCGGCGTGCGGCTCGACGTGCTCGTCGGCAGCGGCGAGGACGAGGGGGAGCTCTACCGCCCAGGCGTCCTCGAGCCCGCGCCGACGCTCGTCGTCACCACGGCCGGCAAGCTCGGCGGCTGGGCTCAACCGGGCGGCCCCTACCGCGCCGCGCCGATACCGGGCCCGGTCGTGGACGCCTACGGCTGCGGCGACTCCTTCGCCGCCGGGCTGACGTTCGCGCTCGGCCGCGGGGAAGAGCCGGAGGCGGCGATCGTTCTTGCCGCACGTTGCGGCGCGGCCGTCCTCGCCGGCCGTGGCCCGTATGCCGGTCAGCTCACGTCCGGCTCGATTTAGCTCCAAAAGGGGTAGGCGGGGTGGACAGGTGGGTCACCGTGGTTTAGAGTGGGGCAAAGTGGTAACCTAGACCAGCCCCCAAGGATGCTCCTCGGCGCACACGAGCACACCATCGATGACAAGAACCGTCTCACTCTTCCCGCCAAGTTCCGGCAGGCCTTCTCAGACGGTGTCGTCGTCACGCGGGGCCTCGATCGGTGCCTCTACGCCTACCGTCGTGAGGATTGGGGTCGACTCGTCGAGTCTCGACTCGCCCCGCTGGATCCGCTCGGCAAAGAGGGGCGCAA
>JBKPJA010000017.1:0-3887 GCA_046730515.1 Actinomycetota bacterium | reverse complement strand
GGATCGCTCGTGCAGATGTTCCCGCCGACGGTGCCGCGGTTCCGCACCTGGACGTCGCCGATCGTCGCGCAGACCTCGCCGAGGATCGGCCGTGCGCGCGCCTCGACAGAGCCGAGCACGTCCGCATATGTGACCATTGCGCCAAGCTCGAGCGTGCCGTCGGAGCCAAGATCGATCGTCTTCAGCTCGTCGAGATCCTGAAGGTCGACTAGCAGCTCGGGCGAAGCCGCCCGGGCCTTCATGACGTTGATCAGCGTCTGTCCGCCGGCGAGCGGGCGAGCGTCGTCGCGCTCGGAAAGCAGGCGCAGAGCCTCCTGGACGCTCGCTGGGCAAGCGTACTCGACCTGCCGGAGGAGCATGCGGTATTCAGTGCAGAAAGCCCTGCACCCGTCAAGAAGAGGCAGTTAGAGCTTGGGCTCGAGGGTCGGCCGGCGACGAGACTGAGCCGAGGTGGTCTGCGGTCGAGTTGTATGACCCTCGCCCAAGCCGCGTCTTCGCCTTCGCGATTAGAGGCCGATTAGTGCCGCGAGGCAAAGTCACGACCACGAACTCCCGCACGTTTGCGCGCGCCGATGGTTGTCGCGCTTGCTCGAAAGGAGGGTCAGATGAGACCCAAACGCTTCGTCGCCACGGTTGCCGTGCCGCTCTTCCTCATCGCAGCTGTGACGACCGCGGCCGCGTCGGCCGCTGTGCCTCCGCAGCCGCTCGGAGCCCCGGCTTCCGCCTATCCAACTGAGCCGACCGCGGCAATGAGCTGCACGAACGGCGTCGCCGATCGGATCAACGGCCACAACGTCTGCATCCACGTCGGAGGCAAGTGCGTCGCGGCGCACAACGCGAAATACCGCGCCCACGGCTACACCTGTGTCAACGGCCGATTGCGACGTCTCACGAAGCCGGCGATCACCGTCGCTGACGCCTCCGTCACAGAAGGAAACTCGGGGACCACGACGCTGTCCGTGGCCGTGACCCTCTCAGCCGCGAGCACGTCCACGGTAACGGTCGACTACGCGACCGCTGACGGCACCGCGACGGCAGGCAGTGACTACACGGCTGCGAACGGCACGCTCCGGTTCCGGCCGGGGGAAACCCGTGAGACTATCTCCATCGGCGTCATCGGCGATACGATCATCGAGGCGGACGAGACCTTCGCGGTGACGCTCTCGGACCCCGTAAACGCGAGAATCGGGAGAGCCACGGCCACCGCGACGATCAAGAACGACGACACCGCGGTTCCGATCACGGCGGGCTCGTATAGAGGTTCGACCCAGAACGGGAACTACGTCTTCTTTACTCTCGCCTCGGATCGCACGGTCACCGGGTTCAGGGTGAACGATCTACCGGAGTCCTGCGATCCGGGCGGGGAAATCACCGGAGGGATCGACTTCGGCAAGGACGTCTTCCACATCAGTCCCGCCGGGCAACTACTGGCGGAAGGGTCGTGGACCGGGTCGAACGTGCAGGGCGACGTCGAGTGGACGAGCTTCTACGCGAAGGTCACCGGTTCCTTCGGCACCCCGACATCCATCAACGGGACGATCATCGAGAAAGACGAGCTCAACTACAAAGGACAGCACTATCGGTGTTCGTCGGGCGAAATCACTTGGTCGGCGACACTCCAGGGCTGAACCCCAGCGCCTAAGCAAAAGGGGCGGGCGGACACGCGTCCGCCCCTTCCGCTCAGACGCGCCCGGCGAGACAACACCAGGCGCGTGCTTTGCAGGAGATTCGCTTACTCCCCAGGTTGGACTCGAACCAACAACCCTCCGGTTAACAGCCGGATGCTCTGCCAATTGAGCTACTGGGGACGGCAGCGCGCCTAGTGTACCCAGCCGGCTAGCGGGGAACCGGCTGGGCGGTGGCGAGTTCTTCCATCGCCGACCTGATCTTGGCAAGCGCGGCCTGCAGCTCCAGCGTTCGCCCTGAATCCGCGTCGGCAAGCTCGCGGCGGATCCGCCGCTCACGGAGGCGAAGGAGCAGCTCTTCGGCCGTGCGCTCGTCGATCCCGTCCGCTGCAGCACGCGCGTCGAGCTCTGCGATCGCTCCGACGAGCTCGGGTTCCTCCGCCGCTTCGCCCACGACGAGCGCGCGAACGCGGCGATGAAGCTCGGAATCGAAGTGCTCAGGGCCCAGCTCGGCCAGCACGGGAACGAGCGTACGGTGCGCGATCACGCCCGCGAGCGCGTTCCGCTCGAGCCGCTCGCCCGCGTCGAGCAACCGCGGCGAAACCTTGCCCGTCGCGCCGGCGGCCGCGCGAGGCGCAAGCCCTGCCTGCGTCTCTTTCGGAAGGTCGAGGCGATCGGCGACGAAGCGCAAAGCCTCATGGCGCTCGGGTGAGTCCTCGAATCGTCCGAGGACCTCACGCACACGCACGAATGCCTCCTGCCGGTCCGGCGCCCGCTCGATCTCCAGCCGTACCCGGTGAAGCAGATAGCTCTCGGCGCGTGCAACCCGCTGCTCGAAATTTCCCGGATCGTCCGCCGGATCGCTCCCCGCCGGAAGCGTGACGACGCGAACGTCGAAATTCTGCGCCGTTGCGAGCTCCATTCCACGCAACGTCGCCTCTGCGCCTGCCGCGTCCGCGTCGAAGCAGAGGTACAAGCGCTTGGTCAAGCGCCCGAGCTCGCGAAGCTGTCGTTCGGTGAGCGCGGTTCCCATCGACGCGACGACGGGCTCGAAGCCCGCCTGGCGGAGAGCAAGGACGTCGGTGTTGCCCTCAACGACGATCGCACGATCCTCCTTCGCAACGGCGCTTCGCGCACGATCGATCCCGTAGAGCAGATCGCCCTTGCGGAAGAGCTCGTTCTCGGGCGAGTTGACGTACTTCGCCGGTAGCGGATCGTTCTCACGGAGCTTGCGCGCCTGAAAGCCGAGCACGTGCCCGCGCGGGTCTGCGAGCGGGAAGACCAATCGTCCGTTGAAGTAGTCGTTGCCGCGCGCATTCGTCAGACCGGCCGCGCGCAGCTCCTCGCGCGTAAAGCCTTTCTCGACGGCCTTGCGGGCGAGCGTCGTCCCGCCGAGCGCTAGCCCGAGCCGGTACTCGCGAGAGATGTCCTCACCGAGCGCGCGGCCCGCCAGGTAGTCGCGCGCGGCCGAGCCCGCCTGCGATTCCCACAGGTAGCGCTCGTAGAAGCTCGCGGCGGCATCGAGCAGCGAATGCAGGCGCTCGCGCCGACGTCGGCGCTCGTCCTCCTGCGGCGACCGTTGCTCGTACTCGACTCGGACGTTGAAGCGATCCGCGAGCCACTCGACCGCGCCTGCGAAATCGAGCTGCTCTGTCTCCCGGACGAACGTGATCACGTCGCCCTTCGCGCCGCAGCCGAAGCAGTAGTAGAGCTTGTCGGTTGGATTGACGGAGAAGCTCGGCGTTCGCTCCTCGTGGAACGGACAACGCCCGACGTAACGGGCTCCGGCTTTCCGCAGCGGCGCCCGCCCCGAGACGACCGCGACGATGTCGGCCGCAGCCTTGACCTCCTCGACGGACGCGTCCTTGATCCGCGCCATTACCGGCTGATCCGCTCCGCATACTCGAGTGCGAATCGATCGGTCATACCGGAGACGAAGGTCACGATCGCTTCGGGCTCTTCGCCGCGCTCCGCCAGCTCGTCGACGATCGCCCGAACGGTGCGGCTCGCTCGATCGTGCTCGCTGCGGGCCTGCGGCGCCAGGTAGACCTGCTCGAACATGAAGCTGCGCAGGGCGAGCATTGCGCCGCCGACCTCTTCGCTCTGGACGATGTCGTCGGCGAGCTCCGAACTTTCGACGAGGTCGTGGACGAGCCGGTCGATCCGCCGCCCACCGCTGTCGCCGAGCACGGCCAGCTCATGCTGGGGAAGATCATCGGGCCGGAGAATCCCGTGGCGCAGAGCATCGTCGATGTCATGGTT
>JBKPJA010000016.1:0-34313 GCA_046730515.1 Actinomycetota bacterium | reverse complement strand
CGGGCCGTGCACCAGATACAGTGGCCGCGCGGGCCACGCGCCGGTCTTCCGTGTCTCCCAGATTCCAACGGCGACCGGTCCCGCGGTCGCGAGCCACCGACCGTCGCTGCTGAACGTGACGTCGCTGACGGGTCCCGAATGGATACGGAGCAGCGCAATCTGGTTGCCCGATCGCACATTCCAGACTCGGGCATCGTCGTCGATGCTCGACGTCGCGAGCATGGAGGAGTCGGGACTAAAAGCAATGGAGGTGAGGTCTGCTGTGTGGCCCTCCAAGACTCGGGCCTTCGCCGATCGCAGATCGTAGATGCGCGCTGTGTCGTCCTTAGACGCCGTCGCGACATACCTGCCGTTCGGCGAGAAGTTCGCAGCGACGACGGATCCGGTGTGACCGGAGAGCGTCCGCAGTCGTTTCCCGTCGGAGACTCGCCAGATCGCGGCCGTACGGTCGTCGCTGGCCGTGACGATCTTTGAGCCGTCGGGACTGAAGTGCGCGTCGTTCACGGGAGCCGTGTGGACCAAACGGTGAAGCATGACGCCGCGTCTTGCGTCCCAGATCTCCGCGGAGCCGTCTTTACCGGCAGTGACGGCGAGGCGACCACTCGGACTAAGCTCCGCTGCCGCCAGCGGGGCGCCGTGCGGAAGCGTCGTGATCAGCTTCCCGTCTCGTACGCGCCAGATCCGAGCCGTTCTGTCAGAGCTCGCGGTCAGGACGGTATTGCCGTCGCGGCTGAAGGAACCGGCAGTAACCGGACCGTCGTGACTCAGCGTAACGACGCTACTCCCGGGACCCCAGATCCGCGCGGTGTTGTCGGCACCGGCGCTCAACAAGCGCTGACCGTTCGGGCTGAAGGCGACCGCGTTTACCGCGGCGCTATGACTTCCGATCTCCTTCGCGGGCGGCTGCCGTGCCGCATCCCAGAGCCGGGCCGTTCCGTCGTCGCTTCCGGTGACAAGCGTGTTCCCGTCTGGGCTGAACGACGCATCGGTGACGGGCCCGTGATGCCCCAGGAATGCGGCCTGCAGGAATCCGCTGTCCGCGGCCCAGAGGTAGACCTTGTCGTCCCGCGCCGTCGACACAACCGACTTTCCGTCCGGGGTGAAGGAGACCGACTGGACGCCGCTGAGGTGTCGCGTGAAGATCGCCGTTGCCGCGCGCTCCTGCAGGTCCCAGACGCGTGCGGTCGTCTCCCGCGTGCTGGCGGTCGCAAGCAATGTGTCGTCGGGACTGAAGGCGACGTCGTCGATCGCATCCAACTGACGCAGCACTGAAATGGGCGCTCCTGTAACCGCGTCCCAAACCTTCACGAACGGGTCCGAGCCGGCCGTTGCGATGAAGGCCCCGTTGTGGCTAAAGCGATCGACGTTGATCAGCGCGGTGTTGTTGATCGTGAGCACCTGCTCGTGAGTGGCGACGTCGAAGACACGTGCGAAGCGATCTCCTCCGACCGTCATCAGCCGTCGGCTGTCCGGACTGAACGACACCATCTGAACGGCGTTCCCCCTCGAGCCGCGCGGGTGGGCGAACTCAGCGAGTGCGCTTCCGGTTGCGACATCCCACAGCCGAGCTTTTCCGTCGGCGCTACCCGTTGCGAGCAGGCGGTTGTCCGGGGAGAAAGCCAGGCTCAGAACCGCACCTGGATGCGAGAGCACGTGCAGAGGGACGCCCGTCGCCGCATCCCAGATCTGCACATCGTTCCCGCTCGCGGCCGCGACCAAGCGCGAGTCGGGACTGAAGATCGCCTTTGCTGCACGGAGGTGCGGCTGCAGACGGCGCATGCGAAGACCATGCGCCCGATCGAACAACCGAACGCCGCCCACGCCCGCAACGAGGATGCGCGAACCATCCGGGCTGATGGCTGCGCTGCGCACCGGGCCGCCGCCGGGAAGAACAGCGGTCAGATTGAGGTCGAGGAACGCACGACGAAGTGTGAACTCGAGCTCGCGGTCGGACTTGAGCCCAGCAGCACGGAAGGCCGTGACGGCGCGAAGCGCGTCCTTGAGACTCGCTTCCGTGTTTTCGTCGAGGAGCGCCTTTGCGCTCGCGAGCAATGCACGCGCCTGCACGATCCCCTTCTGGCGTCGCTCGAGTAGCGCGTTGCGCTGAGCGAGGTGCTGTTGCGTCGTCGCGCGCGCAGCCTGGATCCTGGCCAGATCGGCGTTGGCCTGAGCCTGCTGCCGCGCTGCATCGGCCGCACTCTTCTGTTGCTCGGCGATCGCCCGCTGCGCGTTTGCGCTCGCAGCCTGCTGCGTCGCCTCCTGCTGGGCAGCCTCTTCTTTGTGTTGTGCCTCGTGGGCGACCGCTGCTGCGTGCTTCGCCGAGTTTTTCTGGTGGAGAGCCTCCGCCTTCTCCTGCTCGGCGACGTGTTGCTGGTGCAGCGCGGCGGCTCGCTGAGCGTCGGCAAGCGCCGCCTGATGCCTCGCGTCGCTTCGCTGGACGAGCGCGTACACGGCAAGCGCGGCGACGAGGCAGAGGGCAGCGAGAGAGGCCACGGCGACGACGACCAGCCGGCGGTGCCGCTTGTCCCCCGCCCTCCGCTGTTCCTCGAGAGCACGATCGGCTTCGTGCTGCGTGCGCCACGCGACCACGGCGTCTGCGAGGACGTCGTGAAAGATCTCGTATCGCCCAGAGCCACCGTTTTCCCCGGCGCGAACGATTCGATCCGCGGAGAGCCGTTGCAGAACCGACGCCGCCTCGGCTTCGTCGATTCCCGCGTAGCCGGCGAGATCGGAAACGCCGTGTGCGATCTTCGTCCCCGACGGAGTGACGAGGTGGTGGTACATCGCGGCGGCGGCGTCTTGCTCCTGCGGGGAAAGGCGCGACATCGCACGTGCGAGGTGATCCTGGACGATCTGCGCCGCGCCTCCGAGCTCGCGCAGGGTAGACGCGCGCAAACGGTTCGAACCGGCCCCGCGTTCAACCTGCCAGAGGCGCTCGAGCACGAGTTGGAGATACGGCGCCTCAATCCGATCCGTTTCCAACACGCCGCCGTTTCCGACCGAGCCGCGGCCTGCCCGGCCGAGATCGACCTTTCCCGCCGCAACTTGGTCGAGGACCTGCGTTACGACCTCCGGCTCCAGCTCCACGCGTTGCGCAACGTCGATCAGGCCGTTGTATGCGTTTACGGGGCCGACGATCGCTGCCTCACCCGCCTTTCGGTCAAGCGGCCCCAGACGGAGTGAGTTGGCGAAGAAGCTCGGCAGGTAGGGCTTGAACGCATCGAGCAGCGCAAGTGCGTCTTCGCGCATGCCGATCAGGAAGTTCGCGCGCAGGCGCGCGAGGCGAACGGCTTCGGCCACCTCCTCGATGAACCCGTGCTTGCCGCGGTGGTAGAGGAAGAACTCCTCGAACTGATCGAGGATCACGTAGGCCTCGCCGCCAACCGCGCTAGTTGCTGCTGTGAGGGTGTCGGCCAGTGAACCTGCGGAGTAGCCGAGATCGCACGTCTCCGCGATCGCCTCCTTGAGCTCGACGACCGGATCGCCTGCCCAAGTCGAAAACACGACGATCGCTACATCGGGAATCTTCCGGACCTCGTGCACAACCCCGGCGCCGAGCAGAGAGCTTTTCCCAACGCCGCTAGGCCCGTACAAAACAGTGAAACGCGAGGCCATGAGATTCGCGACGACGATCTCGCGCTCCAGCTCGCGGCCGAAGAACAACAGCGCGTCGAGGTCCGAGTCGCCAAAGGGCGCAAGGCCCTTGAACGGACTGGCAGGCGCGTCGAGCAGGAGATTCACACGGCCACCGCCGCAGGCTCGACACCGGCATGACGTGCAAGCGCCGTGACGTAGCTCTCGAGCGGTAGCTCGTAGACGTCGACGTCACGGCGGCGCCAGAACTCGCGTTCCAAGGCCATCGGCTGCGCCTGGACCGCCCACGAGCGATAGCTCAACGGTTCGTTTCCCCAGAGTCGGTTCAGGACGACGCGAAGGTTCCAGTCAGCCATCGTGTAGCCGAGGAAGAGGAAGTGACTGCGACGCAACTTCGCCGCGAGCGCAACGGGAACGATGCTCGCGATGTCCGCATGTGCGAGGTAGTCGATGTAGTCGTCCTCGGTGACGACGAAGCTCTCCCACTTGCGCTCGCTCGTCCGGTCCACCTGGCCGTGCAACTTCAGGATGATCGTGCGCCTCTCGAGTGAAAGGTCGACGTACGTGTTCGGAAGGTCGATGAGCCTGTACTTGCCGTCAGGTCCGAGATGGCAGAATCGCCCGCGGTGAGGACCGGCGGCGAGGTAGGCGACCACGTCGAACTCTTCACCTGCCTCGGCGAAGGCCTGCTCGAGCGCCACGTCGTAGCTCGTCGTAACGAGCAGTTGATGCGGTGCGCCTCGCTCGCGCAGAATCGGCGGCAACGACGCAAAGAATCGATGGACCGCCGTAGGCGTCGAATCGGTGTCGAGGAGCGCATGAAGCTCGTCGTAGAGCGGGCCGGATCCCTTCATCACCGCGACGTACTGCGCGACCCGCGTGAGTGCGCCCGCGTTACCGGACGGGTAATTGAACCGCTGGGCCAAGGTCGCGGCCAGCTCCGCGACGTCAGCTCCGAGCACGGCAACGACGCGCCCGGAAACAAGCGCGTCCAGCACCTCCTTGAAGTGATCTTCCGGGGCCTCGAGCTGGGGAATCGCGTCGAGCCCTCGCTCTTGCCGGAGGATCGCGGAGTACAGGTTCTGCAGTGTCGGGCTCGGATCGATCCCGAGCTCGTCTGCGAGCGCGTGTCGCACGTTCTGATAGACGGAGAGCGCTTCGGCCTGGCGACCCGAGCGATACAGCGCCAGCATCAGCTGTGCCCGTAGACGTTCGCGCAGCGGATGTTGCTCGAGCAGCGTTTCGAGCTCGCTGACCAGTGCACCGTCGACGCCGGACTCGAGCTCTGCATCGATTCGGTCCTCGATTGCTCCGAGGCGAAGCTCCTCGAGGCGAGCGATCTCGTTCTGGGCGAACGGCTCGAACGCGAAATCTGCGAGGGCGCTGCCTCGCCACAACGCCAGAGCCTCGTTGAGCTTGGCGATCCGCTCCTCGGTCGGCGCAGTTCGCGCTTCGTCGACGAGCGCACGGAATCGATTCAAGTCAAGCTCCGCGGGCGCGACCCGCAGGCGGTAACCGGGCGCTTTCGTCTCGAGAACCTCCGGACCGAGGAGTTTCCTGAGCTGGGAGACGAAGTTCTGCAGCGACGTCATCGCCGTCCGGGGCGGGTGCTCGCCCCACAGCGAGTCCAGGATTCGGTCTGTCGAGACCACGCGACCCGCATCCAGGAGCAGCAGCGCGAGCAGCGCGCGAAGCTTCTGGCCGCCGAGCACCACAGGCTGGCCGTCGGCCGTCACTTCCAGCGGTCCAAGGATCCGAAAGTCGTGCATGTATCGGTTGTAACACTCTTTGTCGGCCGTGAACAGATGCGGCTGCGCCGTCACATGCGAATCATCGGATTGGCCGCTAATCCCCGGCTAATCGCGTTCGTTAGCGGTTGATTGGCGGCCGCTGAGGGCGGCGTTGGCGCCTCGCCGGACGGTGGCCGCATGGCTACCAACACACATATCCGCCTTCTGCTCGGAGCCGCGGCGATCGCCCTCGGGGGATACGCCTACGGCGCCTCGAGCACCGCTTCACGGCCGACCGCAGAGTCGTCCGGCGTCGTTTTCACCGCCGCCAAGCAGGCGCGGCCGTACTCGTACGGCTGGCCGGTGAAGCCCTTCGACAAGCAGCATCCCGTGCGCGCGAACTTCGGCGATCCGCGCTCGGTGTTCCACGGCCCGCCGACGATGCACAGCCTGATCACGAGCTCCTGCACCTGCTCCTATCACCAGGGAATCGACATCTCGGCGTCGGACGGAACGTCCGTGTATCCCGTTCGCTCGGGCGACGTACGCACCGTCACGAACGAGTGGGTCGAGGTCGACTCCGGAGGCGGTGTGTCCTTCCAGTACTGGCACATCACGCCGCTCGTCCGCGTGGGCGATCACGTGACCGAGGACGAGACCGTGCTCGGGCACACGTTCCGCGGCTACGAGCACGTCCACCTGACGCAGCTGCAGGACGGTCGACCGGTGAATCCACTCGCGTCCGGCAACATCGGGCCGTACGAGGACACGACATCGCCTGCCGTCGGCGCGATCGGCTTCCGCGCTGCCGATACCGGCCCCGCACTGATGCCCGAGTACCTGCATGGAAGCGTCAAGATCGTCGCGGCCGCCTCCGACACGCCGTCGATGCCGGTCCCCGGGGTCTGGCACGGGCTGCCCGTCGCCCCGGCGAGGTTGACGTATCACGTGGAGAGCCTGCCGAAGCACAAAGTCGTCGTCGGGGAGACGACGGCGCTGGACCTCACCCATTCGTTGCCAGCGAGCGATATGTGGCACAGCTACGCACGCGGCACGCACCAGAACTTCGTGCCGATGGGCGCACACCGCTACTGGTTCCAGCCCGGTGTGTACCTCTACAAGCTCTCAGCCTCGTTCAACACGCATCGGCTCCCGGACGGCGCCTACGAACTAGTGGTCACCGCCTATGACACGGCCGGCAACCACGGCTCGGCCTTGCAGGTGTTCAGCGTCCACAACCGCGCCTCCTGGCTCAACGGTTGATCCAATCGCCGTCGGTCGGCCCGGCTAACCTTGGGCCGGGCCGACCCGTCTAACGAGCCGTGCGCTACCCCCTCCCGCTCCTCATCCTCGTCTGCCTGCTGGCGCTCTGCGCGGCCGCGTCCGCGACGGCGTATCCGTGGCCCGTCAAGCCGTTCCGCAAGCAGCACCCCATCCGCGCGAACTTCGGCGATCCGCGCACGCTCTTCGATCTCTCTTTCTTCGACAACGGCATCGATGGGCCGGGCGACTTCTCCTTTCATAATGGGATCGACATTGCGGCGCCGGACGGAACGCCCGTGTACCCGGTGATGTCGGGGACCGTGCACATCCTCAATCCGGACGAGATGGTGGTCGAAACCGGGCAAGGTCGGACCTTCCAGTACTACCACGTGTCGGCCGCCGTTCTCGACGACACGCAGGTGATCGCGCAAAAGACGGTGCTCGGTTACATCACCAAGAGCTACGGCCACGTCCATCTGAGCGAGCTCCGCGGCACGAAGATCTGGAATCCGCTCGCGCCTGGCGGAGTCGCGCCATACCGAGACAAGACACGGCCGACCGTCGCGTCGATCGTGTTCCGCAAGTTCGACACGCTCGACCCCGTTGACCCGCTGGGCATCTGCGGGCGGATCTCGATCATCTCCCAGGACTACGACACGCCACCGCTGAAGGTGCCCGGATCGTTCGCCGGTTTTCCGGTCGCCCCGGCGCTCGTCACCTGGACGCTGCGAAGCCTGAATACCGGAGAGGTGATGGCCGGCCCTCTCAACGTCGCCGACTTCCGAAGCACGCTGCCGCTCAACCGCGACTTCTGGAGCGTGTACGCACGCGGGACGTATCAGAACGCACCCCGCTTCGGCCCGCGCCAGTTCGGCCTGATGCCCGGCCGCCTCCTCTACAACCTCACACCGTCGGGGATCGACACGCGATCGTTGCTGAACGGCGTGTATCAGGTGACGGTGCGCGCCGAGGACATCAAGGGCAATGCGAGCTCGCTCAGCCAGCGGTTCACCGTCTTCAATCAGGCTGCCACCGAGACCGGCTGCCCGGCGACGCCGCACAAGCCCTAGTAGCCCAGCTCCTTTGCGTACGCCCGGCGGTAGATGCCGCGCAACTCCTCGACGCGACTGACGTACGCACGCGTCTCGGGGAAGACGATTCCACGACCTTCGGCGCGCCACTGGTCAACGTTCTCCTGCCCGGCGTTATAGGCCGCGAGCGCGGTCCGCTCGTCGCCGTACTTCTGCTCGAGATGGTGCAGGTACCACGCGCCGTAGCGGACGTTGATCTCAGGGTTGTAGAGGTCGCTGACGCGGAACGCGCTGCCGCCCGTGTGCACCGCAATGCCCTCGGCGGTCTGCGGCAGGAGCTGCATCAAGCCGAGCGCACCCGATTTCGACCGAGCGGACGGATGAAACTTCGACTCCTGGTAGATGACCGCAGCGAGCAGCGCCGCATCGAGGTCGTAGTGCCTTGCGTGACCGCGGATGATCTGTTCGTAGCTGAGCGGATACCAGAGCCGCTCCCACCAGCCCGGCTTCGCCGACTGCAAGCTCGCGATCGTCTCTGCCGCGAGCCCGACCACGATCGCCATCGCGAGCGCGCGTTTCAGCGCGGTCCTGCCGACCGTCATCGCAGGAGCTGCGCCACGACGTCGGCGACGAACGCGTCGAGCTCCTCGAGCCCCGCGACGTTCACGTATGCGAAGTCCGCTCTCCGTTTCTTCTCCTCATCCGGGATCAGCCGCTGTTCTCGTGTGTCGGCTGCCACATTCGCCCGCTCCGCTCGAACCTGTTGCGGCGCCGTGATCACCACGACCCTGTCGAACCGCGTTTCGCCTCCTGTCTCGTAGAGCAACGGCACCTCGGTCACGAGCAGCGGAGCGGTCTGCCTTTTCCGCCATGCAAGGTATTCCTGCACGACCTTCGGATGGAGCAGCGCTTCGAGCCACGCGAGCTCTTCCGGCTCGTTGAAGACGATCGTGGCGATCGCCGCCCGGTCTGCTCCGTCAGCGCCGATGATGTCTTCCCCCCAGCGCGCGCGCAGCGCCTCGTGCACCTCGTCGTCCTCGCGAAGGAGGCGATGGACGATCTCGTCGCTCGAGCTCGTGGCCGCGCCGTGACGAGCGAACGCTTGCAGCGCTTCTGTCTTGCCCGCGCCGATCCCGCCGGTGATCGCGACCGTTACGGGCTTAGCTGGGCTCGTCAGCGCCGGGTGGTTCGGTCTGCTCGTCCGCCGCAGCCGGAGTCTCGAGTGGCGGCGCTTCTGGCGCGGCCTCGGCGTCGGTAAAGACGTCTTCCGACAGGTCGAGATGCGGCGTGCCCTGAATCGGTTCGTCCGCCTCCACTGCGGCGTCCGGTTGCGCGCGCTTGAGCGAAAGCGAAAGCCTGCGGCGCTCGGCGTCGACCTCGAGGATGAGCACACGCACCGTGTCGCCCTGCGACACGACCTCCCGGGGATTCTCAACGTGATGGTTTGCCAGCTCCGAGATGTGCACGAGCCCCTCCACTCCGGGGAGGATCTCGACGAACGCGCCGAACGTGACCACCTTCGTGACGCGCCCTTCCACGATGTCGCCCTGCTTGTGCTGCTCGAGCACCTGCTGCCACGGATCCGTCTGTGTCTGCTTCAGTCCGAGCGAGATCCGTTGCCGCTCGCGGTCGATGTCGAGCACCTTCACCTTCACGTGCTGGCCGATGTCGAGCACCTCCGACGGATGGTTGACGTGCGACCACGAGAGCTCGCTGATGTGGATGAGCCCGTCCATCCCGTCGAGGTCGACGAACGCGCCGAAGTCGACGATGTTGGAGATCGTGCCGTCGACGACGTCGCCGGGGTTGAGCCGGTCGAGGATCGCCTGCCGCATCTCCTTGCGCTCGTCCTCGAGCACGGCGCGGCGCGAGAGCACGACGTTGTTGCGCGAGCGGTTGAGCTCGATCACCTTCGTGCGGAGCTCCTGGCCCATGAACTCGTCGAGATCCTGCACGCGGCGGATGTCGACGAGCGACGCCGGCAGGAAGCCGCGGACGCCAAGGTCGAGAATCAATCCGCCCTTGACGACCTCGATCACGCGGCCCATGACCGGCTCGCCGGATTCGGCTGCGCGTTCGATCGCCTTCCACGCCATCTCGAAGCGAGCGCGCTTCTTCGACAGGATCAGCCGACCCTCGGCGTCCTCCTTCGTCAGCACGAGCGCGTCGATCTCGTCGCCGATCGAGACCTCGTCGGCGGGGTTGATCGAGCGCCGGATCGAGAGCTCCGAGACCGGGATGACGCCCTCGGACTTGTAGCCGATGTCGACGAGCACCTCGTCCTTGTCGACCCGCACGACCTTGCCGTGGACGACCTCGCCCTCGTTGATCGTGGGGAAGGTGGACTCGTAATCCGGGATCAGCTCGCCGTCCGGACCGGTCGTCCAGACGCCGTCGCCTGCTGTTCTCGTCTCTGTTTGCTCGGTTGCCATCAGCGGCCGGTCAGTGTACCCAGCGAAGTCCGACGCCGCGGATCGCGGATGGTTAGTCCTTGGCTTCGCGCCAATCGTCCCCGGCGCCGATCTCCACGGCGAGCGGCGGATCGAGCGGATACGCGCTCGTCATCTCCTCGCGCACGAGCTCCTTGACAGGCCCGATCTCCGCGTCGGGCACCTCGAGAAGCAGCTCGTCGTGCACCTGGAGGACGAGCTTCGCGCTGCGTCCTTCCTCCCGCAGGCGGCGATGGATGTTGATCATCGCCACCTTGATGATGTCCGCGTTCGAGCCCTGCATCACGAAGTTGACGGCAAGGCGCTCGCCGAGCGAACGCGTCTGGCGATTCGAAGCGCGGATCTCGGGAACGGGGCGCCGACGGCCGAGCAGCGACGTCACGTAGCCGTCGCGCTTCGCCTGCTCGATCGTCCGCTCGATGAAGTCCTGCACGAACGGGAAGCGCGCGAGGTACGCGTCGATGTACTGTTGCGCCTGCTCGCGCGAGATCTCGAGATTCTCGGACAGGCCGTACGAAGAGATCCCGTAGACGATCCCGAAGTTGATCATCTTCGCGATCGAGCGGTCGCCGCTCGTCAACTCCGCGGGATCTTTGCCGAGCACTTCCACCGCGGTCGCCGTGTGGATGTCCTCGGCGCGCGCGAACGCCTCGCGCAGCTTCGGCTCACCGCTCACGTGCGCGAGGATCCGCAGCTCGATCTGCGAGTAGTCCGCAGACAGCAGCCTCGAGCCCTGCTCGGCGACGAATGCGGAGCGAATCTCCTTCCCGATCTCGGTGCGGATCGGAATCGACTGCAGATTCGGATTCGTCGTCGAGAGGCGGCCGGTCGAAGCGACGGTCTGGTTGAACGTCGTATGGAGCCTTCCGTCCGTTTCCGAGATCAGCGAAGGCAGTGGCCCGAGATACGTGTTCAGCAGCTTCGAGTATTCACGCCACTCCTCGATCACTTCGACGATCGGATGCTCGTGCCGGATCGACCGGAGGACGCGCGTGTCGGTCGAGTAGCCGGTCTTGCCCTTGCGGCCGGGCGTGAGCTTCAACTGTTCGAACAGGATGCGCGCGACCTGCTGCGTCGAGCCGAGCATGAACTCCTCGCCGGCAAGCTCGTATGCCTTCGACTCGAGCTCTTCGACTCGATCGGCGAGCCGCGCGGTGATCTCGCCCATCCGGTACGTGTCGATCTTGACACCGGCGTCCTCCATCGCCGCGAGCACCGCAGTCAGCGGCAGCTCGATCTCCCGGTAGAGGTGCTCTTGCTCGCGCTCGCGCACGCGGTCGAGCAGCACCGGCGCGAGCCGTCGAGGAATCTCTGCGTGGCGGACGAGCGCCGCCGTCTCCTCGTCGGTCACCGGCGCGGGAATCGGCTCGACGCCGTACTCTCGAGCGAGATCGTCGAGCTCGTAGGAGGCACGCCCCGGCTCGATCAGGTACGCGAGGATCATCGTGTCCTCGGCGGGTTGCATCGTCAGACGCGGCAGCGCCTTGAAGTCGTGCGCGATCAGCACCCCGTCCGGGATCGACGCGGCCAACTCGGGCCGCCACGCCCCGACGACGACGCCGTCGTCGGTTGCGAGCGCGAAGCGGTCGTCCTCGATTGCAAGCGCAGCTCGCGTCCGAACTGCCGGGAACTCACCCTCACGCCACGGCACCTCCGTGCCCTCGACGCGCATCGGCATCGCCGGCACCGCTTCGTCCAGCTGGTCGACGCGCGAGAGCAGGCCGCGGAACTCGAAGCGCCGGAACATCTCCCTCAGCTGGGAGCGGTCCGGCGGCTGCAGGACGAGCTGCGCGGGATCGCACTCGAGGTCGAGATCGCGCCGCATCGTCGCGAGCTCCTTCGACTGCCGCGCCTGGTCCGCGTGTTCGGTGATGTTCTTGCGCCGCGCGGGTGAGAGATCGTCCGCGTGCTCGAGCACGTTCTCCAACGAGCCGTACTGCGCGATCAGCTGTCCGGCGGTCTTGTCGCCGATGCCGGGGACGCCTGGGATGTTGTCGGACGTGTCGCCCTTGAGCCCGATGAAGTCCGGTACCTGGTCCGGTCGCACGCCATAACGCGCCTCGACGCGCCCGGGGGTGTAGACGTTCACGTCCGCGACGCCGCGCGGGGTCATCATCAAGACGACGTTGTCCGAGACCAGCTGGAACGCATCTCGGTCGGTCGAGACGACGCACGTCCTGATCCCCTCCTCGTCGGCTCGAGTCGCCAGCGTGGCGATGACGTCGTCCGCCTCCCAGCCCTCGAACTCGAGGTTGCGGTAGCCGAACGCCTCGACGATCGGCCGGAAGTACGGGAACTGCTCGCCGAGCAGGTCCGGCATCGGCCGCCGCTCGGACTTGTACTCCTCGGACAGCTCATGCCGATGGACGGCGCGCGTGTCCCACGCGACCGCGACCCCCTTCGGCCGGTAGTCGGAGAGCAGCTTGAAGAGCATGTTGGTGAAGCCCAGGAGGGCGTTGGTCGGGAAGCCCTCCGTCGTCGCCAATTCCTCGGGCAGCGCGAAGAACGCGCGGTAT
The DNA here is from genome assembly GCA_046730515.1 of Actinomycetota bacterium. Classification (GTDB taxonomy): domain Bacteria; phylum Actinomycetota; class Thermoleophilia; order Gaiellales; family Gaiellaceae; genus 3-1-20CM-4-69-9. Next base: position 21,729 of record JBKPJA010000016.1, on the reverse strand, counting down.
GCGAGGTTGTTGCCGTCGACGAGGAAGAGCTCCGCGTCGCGCGCGGGCGCGTCGTCGAGGTCGAGCTCGGCTCCGGTCAGGGTTTTCGGGGACATACGGCGAGTCTAGGGGCCAGAGCCGGTCTGGATTCGGAGCCGCAGGAGATGGCCGTGCGGCGCGAACGGCGTGGTCCCGACATTGCCGGTCGCGACGTCGAAGACGACCGCGTCCTCGTCGACCCACTCGGCCACGTGCGTCGATTCCTCGGCGACAGAGCCGATCAGCGCGTAGGCGGCACGGCGAATTGGGCCCCGGCTTTTCTCGCCGAGCCACGTCAACCGCAGCTCGTACGTCGCGCCGTCCAGCGCCGTGCCGCGAAGGCCGAAGCCAAGCGAGAGCGCCACGTGCTCGAGGTGCGGCCTGAGATGGAGCTCCGGCTCCTCGGCGACCCAGTCCGGGGCCTCCAGCGCCTCGAGCAGCCGGCGCACATGCGGTACGTGCGATTCGCCGCCGGCGATTCCGGTTCCCCGCTCGTCGCCGTCCCACCTTCGCTGCACGGTTCAAGTATTGACTACCGCATGTCCAAGGTGCCGCTGCTCGCCGGAACGCGGCTCGTCGTGGTCTCGCCGGACGACGACGCGGTCACGCTGCGACCGCCCCCGCCCGCGGAGGCGATTGCCGACGTTCGGGCTGCCGTCCGCGACGCCCTGCGCTTTCCACTGGCGGGCCCGCCGCTCGAGGCGCTCGTTCCCCGCTCCGCGGCCCGGGCGACGATCATCGTCGAGCCGCCGTCTCTGCCGATCCCCGGGAGCGAACGCGACCCTCGGCAGGAGGCGATTGCGGCGGCGGTCGTCGAGCTCGAGCGCCTCGGCATCCCGAGCGGCTACCAGACGCTGTTCGTGGCAGGAGGCCTCGCCCGCCGGGCCGGGAACGAGCTGCTGTCGAGCCTCGTCTCGCCGGAATTCGCGCGCCACTTCCACGGCCACGTCGAGGTGCACGACGTCGAGCGCGACGATCTCATCGCGCTCGAGGACGGGCGATCGCATCAGCTGCGCATTCATCGCGCGCTCGTCGAGACGGACATCGTCGTCGTCGTCACGGCGGCGGAGACCGTCCTGCACGGCGGCCCCGGTGCGCTGGTCGGGGCCGCAGGAAGCGAAGCGCTGCGCTCGGCCGGTGCCTGGTCGCTGCTCGAGACGTCCGCCTCGGAGGGCTGGCGCACCGCGCTCGCGATCGAGCGTGCGCTCGCGCGACGGGTGCCGCTGATCGGCGCGTCGCTCGTCCTCAATCATCCGCGCGCCGGCGGCGCTGCGCGCGGTTACCCATACGAAACCGAAGCGCTGGAACGGATCGCAGGATCCCCGTTTCGACACCTCTTCTCCGCGATTCCCGGCGGATTGCGCGCGGCCATACTGCGCTCGCTGCCGCTCGAGCGATCTGCGGCAGCGGCGTTCGCGGGACCGCCCTCAGTCGCGCACGCCGAAGCGTTGTTGCGCGGCGTCGAGCTGCGCAGCACGGTGCTCCACGGTGAGCTCGACGCGATCTGCATCGGCATCCCGCGCACGACACCGCACCTGCCGCGCGAACGACCGAATCCGCTGCTCGTCGCGTCGCTCGGGCTCGGCCTTGCCTTGCGCCTGTGGCGCGACGCGTTTCCGTTGCGCGACGGAGGGACGGCGATCCTGCTCAGCCGTTTCCAGCGACGGTTCGCACATCCGACGCAGCAGCCGTACCGCGCGCTCTTCGCGGCGGCGCGCAGCGGACCGGATCCGGCGGCGCTGGCGCGGGCCGAGGAGGGGGCCCTCGCCGACTCGCGCGCGCTCGACTCGTACCGCGCGGGCCGCACGGTCCATCCACTGCTGCCGTTCGTCGACTGGTCGGGCTGCGCGCCGCCGCTCTCGCAGCTCGGCAACGTCCTCGTCGCCGGCTGTCGTGATGCGACCGCGGCGCGGAGTCTCGGCTTCGTGCCCACACACGGACTCGGTGCAGCCCTGACCATGGTGCGCGGCTGGGCCGACCGCCCGCCGCGCGTCGGGTTCCTGCTGGCCCCGCCCTACTTCCCCCTGCGTGTGACGTCTCAGTAGAAGCCGTGCCCCCTGAGTGTGCGCGTTACGATCCGCACGACCCCACGACGAAAGGACATTGAGATGGGATCCCGGCCCTCGATCACAGCGCTCTTCGCGCTCTTGACGCTTGCCGTGGCGTTGACGGCGACGACTGCGAACGCGGCGCAGAGCACCGCGGCGTCGTCGAGCAAGCTCACGTGGTGTGTCGACATCAGCTACCCGCCTGAGGAATCCTTCCAGGGCACGAAGCCGGTCGGCTCGGACATCGACATCGCCACCGACGTGTCGAAGATGCTCGGCAAGACCGCTTCGTTCAAGAACACCGTCTTCGACTCGATCATCCCGGCGCTCATGACGAAGCACTGCGACGCGATCATCAGCGGCATGAACGACACCGCGCAGCGGCGGAAGCAGGTCGATTTCGTCGACTACCTCAAGGTCGGGCAATCCATCATGGTGAAGCACGGCAATCCCGAGCACATCACGAAGCTCTCCGACCTCGCCGGGAAGAGCATTTCGGTCGAGTCGGGTACGACCAACCGCGACTTCCTGGCGCAGCAGTCGGCGAAGCTCAAGAAGCAGGGGAAGAAGGGCATCTCGATCAAGACGTTCCCCAAGGACACCGACGCAGCGGCGGCGCTGAAGGCCGGGAAGGTCGACGCCTACTTCGGCGACTCGCCCGTCGTCGTCTTCTACGTGTCGAAGGACAAGTCGTTCGCCGTCGGCGGCACGCCGATCAACCCGATTCCGATCGGGATCGCGATCCGGAAGCACGATTCCCTGAAGGGAAAGGTGCAGAACGCGATCAACGCGCTGTACAAGAACGGGACGATGAAGAAGATCGTCGCCAAGTGGGGAATGACGCATGCGGTAACGCTGCTCAAGTAGCGATATGGCCGTACTCGCATCGCTCGACTGGCACGTCATATGGCAGCGGATCTTCCACCCGGACCACGTCTTCTTCCGGGCGATGTACACGACCGTCTACATCGCGGTCATCGCTCAGGTCATGGGTGTGCTGCTCGGTCTGGTCGCCGCGTTGATGCGAGCGTCGAAGTTCTTTCCGTTTCGCTTCATATCGGGTCTCTACGTCCTGCTCTTTCGAGGGACGCCGCTGCTCGTGCAGATCTTCTTCGTCTACTACGGCGCGAACCTGTTGCTCGGGTTCACACTCATCCCGAACACGCTCAATCTCGGCTTCGCGCACATCGACGGCGCGATCGTCGCCGGGATCCTCGCGCTCGGCATCAACGAAGGCGCGTACATGCGGGAAATCATCCGTGCCGGGATCGACTCGATCGATCCCGGCCAGATGGAGGCCGCGAAGTCGCTTGGCATGCGCTACCCCCTCGCGATGCGGCGCATCGTCCTGCCCCAAGCCGCGCGGGTGATCGTCCCGCCGCTCGGGAACGAGTTCAACAACATGCTGAAGACGACGTCGCTCGTCTTCACGATCGGCGTCTACGAGATGTTCGCGGACGCCGAGATTCATTATTCCCAGACGTTCCAGCCGGTTGAGTACTTCCTGGCCGTGGCGTTCTGGTACCTCATCCTGACGGGCGTGTGGAGCGTCATCCAGGCGTCGATCGAGCGCCGTCTGGCGGCCAGCGAACGCGGCGACGAGATCAGCTTCCGTGAGCGTCTCGTCGCCGCGTGGACGCCGATGCAGGCCTGGGCCCGAGGCGCGCGTTGAGCGATCCGATCATGCATGCAGAGGACGTGCAGAAGCACTTCGGCCGCCTGCACGTCCTCAAGGGAGTCTCACTCGACGTTCACAAGGGCGAGACCGTTTGCATCATCGGGCCCTCCGGATCGGGCAAGACGACATTCATCCGGTGTATCAACCACCTCGAGAAGATCGACGGCGGCCGGATCATGGTCAACGGCCACCTGATCGGCTACCGCCAGCGCAACGGCAAGCTCGTCGAGGACAGCGAGAAGAACATCGCCGCTCAACGGACAGAGATCGGCATGGTCTTCCAGCGGTTCAACCTCTTCCCGCACAAGACCGCGTTGGAGAACATCATCGAGGCGCCGGTCAAGGTGCGCTGCGCGGCCGAGAACGAAGCGATCGCAGACGGCGAGCGGCTGCTCGCGCGCGTGGGGCTAGCGGACAAACGGAACGTCTACCCGGGCAAGCTCTCCGGCGGACAGCAGCAGCGCGTCGCCATTGCGCGTGCCCTCGCGATGAAGCCCACGCTGATGCTCTTCGACGAGCCGACCAGCGCGCTCGATCCGGAGACGATCGGGGAGGTGCTGACGGTGATGGAGGAGCTCGCGCACGAAGGCATGACGATGATCGTCGTCACGCACGAGATGGGCTTCGCGCGCGAGGCCGCCGACCGTGTCGTGATGATGGACGAGGGCGTGATCATCGAGGTGGGCACGCCGGAGCACTTCTTTACCGCTCCGACGGAAGAGCGGACGAAGCGCTTTCTGTCGAAGATTTTGTAGCCGGACTTATTCGGCGATGCCGAGGTACGTCTTGCGCACGTCCTCGTTTTCTTTGAGCGCGTCGGCCTTGTCCGCGAGCGCGATCCGCCCCGTCTCGAGCACGTAGCCGCGGTCGGCGAGGTCGAGCGCCATCAGCGCGTTCTGCTCGACGAGCAGGATCGGCGTCCCCTGCTCGTTGATCTCCTTCACGATCTCGAAGATCTTCTCCACGAAGATCGGCGCAAGGCCCATCGACGGCTCGTCAAGGAGCAGCAGCTTCGGCCGTGCCATCAGTGCGCGTCCGATGGCACACATCTGTTGCTCGCCGCCTGAGAGCGTTCCCGCCTTTTGCGTCTTCCGTTCCGCGAGCCGCGGGAAGAGGGTGAACACGCGGTCCATGTCCTCCTGCATCGCTGCGCGGTCGCTGCGCTGGAAGGCGCCCATTTCGAGGTTCTCCAGCACGGACATGCGCGGGAAGAGCTTTCGTCCTTCGGGCGATTGGGAGATGCCGCCCTTGACGACCTCGTGGGCGGGCGTCTTGGTGATGTCCTTGCCCGCGAAGACGATTCGTCCCCGCCGCGGATGATTGAGACCGTTGATCGACCGGAGCGTCGTCGTCTTCCCGGCGCCGTTTGCGCCGATCAGCGTCACGATCTCACCCTCCCGCACCTCGAGCGAGATGCCCTTCAGGGCCTCGATCGGGCCGTAGAAGGTGTGGATGTCGTCGACGTTGAGAACGGTTTCGCTAGCCACTCGCAAGAGCTCCTGTTCCGAGGTAAGCCTCGATCACTGCCGGGTCCTTCTGAACGTCATTCGGTGGCCCCTCTGCGATCTTCGCGCCGTAGTCGAGCACCGTCACTCGATCCGACACCCCCATCACGACGCGCATGTCGTGCTCGATCAGCAGCACGCTCAGCCCGCGCTCCTCGCGCAGCCGGTGGACGAACGCGACGAAGTCGAGAGTCTCCTGCGGGTTCATCCCTGCTGTCGGCTCGTCGAGGAGTAACAGCTTCGGCTCCGTCGCCAGCGCCCGCGCGACCTCGAGCCTGCGCTGGTCCCCGTACGGGAGGTTGCGCGCGTACACCTCGCCGCGGCCCTTGAGCCCGCAGTAGGCGAGAAGATCCTCCGCCTTCTCGCGCGCCTCACGCTCCTGGCGTTTGTTGCGCGGGGTGCGCAGAATGCCGGCGACGACTCCTCCCTTCAGACGCGCGTGCATGCCGACGAGCACATTCTCGAGCGCGGACATCTGCTGAAAGAGCCGGATGTTCTGGAACGTGCGGCCGATGCCTCGTTGAGTGATCGCGTGTGGTGGCCGGCCCGTGATGTCTTCGCCGTCGAATACGACCAGTCCGCTGGTCGGCTTGTAGACGCCCGTCAGCATGTTGAAGAACGTCGTCTTCCCGGCGCCGTTCGGGCCGATCAGGCTGACAGTTGACTCGCGCGGGATCGTAAAGTCGACGTCGTCGACGGCGAGCAGCCCGCCGAACTCCTTGCGGAGCGCCTGGGCGACGAGAATGTTGTCGGTCACGCTTCGACGTCCTGAATCGGAGTGTCGTGGACGCCGGTCTCGAACTCCAGCTTGCGCCGCTCCTCGGGGAAGAACCCCTGAGGGCGAAGAAGCATCGTGAGCACGATGATCGCGCCGTAGATCCCGAACGTGATGAGCGGCGCGTTCAGACATCCACCGCTGACGACCGACGACGGATTCTGCTTGCTCGGGTCGCAGACGAGCACGTGGCTGTTCATCCAGCCGTTGAAGTTCGCGATCCCCTCTAAGTTGAGGTACTCGAGAAAGGCCGCGCCGGCGAGCACGCCCCAGACATTGCCCATCCCTCCGAGGATGACCATCGAGACGAGCAGAATCGAGATGTTGAAGAAGAAGTCGTCCGGGAAGACCCCTGTCTTGATCGTCGCGAACCAGGCGCCTGCGACGCCCCCGAAAAAAGCTCCCGACGCGTAGGCCCACGTCTTCGTGCGCATCAGCGGGATGCCCATTGCCGCCGCAGCGGTCTCGTCCTCGCGGATCGCGATCCAAGCTCGGCCGAGCCGCGAGTCGCGCAGCCGGAGGGTGCAGAAGATCGTGAACAGCAGCAGCGCAAGCGCGGACCAGAACATGAGGGTCACGAAGTTCACGTAGGTGCCCTGCTCGCGCAGGTAGCTAACCGGGACCCCGACGTGGCTCGATAACCAATGGCCGAAGCCGGGCGGATCGATCGGATTGATCCCGGGAGGACCGGCCGTCAGGTTGAAGCCGCCGAGGTTGTCCCCCTGGACGGCGGCGACGTGGACGATCTCCCCGAAGCCGAGCGTGACGATCGCAAGGTAGTCCCCGCGGAGGCGCAGGGTCGGTAATCCGATGATCACGCCGACGAGCGCGGTCAGCAGGCCGGCGATGGGCAGGACGAGCCAGATGCTCATGTGAATGCCGCCGACCTTCAGGATGTCCTTCTCCGCGACGGACCCAAGGTCGAAGTTGACCTTGTGGTCAGCCCACTTCGGGGAGGCGAGCCAGGCCGCGGTGTAGGCGCCGATCGCGTAGAAGGCGACGTAGCCGAGATCGAGCAGGCCGGCGTAACCGACGACGATGTTCAGGCCGATCGCCATCATCGCGAAGATGATCATCGCGACCATCGTGTCCATGCTCGGAAACGCGTTGAACACGGGCACCGTGAACAAGAACCGGTGGTAATCGGTCTGCTGGATGAAGTACGGGTAAGCGACGGCGAGCGCAAATATCGTCACGGGGACCGCGACGCGGCTGATGCGCCGGGGCAGCAGGTAGAGCACGTACGTGATCGCGAGCAGCACGAGCAGCGCGGAATCGGGTGGCTTGCCGCCGGCCCACGCGGCCAGGATCACGACTGCCGCGATGATCACCGGCGGTACCGCACGCTGAAGCAACGGCGGCTGTCCCTGCCAGCGCCGCTTCGGATCGCGCACGCCTGCGCGTTCCAGCCCGGGCCAAAAACCCGCGACCAGCGGGCGCCAGAGCAAGAGGACGAGGAACGCGACGAGGAGGGTGTAGACCTCGGATGACTGTTGCAGCTTGTTCGTCGCGATGCCGACGACGAACAGCGCGATACAGAGCAGCGCCCAGATGCCGCGGCGCACGATGAGCGGCAGGTCGCTCCAGGACCTCCCGGCCTTCATCTAGCCGCCCTCCGGTGTTCGCTCGCCGAGAATCCCCTGCGGCCGGAAGACGAGGATCGTGATCAGGATCGCGAAGACAACGGCCTCGGTCCACCCCGAACCCGGGCTATGCCAGCCGAGTCCATCGCTGAACGCTTGGACTAACCCGATAATGAGCGCGCCCAGCACCGCGCCCGGGAGATTGCCGATTCCTCCGAGCACCGCCGCCGTGAACGCGAAGAGCCCGAGTTGGAAGCCTGTGTAGAAGGTGATCGACGTTGCGTAAAAGGCGAAGATCGTTCCACCCGCGCCGGCAAGAGCGCCGGCGACGAGGAACGTGAAGGAGATGGTCCGATCGACGTCGATGCCCATCATCGCGGCGGCGTCCTTGTCCTGCGCCGTCGCGCGCATCGCCTTCCCTTGCCGCGTCGCCTGGACGAGCCACATGAGCCCGAGCAGCACGGGAACCGTAACGAGGATCACGAACAGCCGGTCCCAGGTGTAGACGACCTTGCCGATCTTGAAGATCTGGTGGCCGTTCCCCGCGGAGAAATCGTTTGCTGGGACATTGACCGACCGCGTCCCTTTCCAGACGATCGCGACGTTCTCGAGAATGAACGACACGCCGATCGCCGTGATCAGCGGAGCCAGGCGCGGCGCCCCGCGTAGGGGCTTGTAGGCCACCCTCTCGATCACGACGTTGAGCAGGCCGCAGCCGGCCATGCCCGCCACGAGCGAGACGAGCATCGCGGCGATCAGAATCCCGAGGCTGGGCGACTGCTGAACGTTCATGCCGAAGCCCTGCAGCGCGATCGTGGCCGCGAGCATGCCGCCGAGCATGAACACGTCCCCGTGTGCGAAGTTGATCAGCTCGAGGATGCCGTAGACGAGCGTGTATCCGAGCGCGACCAGCGCGTAGAGCGCGCCCTGTGAGACGCCGATAAGGAGGATCCGGCCGAAGTCGTCCGGGGTCTTGACTAGGTTGACGACGAGCCAAACGAAAACCAAGCCCAGCAGGGTCCAGCCAAAAACCCGGCTCGCAATCGCTCCGAGATCCCGCCTCGCCTTGACGGGCTGTGCCGCATGAGCCTCGGTGGCCAGATCCGCCTCCTCTAACGACTGGGGAAGGACCCTAAAGCCCTTCCCCAGTCGAATCCAGCTGCTACGGGCTAGCCGAGCCTCAACCCTTGACCTTGAGGATCACTGCGAACACCGGCACACCGGTATTTCCTCGCAGCTGGTCGAAGCTGATCGCCTTCGTCGGCACGATGTCGCCGTTCTTGTCGAAGTGGAACGTTCCCATGATGCCGTTCTTGACGCGCGTCTTGAACAGCTGGCTCGTCACGGATGCCCGGGTGCCGTTGGACCTGGCGATCGCGCTAAGCATGATCTGGGCGCCCTGCGCCTGGTACACGGAGTACGGAGGCGGGAGCTGCGACGTACCGAGGTACTTCTTGAACGACCTGATGAAGGCCTTGCCCGTCGGCGGGAGCTTCTCGAGCGGCAGGCCTGCGTAGCTGACGTACATGCCCTGCGCCGCCGAGCCCGCTGCCAGGGTCGCGGAGTACGGCGTCCAACCGTCCGGGCCCACGAAGACCGGGCCCGGGCCGAGCACCGCGCGGAGGTCCTTCAGCAGCTTCGCCCCGTTGTTGCAGACGATGCCGCCGAGATACACGGCGTCGGCGTTCGTGGCCTTGATCCGGTTCGCAAGCGCCTCGTAGCTCGTCGCCTTCGCATCCCACGGCTCGAAGCCGAGGACCTTGATGCCGAGCTGCTCCGCCTTGAACCTGAACCCCTCGGCGACTCCCTTCCCGAAGGTCTGGTTGTCGTGGAGGATGTAGACGTCGTGAATCGGGGCGAACTTCTTGCCCTGAGCCAGCTTGAACGCCTTGCTCAGGAGGAGCGTTGCAGCCGCCGGCCCCTGATAGTCGTCACTGGCCGCAACACGGACATAGTTACGCTTCCCCGTGGGGTAGTAGATCCCCGGTTCTCCAGGTGACGTCCACGGCGCCGTATGCGTCAGGCCGACGTTCGTGTTCGCGACGCTGAGCATTCCCAGCGGACCGCCGGGCGCCCGGTTCAGAAGCGGGACCTCGAGCTTCGCACAGCCCGAGTTGAAGGTGCCGAGCACGCCGAGCAGCGACGAATCTGCTGAATACGCCCTCGCGTTCGACGTGCATTTGCCCGCATCCCAAGCGCCGGTCTCGGGAGTCGAGTCGTCACAGGCCTGATAGCCGACCGTGTACTTGCCCGCCTTGAAGTGCTGCCTCGAGAGCACGTACTGGATCGCCTTCTGCATGTCGATGAGCTGCGCGCGACCCGCCCCTTGCAGCGGCAAGTCCGAAGCGATCAGGAACTTCGGGCTCCCTTTGCCCTTGTAATAGACCGGCCCGCAGGATGCCGACGGCAGTGGCGTCGCGGACTGCGAATTGGATTTCAGAATTCCGCCTGCGCTCGCCGCCACGACTGCCAGGACAGCCACGACGGCAAGCAACGATACTGCTAACAGCCGTTTCCTCACGCCTCCTCCTTCTCGATTCGGATCCTCGAGCGGCAGTATCAACCCCTTGAAGGGCCGCCGCAACTAGCTATGACGTGCACTGTGTTGCGAAGTTGGACCGGGCGCATCGGGCTACCATGCTCCCGCGCCGAAGTGGCGGAACTGGCAGACGCGCCGGACTCAAAATCCGGTGGGCCGCGAGGCCCGTGTGGGTTCGACCCCCACCTTCGGCACATAAGCTTGCCGCCGTGCGGGTTGGAGTGCTCACCGGCGGGGGCGATTGCCCCGGCTTAAATGCGGTTATTCGCGCCGTCGGCAGGCGCGTGATGGTTCGTGGGCATGAGCTCGTCGGCGTGCTCGAGGGATGGAAAGGGCTCGTAGAAGGCTTGTTCGAGCCGCTCGGGCCGCGGGAGATCTCCGGCTTGTTGCCTCGCGGGGGAACGATTATCGGGACGACGCGCACGAATCCCTTTCGGCTCGACGGTGGCGTCGAACGCGTGCTCGAGCACTTTCGCTCCGCCGAGCTCGACGCGCTCGTCGCGATCGGCGGCGAAGACACACTCGGCGTCGCGGCGCGACTGTACGCGGAACACGAGTTCCCGGTCGTCGGCGTTCCGAAGACGATCGACAATGATCTTTCCGCTACCGACTACACGTTCGGCTTCGACACAGCGGTTTGGATCGCGACCGAGGCGATCGACCGCCTGCACACGACTGCCGAATCGCACAACCGCGTCATGGTCGTCGAGGTAATGGGACGCCACACCGGTTGGATCGCCGTGATGAGCGGCATCGCCGGCGGCGCCGACGCGATCCTCATTCCCGAACAGCCGATCTCGATCGACGAGGCGTGCGAGGACATCCGGCGGCGGCACGAGCGCGGCAAGGACTTCTCGATCGTCGTCGTCTCCGAAGGCTACGAGCTCGAGGGAGTCGGTGACGGAGACGACATCGACCAGTTCGGCCACGTGCGGCTCTCCGAGCGCGGAGTCGGCGCCGCGCTCGCGCACGAGATCGAGAGCAGGACGGGATACGAGACGAGGGTGACGGTTCTTGGTCACACGCAGCGGGGCGGTTCGCCGACGCCGCGCGACCGCGTGCTCGCCACTCGGTACGGCCTGAAGGCCGCGGACCTCGTGGAAGCAGGGACTTTCGGACGGATGGCGGCGCTGCGCGGCGACGACATCGTCGACGTTGCGCTGGCCGAGGCGACCGCGGAACTGAAGACGGTTCCGCGGGAGTGGTGGGACGTCGCGAGAGCGTTCTTCGGTTAGCGCCGCTTCACGGCGAGGATTGCGGCCGTCTCCGGCGTCGTCAGGATCTCGACCGCTGTGAGCGCTGAATGCCAGAACAGGAACTCGCGCACGCGATCGCCCTCGATGGGACGGCCCGGAGTCATGTCGTCCTTTAAGAGCAGTCCCCCCGGTGCGAGCAGGTCGATCACGTTTGGCGATTCGTAGACGAGGCCGGCATCGAAGAAGAGGAAGTCGAACGGAGCGCGTGTCGGCAAGACGTCCTGCCAGTCGCCCAGGTGCAGCTCGACGTGATCGAGTCCGCGCAGGCGCTCGCGCGCGATCGCTGCACGTTCCGCGTTACGCTCGACCGTGACAAGTGACGCCGCCGTCGACGCGATCGCCGCGGCTCCTTCTCCATATGCTGTCCCTGTCTCCGCGCAGCGCCGGTCCGCGGCCAGCACGGCGAGCAAGCGCTGCACCGCGGGTAACGACGAGCCGCCGTGGGTCAAAGCTCAGCGAGCGGAAACGAACGGTGCCGCCGCGGCGGCACGAGGAAGTTCTGTCGATGCGTCGTCTGCAGGACGGCGTTGAAGCCCTGCTCACGTGAACGCTTCCCGAACGGCATCCGCGTCCCGTCGGGGAAGACGCCGTCCATCGCCAACCGATTGCGGTGGAAGTCGTCGCTCGTCGGATTGAAGACGACGAAGTGAAGACCTGCCGCGGCAGCGTCCTGCAGCTTGTCCCGTTCCGGGTTCGCGCTCCAGGCGAACGGGTTGTCGAGCGTGTTGAAGTCGACACGCTGAGGAATGGCGGTGCCGCGGTGGTAGACCGTCCCGTCCTCGGCGACGAAGTCGCGGTCGAGCCGGGACGTCGGCTGGATCGAGCTGCTGTGACCGATACGGCCCTGGCGGCGAAAATCGCGCCTGACCGAGGCCGCCGATGCAGTCTCCGAAGGCCCCTGCGAAACCGTGACCGTACCCGGTTCTACCTGGAGACCGGGCTTGAAGACGGTGTCGACCCGCTCCTGGAAGTCGAAGGTCAGGTACCACGAGGCCAGGTCTTCGAAGATGTGCGACACGTGCATGCTCGTGCCGTTGCGGAAGTAGGCCTGCGGGCCGAGATCGACGTACCCGAGCGTCTCGAAGTTCACGATCCTCGGCGGACCGAGCGCGGCGTGCTGCGACGACGTAAAACCGAGGAAGAGCTCGGCGTCGTCGGGAATCAGGTCGGCGCCGTCCACACCGGCCGCCTGCGCCATCCGCTTGGCGAGGCTCACGCCGCCGGAGTGGAAGTCGCTGCCGACGAAACCGCGCCGGATGCTCGTCACATGGAGGATCTGCGACCCGTGGAACAAGGCGTGCTCCGCATCCTGGATGTGCTTGCGCACGTCGCTGCGCAGCAGCACGGCGATGTCGTTGTCCTCGAGGATCGTGGTCGCGGGATCGCTCGGAAAGCGAACTGCGTCGGCGAGCACGCGGACGGTGTGGCGCTTCGTTCGCGATGCGCGGCGGTCGACCGGAAGGTGGAGATCCGCCTGGCGCGGCACATACAGGCGGAAGTACGGCAGCCCCCAGGCCACGGTGATGCCGAGCCCGGCCGGAGTCGGCGCGTAGCGCTGCTCGAGCCCGACGAGCGTGTTCTCGAGCTCGCGCTGCGCCGCCCCGAGATCGGTCGCCGCCACGCGCGCCGTTACGAGAGCTGAATGGAGCGGCGGCACGACGACGGCGACGCCGTTGTCGCGCACGAGCGTGATTCCATCGAGCAAGTGCTGCTCGGGTTGCAGCTGTCCTTGCGCACGCGGTAAGGGCTTCGACGACGAGGTCAGCTCGTCGACGAGCTCGTAGAGCCCGACCGCGCCGAGACCACCCGCCGCCGCCCCGGCGAGAACTTGCCGCCGAGTGAAACGCAATTAAGCCTCCGGCTTGATGAGGACGAGACCGCCGAGCATGTGCTTCAGGGCGTGCGCAACACCGGAGTACGTGTATGGAAACGCGACGTGCATGCTGACCGTGTACAGCGAGCCGTTGCGACGCCAGAGGTAGAGGATGTGCCACTGATCGATTCCCTGGTTCGCGGTGTAGACCCGCGCGGTGAGATCCCCAGAGTGGACTCGGCCTTTGAAGTCCGAGAAGCACGGCACCGGCTTGTTGGTGTCGAGATCGCTGCACGTCGGAATGCGTGTCCGCCCTGGATACCCGCGGAAGTTCACGTGCACTTCGCCGCTTCCCGGTTCGAACCACACGAAGCTGACCAGGTAGCTGTGGTCGGGGCTGACCTCGTTGATGTCGGTGTAAGGACCGCCGATGCGCCCGTTGATCTCTGGCGGGACCCAGCTCGGGCAGTAGACCGCGCTGCCGACGCGGTTTGCGAGCTTCTGCCATCCTGGGCGCCAGGCCGTGGGACATGACGGCGGAGCCGCCTCGGCCGACGCCTGCTTGTGGTGGCTGCCACCACACGCCGTCAGCGCAAGCACGAGCAGCGCAAAGGGGAGGAGCCGCTTCACCGCTCCTTTATAGCGCGTAAATCGCAACCCAGGGACCGGTGCGTCCGTCACGTGCGTCGACGTAGTAGACGCGCCGCGCCTTCCTCCTGAGCTCGTCGTAGAAGGACGCTTCCCTGGGATAGTGGTCGCGCGCGGCGAGCACACGGTCGGTGACGGCGCCGCTCACGACCACGTCCCGGATGCCCAGGCTCCGCAGTCGGGCGATGCTGCGATTCGCGTCGAATGCTCGTCCCGGGCCCGGTAGTTGCAGTGGCAAGATGCGGTACCCGGCGACGATCGGCGTCGAGGGATCCTCGGCGAGGCTGGCACCGTGCGGAACGTTCCGCTCGAGCCAACGCGCCGCGAAGACGCGCGTGTCCGTGCGCGTCAGGCGCTTGTCGTCGCGAATCGTCCAAGCCAGCGGCACGACGAGGAGCAGCAACGTGACCGGCGCGAGTGCGCGGAACCGGCCGGCAAGTGCGGCGAGAGGCGGCACGAGCGGCAACGTGTAGCGATCGAAGTGCGCCCGCAGCGTAATCAGGTCGGCGAAGTACACCACGACGAAGCTTCCGAGGATCAAATCGGCGCGGCCGCGCCGCACGAACGCGACGACGAGACCGAGCGCAGCGATGATCAGGACTGCCCCGAACCCGTGCCACAAGCGGTCGACGAAGGCGACGGGCGCGGAGTGATCGTGCTCGAAGCCGAGCCAGCCTTTGCGCGCAAGCCGTTGCACGCGAAAGGCCTCGTGCCACGCCTCGTGCCGGTGGACGAGTACGAACGGGCTCGACGCGATGAACGCAACGACCATTGCCGCGAGCGCGACCCCGAGCCGATGCCACCTCCCCCACGCTGCGACGACGAGTGGTACGACGAGGAAGACACCCGGATACTTGAAGCCGGTCGCCAACCCGGCTGCAACACCCGCGAGCTCGATTCTCCCGGCGACCATCAGTCCGAGCGACCCCGCGACGCCGAGCGCGAGCGGCACGTCCGTCACCGCCTCGCGCGAGTAGGTGACGTGGATCGTGCACACCGTCGCGATTGCGCCGGCGACGATGCCCGCGAGGTCGCCGTACGCGCGGCGACCCAGCCACCACGTCGCGGCGATCGAGCCGAGTGCAAGCGCGACGCCGACGATGCGCGCGGTTAGAAACGAGGGGTGCGACTGCCACGCCTGAAAGGGCGCGTTGACGTACATCAGGAGCGTCGGATAGTCGAACCAGTGCGGATCGCCACCGCCGCCGTGGACGAGCTTCCACGCCCGCGGCACGATCGACTGCTCGTCGGGATTCAGCAGGTTGCCGAACGGCAGGCCGTGCTGGATCCCGACGGCGCGCAAGGCCGCGGCGCCTCCAAGCAGGGCAATGAGCGCCGGCCAGGGTCCACCCCAACGCGTCTCCGCCCATCGCGCTCGCTGTCGCTCCGAAACCATCGACGCAACGCTACGAGAAAAAGGGCGAGACCCCATCTGGGTCTGACCCTTGCGAACCCCTTATCCGTTCGCGCGCGAGCGGCGAACTCTCAACGGCTCAAACCTGGGGCGGCAGCTGTCCGACGAGCTCCGCGATGTTCCCGGCTCCGACGATGACCGCGTCCACGCCGGCGCGCTCGAGCTCGTCGACCTCGTCGCGCGTCGACACGGGCACCTCGGCGACGGCGAGCTTGCCTGCAGGGACGTCCGGCAGCAGCTCGAGTGCGCTGTCGAGCGCATCTCCGTCTTCGTCGGCCGCACGCGTCAGCAGGAAGATCTCCGGGTCGAGCCGTTCGAGGGCGAGCTCGAGCTCGTCTTCGTCACGGACCTCGACGACGACGTCGAGCCCGAGCTCCGACGCCTCCGCCTGAAGCTGCTCCAGCTCGCCGTCTTCCTCGTGATCCGCGACGACCAGCAGACAAGCGTCCGCGCCGACGCCCGCGGCGATGGAGAACGGGCCGACTCCGCGCCACAGCATCGGCAGCTCGGTCGCTTCGCGGATTCCGTCGATCGCGGTACGCAACACGATCGCCTCCGCTCGCTGCTGCTCCGCGGCGCGCGCCGACGCCACGTCGTGCACCTCGACGAGTACAGAGATCCCGTCCCCCTCCGAGATCGCCTGGCTGAATCGGCGTGCGGCCATCGGTCGCGTCGGGAAGCTTATGCAGTTACTGGCCGACCGGGTGCCAGACGGTCTTGAGCTCGAGGAAGGAGGCGATCTCCCAGGGGCTCTGCGCGTCGGGCCGGCCGCGAATGACGCGCTTGACGTTGTCCGCCGCCGCCCGTTCGAGGTCAGGCGACTCCCCGTCCGCGCCCGAGATGTCGAGCGCGTTGACGTCCATGTGGGACGCAAGCCACGGGGCGAGCTCCGCTCGGTGACCCGTCAGGATGTTCACGACACCGCCGGGGACGTCCGAGGTCGTGATCGCTTCCGCAAGCTCGATCGCGGCGAGCGGGTGCGGCTCGGACGCGACCGCGACGACGACGTTTCCGCCGGTCAGGGCAGGAACGATGCGCGACACGAGTCCGAGCAGCGGGGGCTCGTCCGGTGCGAGCAAGCCGACGACGCCGGTCGGCTCGGGAACGGTGAAGTTGAAGTACGGACCCGCGACGGGATTCGCGGATCCGAGCACCTGCGCGAGCTTGTCCGCCCAGCCCGCGTACCAGACGATGCGATCGACGGTGTGCTCCACCTCGTCCCGGCCGCTGGAGAGATCGGCGAACTCGGCGGCGCGTGCCTCCACCATCTCCGCGAGCCGATACAGAACTTGACCGCGGTTGTACGCAGTCATGCCGGCCCACTTCGGGAACGCCCCACGAGCCGCGCGGACTGCATCGCGGACGTCCTTGCGCGAGGCGCGCGCGACGTTCTGGCCTTCGGCTTCGTACGTGCGACCCGACTCGCTACGAGGAAACGCACCGCCGATGAAGAGCTTGTAGGTCTTGCGAACCGGCAGTCGCATCAGTCGAGCTCCAAGTACGGCTCGAGCCCGTGCCGTCCGCCTTCGCGGCCGAAGCCCGACTCCTTGTAGCCGCCGAAAGGCGAGGACGGATCGAAGCGGTTGTACGTGTTCGCCCAGATCACCCCGGCACGAAGGCGTTCCGCCATCCAGAGGATGCGCGAACCCTTCTCGGTCCACACGCCTGCGCTGAGCCCGTACGGCGTGTTATTCGCTTTCTCGACCGCTTCATCCGGCGTACGAAAGGTGAGGATCGAGAGCACGGGACCGAAGATCTCCTCCTGCGCGATGCGGTAGCTCTGCGCAACATTCGTGAAGACCGTCGGCGCGAACCAGTAACCCTTCTCCGGCAGACGGCACGGCGGCTGATAGATCTCCGCGCCTTCCTCCTCGCCGGACGCGACGAGCTCGTTGATCTTGTCGAGCTGCTGCTTCGAGTTGATCGCACCGATATCGGTGTTCTTGTCGAGCGGATCGCCGATGCGCAGTGTCGCCAGGCGCCGTTTCAGCTTCGACACGACCGGCTCGTAGATCGACTCCTGCACCAGCAGTCGGGAGCCCGCGCAGCAGACGTGCCCCTGGTTGAAGTAGATCCCGTTGACGATCCCTTCGATCGCCTGGTCGAGTGCGGCGTCGTCGAAGATGATGTTCGCGGCCTTGCCCCCCAGCTCGAGCGTCAGCTTCTTGCCTGTGCCGGCGAGCTCGCGCTGGATCGCCTTGCCGACCTCCGTCGAACCGGTGAACGCGACCTTGTCGACGCCATCTGCCTTCACGATCGCCGCCCCCGTGCGGCCGTCGCCCGTGACGATGTTGACGACTCCGTGCGGGAGCTCGGACTGACGTAGAACATCGCAGAAGAGCAACGCCGACAACGGCGTCGTCTCCGCCGGTTTCAAAACGACCGTATTGCCTGCGGCGAGGGCAGGCGCGATCTTCCACGCGAGCATCAGCAAGGGGAAGTTCCAGGGGATGATCTGTCCAGCGACACCGATCGGCCGCGGCTCGCGATGTGGGAACGCATACTCGAGCTTGTCGGCCCAGCCGGCGTAGTAGAAGAAGTGCGCGGCGGCGAGCGGCAGGTCGACGTCGCGGGACTCCTTGATCGGCTTGCCGCCGTTCAGGGACTCGAGCACTGCGAACTCGCGCGAGCGTTCCTGGAGGATGCGTGCGATTCGGAAGAGGTACTTCGCGCGCTCCGAGGGCGAGATCTCCGACCAGCCGTTCTCGAAGGCTTCGCGCGCTGCCGTGACGGCCTGAGTCACCTCGGCTTCCGTCGCCTGGCCGACCTCTGCGAGCGACTCTTCACTGGCAGGCGAGATCGTGGTGTACGTCTCGGTTGGTTCGACCCACTCGCCGCCGACGAAGTGGCCGTAGCGCTCGGCGATGCGGACGATGTCACGCGCCTCCGGCGCCGATGCGTACGTCCAGTCCTTCGGAACCGGCGCGCGCTCGTGCTTGCGTTCGAGGTCAGTCAAGGGTGAAGTAGTCTGCGCTCTGGTACGCGCCCGTGCGTTCCTTGCGCAGCTGCATCAGGACGTCGTTGAGGAGCGAGGAAGCGCCGATGCGGTAGAGGTCGGGAGTCAGCCAGTCCACGCCGAGCGTCTCGTGTAACTGGACGACGTACTGAACCGCTTGCTTGGCCTGGCGAATGCCACCTGCAGGCTTCATTCCGACCATGCGGCCGGTTTCCTCGTGTACGTCGCGGATCGCCTCGAGCATGCAGAGCGTGACGGGAAGGGTCGCGGCGCCGGGAAGCTTTCCCGTCGAGGTCTTGATGAAGTCGGCACCGGCGGCGATGGCAAGCAGCGACGCGCGGCGGACATTGTCGTAGGTGCCGAGCTCGGCGACCTCGAGGATCACCTTCAGGTGCGCATCTCCGCACGCTTCCTTCACGCGGACGATCTCGTCGTACACCTTCGCGTAGCGACCTGAGAGAAAGGCGCCACGGTCGATCACCATGTCGACCTCGTCCGCGCCGTGCTCAACGACCCAGCGGACTTCCTCGAGCTTCGTCTCCAGCGGGGACTGGCCGGACGGAAACGCGGTGGCAACAGAGGCAACCTTCACCCCGGTGCCCTGGACGCGCGCAACCGCCGACGGAACAAGGTTTGGATAGACGCAGATCGCCGCAACGGACGGCACATTCGCGTCGGAGGGATCGGGGCGGATCGCTTTCGACGCGAGCGCAGCCACCTTGCCCGGGGTGTCCTGTCCTTCGAGCGTGGTCAGATCCATCATCCGGATCGCGAGCTCGAGCGCGAAGACCTTCGCCTCCCGCTTAATCGAGCGCTTGGCGAGGGACGTCGCTCGCTCCTCGAGCGCGACCGCGTCGATGGAGCCGATGCGCGGCAGCCGCGGCTCGAGCGGTAGCTCGAATCCGCGTGGAAGAACAGGCGCCTGAGCCATCCTTGTGAGTCTAGCTCGGGGTTTCTTTTCTAAGTACACGCGCGAAACGGGAGCCCCTGTCCCCGCCCACCAGCCGTCAGGCTAGAAAGAAAAAACGCGCGTGTCAGTGTCGAATGTGGGACGGAAATGCGCGGGAATGGAGGCTAGATCCCGAGCCGTTCGAGCAGAGCTTCGTCGCGGCGCCAGCGCGGTTTCACCCGGACGCGCAGCTCGAGGAAGACCGGGTGCCCGAGCACGAGCTCGATCTCGGGCCGCGCCCGCTTCCCGATCTCCCGGATCATCGAGCCGCGCCCGCCGATCACGATCTGCTTTTGCGACTCGGTCTCCACGAGCACGTCCGCGCGAACGACCTTCTCGCCGATCTCCTCCACCTCGACGGTGATCGCGTGCGGCACTTCCTCCTTCGTCAGCCTCAGGGCCTGCTCGCGTACGAGCTCCGCGATCTGCACCTCGAGCGGCAGATCCGTCCGCTGATCCTGCGGGAAATGCAGCGGCCCCTCGGGGAGGAGCGCGACCAGCTCGTCTCGCAGGTCAGCGACCCCATCACCGGTCTTGGCACTCACCGGGTGCAGCGCGTGGAAGTCCCCGACCTGCGCAGCGGTCCGCATCTGGCTCGCGATGTGAGCAGGCTTCAAGCGATCGACCTTGTTCAGCGCGATCACAACGGGAACGTCGAGCGCGAACACGCGCTGTGCGATGAAGCGGTCGCCGGCGCCGATCCGTTCGCGGGCCGACAGCACGAACAGGACGCTGTCGATCTCCTCGAGCGCCGCGTCGACCGTCCGCTGCATGTGTTCCGTCAGTGGATCGAGCGGACGTTGAAACCCGGGAAGATCGGCGAGCACCAGCTGGTAGTCGTCGCCGTTCGCGATGCCGAAGATGCGCCGGCGGGTCGTCTGCGGTTTGTCCGAGACGATCGCCACCTTCCCACCGCAGAGCGCGTTCACGAGCGTCGACTTGCCGACGTTCGGCCTCCCCGCAACCGTGACGAAGCCGGACTTCACGCCGGGAGATCCCACGTGTCCGGCAGCAGCTCCGCCGCCGAATACGTGACGATCTCGCCGGCACCGTTTCGGAACGTCACCTCGTCGATCCGGAACTCGTACA
Organism: Actinomycetota bacterium; assembly: GCA_046730515.1. Lineage (GTDB taxonomy): Bacteria > Actinomycetota > Thermoleophilia > Gaiellales > Gaiellaceae > 3-1-20CM-4-69-9. The sequence goes on along the minus strand of JBKPJA010000016.1, from coordinate 1,458 downwards.
ACCATTGGCGGCAGCCGCCGCAGGGCGAGGCCGTGATGCCGATCGCCGCGATATCGCCCGGGCGGTATCCCTCACTGACGGCCTTGACGAGCGCGGACTTCTCGGCGCAGACACCGAGCGGGTACGCGGCGTTTTCCACGTTGACGCCCTCGAAGACGTTGCCGTCGCGTGTGCGCACCGCGGCCCCGACCAAGTACTCCGAGTACGGCGCGTACGCGCGCTCGGCGATCGCGACGGCGCGTTCGTAGAGATCGCGGCTCACAACAACTGAAACATCGCCAGGGTCACCAGCGCGCCGAGCGCGCCGCCGTACGCGACCTCGAGGGCCGAGTGGACACCGGATTCGACGCGCGTTTGCGCCACGAGCACCGCCATGATGAACGTCAAGGCGGAGATCACGAAGCGGTGCGAGTCGTTGACGATATACGTCGCCGCCATCCACCCGGCGAAGCCGAGCGCCGCGTGACCGGAGGGAAGGCCGCCCCGCAACGGCGTCCCTCGACCCGTCCACGCCTTTGTCGCGATCACGACGATCACGGTGATCACCAGCGCGCTGACCGTGATCTGTGCCGGCGCGTCGCGCACCCTGTCGAGCACGCGCGCGGTCTTGTCCGCCGCCTTGCCGGCGAAGACGAGGTAGCCGATCGCGACGGCATTCACGGCCGCGATCAGCACGGCGCCTGCCGCGATGTCTTTGGCGAGCTTGGCCATCGGATCGAATGCAGTGGTCGAGACGTCGATCACGCCTTCGACCGCCGTGTTGATCATCTCCGCGACGAGGACGAAGGCGATCGCGATCAACAGCGAGATCAGCTCGAGCTTGCTGACACCGACGGCGACAGCAACGGCGAGCACCACAACCGCGAGCGCGAAGTGGATGCGCATGTTGCGCTGCGTCCGCAACACGTGCACGACACCTTCGATCGCGTAGTTGAAGCTCTCGAAGATCGACGGACGCGGGCGTGAGCTCATTCTGAGTACGCGCGCTCCCGCGCTTCCATCCGCTCGCCATGCTCGTAGCCGACGAGGTGCAGCAGCGCGTGCACAAGCGGCCTGCGCCACGCATCGCCGGTCACCTGCGGACAGAGCACGACATCGCCGAGCTGCCGCGGCAATCCCGCGGGCAGCTCGCCTGTACCGTCGATCGGAAAGGCGAGCGCATCCGTCGATTCGTCGATGCCCAGATGCTCGCGTTTCAGCCGGCGGATCTCGTCCGGCCCGACGAGCGTCAGACCGAGCTCACCGTCCCCGATGCCCTCGGCGGCGAGCACCTCGCACGCGAGCTGCGCGGCAGCATCGGCGTCGAGCTCCGCGCCACTGCGATTGACAACCTCGACCTCCACCATGCGAGTTACTTCCGCCGCTGTGTTCCGGTCTCCTCCGCGTGCAGCTTGTACGCCTCGACGATCCGCTGGACGAGCTTGTGCCGCACGACGTCCTCGTGCCCGAAGCGGATGA
>JBKPJA010000015.1:0-9412 GCA_046730515.1 Actinomycetota bacterium | reverse complement strand
CGCAGGCGCGCCACGCGGACGTCGTCCCAGCCGAGCCAGGCTGCGAGCCGTCCCGCGAGCAGCGTCACGCGGGCGCAGTGCGCGGCGACTAACGGGTCGCGTCGAGCGAGGGCCGATGCAAGGGCCGCAACCATCGGACCGGACGACTTCCAGCCCGACCGTGGATTCCCTTCACCGCCAGATGCCGTTGATCGGGACGGCTGACGCCGATTGGCCCAGGCGAGCGAGCCCCCACGCGTCCTCGATCGTCCGCAGCAGCCCGTAGTGGTTCGTCACGGCGGCGAAACGAGAGTGCGGTCGGACGGTGGTGCCGAGAGCCAGCGCGGCCACGTGGCCGCCGCCGTGCACGTCGGTCGTCCCCTCGTCGAAGACGACGAAGACGACCGTCTGGGGCAGCGCGAGCAGCGGCGGGAGCTGCGTGCGCAGCCATGCATCGCCGGTGCGGACCGAACAGTCGTGCATCGAGTGGCAGAGGTTCGGCACGACGAAGGCGAAGCTCGGAAGCGCGGCCGCGCGCTCGTCGACCGCCAGCTGCTTCAGCGGAACGACACGTTTCGCGCGCGCCGGATTGTCGACGACGCTCCGAAAGTAGATGAAGGGATCGTGCTTCTTGGCGTAGCCGTCGGATCCCGGTGCTGCGAAACCCGGCGCGGGCAGGCCTTCGGCATAGAGCTTCCACGTCTTCCCCGCCTGCTCGAGCCGATCGGCAAGGGTCGGCCCGGACACCTCGCAGCTCGTGCAGTCGCTCGTAATGCCGTGCGTCGACCCGGAGACAAGCGCGAGGTAGTTCGGCAAGCTCGGATGCGTAACGCCGTAGTAGTGCGTGAGCGTGGCGTAACGCCGCGCCATGCGGTTGAACGTCGGCGCCTGCGCGTTGCCGAGCACTGCTCCGTACTCCTTGTTCTCGAAGACGATCACGACGATGTGCTGCAGGGAAGGCGCTTGTGTTTGCGCGGACGCCGCGGGAACGACCAGCGCGGCCATGAGCGCGGTAAGGCGGATCACGCCTTGCTCTCCCCCATCAGACGGCGGTGCCAATAGCGCATGCCGAAAAACGCGAGCACCGCGATCACGATGATTGCGATCCCGGCGTAGAGCCCGTAGGTCGACAACGCGTCGGCGAACGCCTTGCCGCCGTAATACGCGGCGAGCCCGATCCCGGTCGCCCAGACGATCCCACCGGCCGCATTCCAGGCGAAGAACGTCCACCAGTGCATCCTGGAGATGCCCGCGACCCACGCCGCGACGACGCGAAGGCCGCCGAAGAAGCGTGCGAGGAAGACAGCCTTCCCGCCGTGGCGCTCGAAGAACCGCTCGCCTGCAGGCAGCAGGGCCTCGATCCGCGGGCCGACGACAGGAATGCGGTCGAGAATCGCGCGGCCACCCTCGCGGCCGACCCAGTAGCCGATGTTGTCGCCGATGATGGCGGCGGCCGCGGCGACGACGATCACTTCGACGATCGACAGGTGACCGGCGGCGGCGTAGATCGCAGCCGCGATCAACGCCGTCTCGCCCGGCAGCCACAGTCCCGCCGACTCGCCGGCCACGATCAGGAACAGCAACCAGAGCCCGTACTCCTGGACGAGGTGCGTCACGCGGCCAGTCTACGGGCGTCTCTCAACTACACTCGCGCCGTGCGAATCGGGGTTCCGCGCGAACGCGAGCCGGGCGAGCGACGCGTCGCGCTCGTGCCCGATGTGGCAAAGCGCCTCACCGAGGCGGGCTTCGAGCTCGCGATCGAGCGTGATGCAGGGGTGGCCGCGTCGTATCCAAACGCCGCTTATGAAGAAGCGGGGGCATCGATCGTCGACGACGCGTTCGGCGCCGAGGGGGTCGTCAAGGTGCGCAAGCCGACGGCGGATGAGGTCGAGCGGTTGCGTGACGGCGAGGTGCTGATCGGTTTCCTCGAGCCGCTCACGGACGCCCAGGGAATCGATCGGCTCTCCTCCCGTGGGGTGATCGCGTTCGCAATGGAGTCGATCCCGCGCATCACGCGCGCGCAACCGATGGACGCGCTCTCGTCGCAGAGCACCGTTGCCGGGTACAAGGCCGTGCTGCTCGCGGCGGAACGGTTGCCGAAGTTCTTTCCGATGTTGATAACCGCGGCGGGCACCGTTCCGCCGGCGAAGGTGCTCGTGCTGGGTGCTGGCGTCGCGGGGTTGCAGGCGATCGCGACTGCGCGGCGCCTCGGCGCGGTAGTCACCGGCTTCGACGTCCGTCCCATTGTGAAAGAGCAGGTCGAGAGCCTGGGCGCGACGTTTCTCGATCTCAGTATTCGCGGCGAGGAGACCGCGGGCGGTTACGCGCAGGAGCTGACCGAGGAGCAACAGCAGCGACAGCAGGCCGAGCTCGCGGGGCGCGTTCCCGATTTCGACGTGGTGATCACGACGGCGCTGGTGCCGGGACGTCCCGCGCCCAAGCTCATTCCCGCCGCCGCGGTCGAGGAGATGCGTCCGGGCTCGGTGATCGTCGACCTCGCCGCGGAGACGGGCGGAAACTCCGAGCTGACGCAGCCGGGTGAGGTGATCGACGCGGACGGCGTGACGATCGTCGGGCTCACGAATCTGCCATCGACGATGCCCTTCCACGCTTCGCAGCTCTACGCGCGCAACGTCGCGGCGCTGCTGCAACACCTCGCGCCGGACGGAGAACTCGTGTTGGACTGGGACGACGAGATCACTGCAGGAGCATGCGTCACGCGCGCGAAGGCGGCGGCCTGATGCACACCTCGCTCATCATCACCGAGCTGACGGTGCTCGTCCTGGCGATCTTCGTCGGGTTCGAGGTGATCTCGAAGGTGCCGACGATGCTGCACACGCCGCTGATGTCCGGCACCAACGCGATTCACGGCATCGTCCTCGTTGGAGCGATAGTCGTCGCCGGCCTGCCGCATCAGGCGACGTGGATCCGAATCGTCGCTCTCGCCGCAGTCGCACTCGGAACGATGAACGTCGTCGGCGGCTTCGTCGTCACCGACCGCATGCTCGAGATGTTCAAGGAACGAAGGAGGCCGGATGTCGAGGAGTGACGCGATCGCTCTTGCGTATCTCGTCACGATCATCGCCTTCATCCTCGCTCTGAGGTTCCTCTCGTCTCCGAAGACGGCGCCGCTCGGCAACCGGATCGGCGCGGCCGGAATGCTGATCGCGATCGCCGCGACATTCGCCCAGCCGGGTCTGCACAACTACGCGTCGATCCTCATCGTGATGGCTGTGTTCGCGCCGATTGGTGCATATGCCGCGCGCGCGGTGAAGATGACCGCGATGCCCCAAATGGTCGCGCTGTTCAACGGCGTCGGCGGCGGTGCTGCGGCGTTGGTTGCACTGGCGGACTTCCACCACGTTGCGCCCGAGCCCGGTCGCATCCACGCCGACGTCGGCATCTCGATCATGCTCTCAGCGCTGATCGGCAGCGTGTCGTTTTCAGGCAGCCTCGTCGCGTTCGGCAAGCTGCAGGAGCTCGTCAGCGGACGGCCGATCGTCTATCCGGGTCAGAAGCTCTGGAACATGATCTTGCTCGGTGCACTGGTTGCGGTGGCGATCGTCGCCCTTGCAGGACCGCAGCGGCAGTCGCTCGTGATCGCGCTGATCTGCGGGGCTCTCTTGTTCGGCCTGCTGTTCGTCCTGCCGATCGGCGGCGCGGACATGCCGGTCGTGATCTCTCTACTCAACGCTTTCACCGGACTAGCTGCTGCGGCGACCGGTTTCGTGTTGCACAACAACGTGCTGATCGTCAGCGGCGCGCTCGTCGGCGCGTCAGGCACGCTGCTGACGATTCTCATGGGCCGTGCGATGAATCGTTCGCTTGCGAACGTGCTGTTCGGCGCGTTTGGGCAGATCCTCGCGGCTCCCGGCGCCGCGGCGGCGGCGTCAGACGGGGGAGTTCGCTCGGCGACGGCGGAGGACGTCGCGGTAATGCTCGCGTATGCGAAGAAGGTCGTCTTCGTCCCGGGCTACGGCTTGGCGGTCGCGCAGGCGCAGCACGACGTGCGCCAGCTTGCGGATCTGTTGGAGGCGCGCGGGGTCGAGGTGACCTACGCGATCCATCCCGTCGCCGGTCGCATGCCCGGGCACATGAACGTGCTGCTCGCGGAGGCGAACGTGCCGTACCCGCAGCTGAAGGAGATGGGCGAAGCCAATCCCGAGTTTCCGCGCACGGACGTCGCGCTGGTGATCGGCGCGAACGACGTCGTCAATCCCGACGCGCGAAACAACGCGGGCAGCCCGATCTACGGAATGCCGATCCTGAACGTGGATGATGCCCAGCAGGTCGTCGTCTTGAAGCGGAGCATGAATCCCGGCTTCGCGGGGATCGACAACCCCCTGTTCCTGAATCCGAAGACGGTCATGCTCTTCGGCGACGCGAAGGACTCGGTGGACAAACTGATCGCATCCGTCAAAACGCTTTGACGCTTTCGACACAGACGGGTGCGGATTTCGTCGATACGATCGCAGCTGGGTGGTGGGTTAGGGGTGCCCCCGCGCGCGTGTACTAGAAATCTACGATTGCCTTCGTGATCGCGAAGGTGCTTTTCTGGGGCTCGCTCGGCGCGCTTGCGTGGACACAGGCCGGCTATCCGCTCGCCGCCGCGGCGCTCGCTCGGGCCAGGTCACGGCCGGTTCGCCGTGGCGATCAGGAGCCGAACGTCACTTTGATCGTTGCGGCTCACAACGAGGAAGGCGTGATCGAGCGGCGTCTTCAGAACCTGCTCGCGCTCGACTACCCGTCTGAGAAGCTCGAGGTCGTCGTCGCATCCGACGCGTCCGACGACCGCACCGACGAGCTCGTCGAGGCTACGGCCGCGCACGAGTCACGCGTCCGTCTCCTCCGCTGCCCGCGCGAAGGAAAGGTGGCCGCGCAGAACCGCGCCGTCCGCGGCACCGGCGGCGAGATCCTTGCCTTCTCCGACGCGAACGCGGGCTGGAGACCTGACGCGCTGCGAAAGCTCGTACGCAACTTCGCCGACCCGGACATCGCGTACGTCTGCGGCGGCAGCATCTACGAGCAGCCCGACGGTACCAACCGCGAAGGCACCTACTGGAAACTCGAGGCGTGGCTGCGTCGCAGCGAATCCGCCCTGGGGTCGATCACCGGCGGCATCGGCGCGATCTATGCGGTGCGCCGCTCGGACTACGTCGAGGTCGACCCCCGCTTCGGACACGACCTCGCCCTCCCGTACCTCATGGTTCAGCACGGTCGCCGTGCGGTCTTCGATCCGGAAGCGATCGCGTGGGAGAAACCGTCGCGCGACATCGAGGACGAGTACCGGCGCAAGGTGCGGATGTTCGAGCACTGCTGGCTGATCGTCCTGCGCGGCAAGATGCTCCGGCGCCTCGGGCCGACGTATCTGCTCGAGATCCTCTCGCACCGGCACCTGCGCTACGCGAGCGGGCTCCTGCACCTCGTGCTGCTCGGATCCTCGATCGCGCTGGTGCGGGCAGGACTCGTCTACGACGTCGTGCTCGCCGCTCAACTCGCGGTGCTCGGTGCCGCCGCGCTCGGTGTTGGGCTCGCGCGTTACTACGTCCTGATCACGTGGGCGACGGTCGTCTCGCTCGTCAATTACCTGAGAGCCGGTGTCCCACCCGTGTGGGAGAAAGCGGCCGGAACGCGTTGAATCGCGCACTGGACGTCACAGCGGCAGGCATCGCGCTCGCGCTCACAAGTCCCGTGCTTGGCGTCGCAGCGGTTGCGGTGAAGCTCGAAGACGGCGGGCCCGTGTTCTACCGGCAACGCCGGGTCGGCCTCCACGGGGAGGAGTTCGATCTGCTGAAGCTGCGCACGATGGAGGTCGGCGCCGAGCAAAAGGGCGCCGGCTATGCAGTCAACGAGGGCGACCCGCGCATCACGCGATCCGGCCGCGCCTTGCGCCGCCTCTCGCTCGACGAGCTGCCGCAACTCTGGAACGTCCTGCGCGGAGACATGAGCTTGATCGGCCCGCGACCCACGCTCGCATATCAGGTCGAGCGCTACACACCACATCAGCGCCGCCGCCTCGACGTGAAGCCGGGCATCACGGGCTGGGCGCAGATTCACGGTCGCGCGCGGCTCCCGTGGGAGGAACGCATCGAGCTGGATGTCTGGTACGTCGACCACCGCTCTCCGTGGCTCGACATGAAGATCCTCGCGCGGACGCCGCGCGCGCTCTTCGCCGGCACGTACAAGGGCGAGACGGGCGGTTGGCGAGCGTAGCGTTCTTCTCCGGCGAGGACGTTCGCAAAGCAGTCTCGCCGGAGCGCGCAGTCGAAGCCGTGCGAGCCGCGTTCGTCGCGTACGCGCGCGGGGAGTGGACGATGCCGTCCAAGGTGTACGTGCCCGCGTACCCGGCCGGTGACTTCCGCGCGATGCCCGCACTGGGCGCAGGACACGCGCTCCTGAAGTGGGTGACGTCCTTCCCGGGAAATCCGGCGCAAGGACTGCCGACGGTGACAGGGCTCGTCCTGCTCTCGGATGCGAGGAACGGGCTGCTGAAGGCGGCTCTCGACGCAGCCGCTGTGACAGCGCTGCGGACAGGCGCCGCGGCGGTGCTCGCTGCCGAGAGACTCGCTAGCCCTAGCGCCGAGACCACTGCAGTGATCGGCGCGGGCGTCAACGGTGAAGCGGCAGCGCGCACCTTCCTTGCCCACGGACAGACCGTTGCGCTGTACGACGTCGACCGGACGCGCACAGAGGCTGTCGCGGGGAGAATCGGCGCGGACGTCGCCGAATCGCGCGAGCACGCGCTCGGCGCAGACATCGTCGTCACGGTCACACCGGGAAAGGAAATCCTGTTCGAAGAGAACTCGCTGCGCCCGGGCCAGCACGTGAGCCTGATGGGCGCCGACGGCCCGGGCAAGCAGGAGATCGCCGCAGAAGAGATGGCGCGCGTCCACGTTTTCTGCGACGACTGGGAGCAGGCATCACACAACGGCGACCTCGCCCACGCCGTCGAGGGCGGGCTGCTCCGTCGCGACGACGTCTCGCAGCTGGGCGACGTCCTGATCGACACGACTGAGGGCCGCAGGTCGGACAGCGAGATCACGATCTTCGATTCGACCGGCCTGGCTATACAGGATCTCGCCATCGCGATTGCGGCGATGGAGCACGGTGCCGAATTAGAGCTCGCGAGATTCGACCTCTAGTGGAGACGATCGAGACCGAGCGCCTCGTCCTCTGGCCGCTGGACGAGTCGCGACTCGAAGAATTCGTCGCGCTGACCGCCGATCCCGAAACGATGCGCTACTGGGCGCAAAGTGGACCGTTTGCGCGCGATGTTGCAGAGCAGAATTTCGCCGCAGCGCTCGCACGGCGCCGCTCGCACGGTTTCGGAAGACGTTGGATTGTCTCGAAGGAGAACGGTGCGGATCTGGGCTTTACCGACACGAAGTACTTCGGCGACAGCTGTGACGACGTCTCACCGGACGAGGTCGAGATCGGTTGGATGCTCACACGCTCGGCGTGGGGCCATGGCTACGGGACGGAGGCGGGCGCAGCGATCCGCGACGAAGCCTTCGAGCGATTGAGGCTCGAGAGCATCGTTGCAGTCCATCACCCCGCCAACGCACCGTCGGGGCGGATCATGGAGAAGCTCGGAATGACATTCGAGCGCGAGGTCGTCGACCGAAACGGCTGGCCCTATCGGCTCTATCGCCTGACGCGCGAGCAGTGGGCGTCAGCGCGATTCGACCTGTAGCAGACGCGCCGGGTCGAACAGTTCCAGCAGCGAATCCGAACGGCCGAGGATTGCGTTCGCCACAAGGCGACCGCTCATGAAGCCCATGACGTTGCCGTGGCCCGAATAACCGGCCGCGACCCAAACTCCGTCGTGACCCGGTACGCGACCGACGAGCGGGAGCAAGTCCTGCGTCAAACCGAAGATCCCGGCCCAGCGGTACTCGACCTGCGGCAGCCCGCCGAGCAGCTCGACGAGGAAGGCGTCGAGCGCGTCCTGGATCACCTGCGTGGTCACCTCTTCGTCCGTCATCTCCGCAAGGATCGAGAAGTCGCGGAAGCCGCCGAGGACGATGCGCCTGTCAGGCAGTTGCTGCCAGTAATCGAAGCCGTGCCGCGCATAGTGCGGATACTCGAACAGGCGCTCCGCCAGCGGCTCGGTTGCAACCACCTGCCCGCGGGCCGGCCAGATCGCATCGTCGAGCTCTGGAATCAGCCCACGACCTGACCCGTCGGTGGCGAGCACGACGTGCCCCGCGTCCAATACGTCGAGCGACTCGACACGCGTGCCGGTGCGAAAGTCCGCGCCCTTTTCCGCCGCCGCCGCGGCGATGCGGCGCACGAGGCGCGCCGGCTGCACGACGCCGTCACCGCTGTGGAAGATCGCGCCGCAGAAGTGCTTACTCAGCATCGGTGCAAGCTCGTCGCGCCACTCGGCCGCGAAGCCGTCCGTGGCGAGTGCCTCGTACTCTGCGCGGATCTCGTCGCGTTCCTCTTCGTCGGCGGCGAGCCGCAGGCTGCCCGTGCGGCGGAATGCATCGCCGGCAAGAAGCTCGAGCTCCGCCAACTCGTCTTCGGTGCGCCGCCAGAGGTCGCGCGCCCGATCGCCGCCGTACGTCTCGCGTGCGACGTCGTAGCGCGCGGCGCCGCCGCGAAGAGCGAAACCGCCGTTCCGTCCACTCGCCCCCTCGGCCACGCCTCGCAGGTCGTACACGCGAACCCGCAATCCCGCCTGCGCGAGCACGAGGGCCGCCGAACAACCCGTGATGCCGGAGCCGACGATCTCGACATCCACCTCGCCGAGCGGGTTCTCTTCGATCGGCGCGGCTTCCTCGCTGAGCCAGTACGGCGTGCCCACGCGGCGATGCTAGCTGCGGCGAAACACGCCTTCACCTTCGAAGACACGACCGGACAACTCGAGCTGAGCCAGCGCGGCCCCAAGGTCACTCGCCGTCAAGCCGCTCTTTCGCACCAGCTCGTCGACGCTTGCGGGCAGCAGGTCGAGCAACGGGTGCGCCTCGGTCGTTTCACTCCGCGGCCGCTCGATTCCGAGTGCTTCGAGCACGTCGTCGGCACTCGTCAGCGGAGTGGCGCCGAGCCGCAGAAGCGCGTTCGTTCCTGCCGAGAGTGCGGACGTGATCTCCCCCGGGACCGCAAACACCTCCCGTCCCTCCTCGAGCGCGAAGTCGGCCGTGATCAATGCGCCGCTCTTCTCCCTCGCCTCGACCACGATCGTCGCCGCGCAGAGCCCCGCGATGATGCGGTTCCGCGCCGGGAAGCGCCACGGGGCAGGCTCAACTCCTGGCTCGTACTCCGACACGACCATGGAGCGCTCGGAGATCTTGCGCGCAAGGTCTGTGTGCGCCGCCGGATAGTTGCGGTCGATGCCGCAGCCGAGCACCGCAACCGTGTGGCCGTCGCTCTCGAGCGCGCCGCGATGCGCTTCGCCGTCGATGCCGCGCGCAAGGCCGCTGACGACGAC
>JBKPJA010000014.1:0-6251 GCA_046730515.1 Actinomycetota bacterium | reverse complement strand
GCGGGGGATTCGACGTCCTGCCGCGCGCGGATCTCGCCCGACAGGTCGCAGAGCGCGCCGCGGAGAAAGCGTGCGCCGAGATCGAGGCCCAGCGCTAGCGCAGCCTCTGGGACGGGCTCGAAGAAGAGAGCGCCGTAGCTCGGGCCGGCCGGACCCGGCCTCGCCTCGCGCACGAGCCCGGCCTCGAGGAGGGAGCCGAGCGCGAGCGAGACGGTCGGCTTCGAGATCCCCGCCCGCCGCGAGATCTCGGCACGGGAGATTGGCGCGCCTGCCCTGATCGTCTCGAGCACCGTCCGCTCGTTGAGGTCCTTCAGGAGTGGCGGAATAGCTCGGTTCGAGGACACCTCGTGAAGAACATTAACTCACTGACCTGGATAGGCCAAGAACTTGACTCCGGAAAGTCCTGGTCGTAGAGTCGACTCGTTCAGTTTCTTAACCAGATTGCCGGGAGGCCGAGATGAGGCGCGGAGCCATCACGCTGCTCTTGCTTGCGCTCGTCATGAGCGCAGCCGGCTCGGCGGCGGCCAAGCCGCTCGCCGGGCAGAAGACCACGAAGATCACTATCTGGGTCGGATGGGCCGGCTCGACTCACGAGCTCGGCGTCTTCAAGCAGGTCGTGGCGGAGTACGACCGAAAGCACGCGGACGTGTCCGTGAACGTCGTCGGCAACATCAACGACAACAAGATCACCGCGGCGATCCGGTCGGGCAACGTCCCGGACGTCGTGAGCTCGTTCAACTCCTACGACGTCGGCACGTATTGCGGTACCGGCGCCTGGATCGACCTCGCGCCGCTGATGAAACAGTCACACATCAGCGCGAGCGTCTTCCCGGCGGCGACGCAGTACTACACGCAGTTCAAGGGGAAGCGTTGCGCCCTGCCCCTGCTCGCCGACACCTACGGTCTGTACTACAACAAGACGCTGCTGTCGAAGGCGGGCATCAAGTCCCCGCCGAAGACGATGGACGAGCTGACCGCCGACGCGAAGAAGCTGACACAGCGTGACTCCAAAGGGAACATCAAGGTCGCCGGCTTCGATCCGCTCATCGGTTTCTACGAGAACGTGCCAGAAAGAATGATCACCTCGTTCGGCGGGAAGTGGCAGGATTCAAAGGGTCACGCGATCCTCGCGAGCGACCCCGCGTGGACGAAGATGGCGAAGTGGCAGAAGAGCCTGGTCGACTGGTACGGCTACAACAAGCTGGTCAAGTTCCAGGCCGGTCTCGGCGACGAGTTCTCAGCTTCGAATGCGTTCGAACAGGGAAAGCTCGCCATGCACCTTGACGGGGAGTGGCGCGTGGCGTTCATTGCCGACGACCATTCGAAGATCAAGTACGGCACCGCGCCGATGACGGTCGACAGCGCGCGTCACGATCTGTACGGGTCGGGGTACATCAACGGAACGATCATCGGCATCCCCCGCGGCGTGAAGCACCAGGCGCAGGCCTGGGATCTCGTCAAGTACCTGACGACAAACAGCCATGCACTCGCGATCCTCTCCAACGGGCTACGGAACGTCCCCACGACGCGGGCCTCGCTGAAGTCGCCGGAGATAAAGCCCGATCCGTACTTCGCGACCTTCCTGAAGGTCTTCGGGAACTCGCACTCGAGCACTTCACCGATCACCGCGGCCGGCGTCTCGTATACGGACGCGGTCTCGCACTTCTTCCAGCAGTGGCAGGCCGGCAAGGTCAAGGATCTCGCGGGCGGCCTGAAGTCGTTGGACAAGCAGCTCGACGCCATGGTGGCGCAGGCCGCCGGACCATGATCGGTCGATGAGCCTCTCCCCGGCTGCTAGGGCCGGGGCGGCCACCGCGGTCGCCCCGGCCCTCGACCGCCGGCGCGCGAAGCGAAGAGCAGCCTGGCGCCGGCGGCGCCTCGTGCTGCTGCTGATGTCCCCGTGGATCGTCGGGTTCGGCGTGTTCTTCGGCTACCCGCTCGTGATGAGCGTCTACCTATCGTTCACACACTACGACCTGCTGTCGCCGCCGCGATGGATCGGGTTCAGGAACTACAGCTACATGTTCCACGTCGATCCGCAGACGTGGACGGCGATCAAGAACACCCTGTGGTTCATCGGCATCGCGGTGCCGTTGCAGGTGCTGTTCGCGTTCGGCATCGCGCTGATGCTCGCGCGCGCGCGTCGGGGTGTCGGCGTCTTCCGTACGATCTTCTACCTGCCGGCGATCGCGCCGCCGGTCGCGGCGACGCTCGGATTCGTCTACATCCTCAATCCCGCCACGGGGCCCGTGAACACGATCCTCGGGCACATTGGGATCGGCGGCCCTTTGTGGTTCCAAGACCCGAGCTGGGCGAAGCCGGCGTTGACGATCCTCAGCCTCTGGAGCGTTGGGAACATCATGGTGATCTTCCTCGCCGCGGTGCTCGACGTTCCCCGTCAGCTCTACGAGTCCGCGGAACTCGACGGCGCGGGCCCGTTTCGGCGCCTGCTCTACGTGACGGTGCCGTCGATCAGCCCGGTGATCCTGTTTTCGATCATCTTCAGCGTCATCCTTGGGCTGCAGTACTTCACGCAGGCGTTCGTCGCGGCGGGAGTGGCACAAGGCCAAGCGTCGCAAGCGGCGGACGTAACGGCCGCGAACCTCGGTTACCCGCTGGATTCGACGCTCTTCTATCCCGTGCTGCTCTACAAGCACGGCTTCGTCGACTTTCAGATGGGCTACGCCTCGGCGTTGGCGGTCGTCCTGCTCGCCGTCTCTTTCGTGATCACGCTCGTGATCGTGCTCAACTCGCGCCGCTGGGTGCATTACGGGGGAGCCGTGCGATGAGCGCGGTCCCGATCACGACCGATTTCGTCCGCCGACGTGTCCCCGCACCGGTTCGCCGGCGCAAGTTCCTGATCGGCGTCGCGAATCACAGCCTGTTGATCGCGGCGGCGATCGCGTTCCTCGCGCCGATCGTGTTCATCGCACTCACAGCGCTGATGACCAACAACCAGGCCTTGTCGCCGCGGCTCTGGCCTCATCCCTTCGCCTGGCACAACTTCGTCACCGTCTTCACGACGGCACCGATGTGGCGCTGGACGCTCAACACGCTGCAGTACTCGGTGCTCGCGACGATCGGCGTCGTCGTTTCCAGCGTGCCCGTCGCCTACGCGCTCGCGCGTCTGCGCTGGCGGGGACGCGAGGTCGCTTTCATGATCGTCCTGATCGCTTTGATGCTGCCGCCGCAGGTGACGGTCGTGCCGCTCTACGTGATGTGGGCCAAGCTCGGACTCGTTGGGACGCTGTGGCCAGTGATCATCCCGAACTGCCTCGGTGACGCGTTCTCGATCTTCCTCCTGCGCCAGTTCTTCTTGACCATTCCCGAGGAGTACCTCGACGCTGCGCGTGTGGACGGCTGCGGCGAGTTGCGTCTGCTCGTAACCGTCGTGGTCCGGCTCGCGAAACCGGCGATCGCCGCCGTGGCGCTCTTCTCGTTCCTCTACACGTTCAATGACTTCTTTCTGCCGCTGCTCTACGTCGGCGCGCAGCCGCACCACTGGGTGCTGTCGATCGGACTGTCGGAGTTCCGCTCGCTGCACCAGGTCGAGTGGAACCTGACGATGGCGGCGACGCTGTTGATCATGTTGCCCGTGGTCGTCCTCTTCTTCCTCGCGCAGCGCGCCTTCGTCGAGGGCGTGACGCTCACGGGAGTAAAGGGATGAAGCTGGCGGTCATCGGCGGAGGTTCGACGTACACGCCGGAGCTCGTTGCGGGACTTGCTCGGGAGCGCGAGCGGCTCGACCTGCGCGAGCTCGTCCTCCAGGACCCCGATGCCAAGCGCCGCGAGGTCGTCGGCGGTCTCGCCCGGCGCATGCTCGACGCGGCCGGGTACGAGGGTGACGTGCTCGTCACCGACGAGCTCGACCGTGCGCTCGAAGGCGCGTCTTTCGTCTTGATCCAGCTGCGCGTCGGCGGGCAAGCGGCACGCCTTTCCGACGAAACGGTTCCGCTCGCATGCGGTTGCATCGGACAGGAGACGACGGGCGCAGGCGGTTTGGGAAAGGCGCTGCGAACGGTGCCGGTCGTGCTCGAGATTGCGTCGCGCGTGCGCGAGCTCGCGCACGACGACGCGTGGATAGTCGACTTCACGAATCCAGTCGGCATCGTCACACGCGCGCTGCGTGACGAAGATCACCGCGCGGTCGGGCTCTGCAACGTGGCGATCGGTTTCCAACGCTTCATCGCGGGACTGCTCGACGTCGACCCCGCGGCGGTGCTCGTCGACCAGGTCGGGCTGAACCACCTCACGTGGGTGCGCGCGGTTCGGCTCGACGGTCGTGACATCTTGCCGGACTTGATCTCGGAGCACGGCGAAGCGCTCGCCGACCAGTTTCCGCGGGAGGTGCTGGAGGAGCTAGCGGCGATTCCCTCGTACTACCTGCGGTACTTCTACTTCCACGACCGCGTGCTCGCCGAGCAACGAGACGGCATTCCGCGTGCGGCGACAGTCGCGGAGATCGAGCGCGAGCTACTCGAGCTGTACCGCGATCCTTCGTTGACGACGAAACCGAAGCTCCTCGAGCGGCGCGGCGGCGCGTACTACAGCGAGGCCGCGACGCAGCTCGTCGCGTCGTTGTCGACGGGCGCCGGCGACGTGCAGGTGGTGGACGTCCGCAACGAGGGCACCCTCGAGGGGCTCGCGGACGACGACGTGGTTGAAGTTCCCGCGCGCATCGAGTCGACAGGGCCCGTCCCGCTTGCGCAATCGCCCCTCGCACCGGAGCTGCTCGGTCTCGTGCAGCACGTCGCCGCGTACGAACGGCTCGCCGCCGCGGCTGCGATCAGCGGCGACCGCACGCTCGTGCACAAGGCGCTGCTCGCGCATCCGCTGATCGGACAGCTGCCGCAGGCGGACGAGCTCGTCGACGCGCTCCTCGCACGGGAGGCGGTCAGATGAATCCTCCGGTCGTGCTCGCGGTCGACGGCGGCAACTCCAAGACCGACCTTGCGCTGGTACGCGCGGACGGCGAAGTGCTCGCGCTCGTTCGCGGGCCTCAGAGCTCGCCGCACTATCTCGGCGTCGATGGGTGCCTGCAGGTGTTGGAGGATCTGCTCGCAAGGGCGCAGCGCGATGCGGGGCTCGCGAACGGCGCAGACGTCGCCCAGCTCTTGCTCGCCGGCGTGGACTTTCCCACGGAGGAAGAGGAGGTGCACGCCGCGGCAACCGAGCGCAGGCTCGCGGCGACGATCTCGGTGGGCAATGACACATTTGCGGTGCTGCGTGCCGGGACCGAACGCGGCTGGGGAGTGGCGATCGTCTGCGGCTCGGGCATCAACTGCCTCGGGGTCGCCCCCGACGGACGGCAGGCCCGCTTTCCCGCGCTCGGCGCGATCACCGGCGACTGGGGCGGCGGCTACGACGTCGGCTTAGCGGGAGTTTCCGCCGCCGCGCGCAGCGAGGACGGGCGCGGGCCGCGCACGACCCTCGAGCGGTCGGTGCCAGCGCATTTCGGCTTCGCCACTCCGTCGGAGCTCGCGGAAGCAATCCACCGCCGACGGGTTGCGATGACCTGCATGACAGAGGTCGCGCCGGTCGTGTTGGCGGAGGCCCGGTCGGATTCCGTCGCGCGCGGAATCCTCGAACGGCTTGCTGCGGAGATCGTCGCTCTGACACGCGTCGCGCTCGCGCGGCTCGAGCTGACCGGAGACGTGGAGGTGCTGCTCGGCGGGGGTCTGATCCAGGCAGGCGACGGGTTGCTCGTCGGCGCAGTCGAAGCCGGGCTCGGTGAGATCGCGCCGACCGCGACCGTGCGGGCAACGAGCTCGCCGCCGATCGTCGGCGCCGCGCTGCTCGGCCTCGACCACTTGCGCGCGAACGCGGAAGCGCAGCAGCGGCTGCGACGCGAGCTCGTCGACGCATTCGGGCGGATCGAGGACGGGAGGAAGAGCCGTGGCTGAAGTTCGTTTCCTCCAGGCGTCGAGGATCTACCCCGGAACCCATCGCCCCGCCGTCGACGCACTCGATCTGGTCATCGAGGATGGCGAGTTCGTGGTCCTCGTCGGCCCGTCCGGATCGGGGAAGACGACCGCACTGCGCATGCTCGCCGGACTCGAGGAAGTAGACCAGGGCGCGATCCTCATCGGCGAGCGCGACGTGACCGACGTGCCGCCGAAGGACCGCGACGTGTCGATGGTGTTCCAGAACTACGCGCTTTATCCGTACTTCACGGTCGAGCAGAACATCGCCTTCCCGCTCAAGCTCGCCGGCGTGCGCAAGGGCGAACGCCGCCGTCGCGCGCGCGAGGT
>JBKPJA010000013.1:0-2896 GCA_046730515.1 Actinomycetota bacterium | reverse complement strand
GCCATGCACACGGGAGCCCGGTCTTCCAGTCGTCCGCGAGCTCCTCACCGGTGAACGCGGTGACGACGCCGCTGTGCGCGAGCGCACCGCCGATGTCGACGTTGACTATGCGCGCGTGCGCGTACGGACTGCGCACGAGCGTGAGCCAAACCATTCCCGGGAGGCTGATGTCGTCGACGAACTGCGCCTGGCCGGTGACCAGCTTGAGGTCCTCCTTGCGCGCGACAGGCGTGCCGACGATGCGACCGACCTGGATCTCTGTTGCGGTGGCCATCGCGCCCCCTAGACGCCCGCCGCGGCCTGAACCGCGCGGACGATGTTGTGGTAACCGGTGCAGCGGCAGAGGTTGCCCTCGAGCGCGTGCCGGATCTGTTGCTCGGTCGGTCGCGGGGTTTCGGCGAGCAGGCTGACGGTCGCCATCACGAAACCGGGCGTGCAATAACCGCACTGCAGCCCGTGCTGGTCGGCGAACGCCTCCTGCACGGCGTGGAGCGCGCCGTTGTCTGCGAGCCCCTCGATCGTCGTGATCTCTGCGCCGTCGGCCTGAACGCCGAGAACGGTGCAGGACTTCACTGACTCGCCGTCGATCAGGACGGTGCATGCGCCGCAGGACGACGTGTCACAGCCGACGTTCGTGCCGGTGAGACCGAGTCGCTCCCGCAGGACGTAGACGAGGAGCTCGCGCGGCTCCAGCTCCAGTCCGTGCTCTTCCCCGTTGACCGTGATCGAGACCTGCGTCACGGTGCCTCCTTGTGGTCGGACGGAAACTCGGGCGCGAGCATACGCCTCCGCCGGTGCCGTTTCCACGCCCTCTTTCGAGGGAGGACGCCGGCGAGGTATGGTGCCGATATCGGTCTCATGCGGCGTCCGCTCCTGATTGCCACGGCCGTAATGGCCTGCCTGGCCTTCGCGCCCGGCGCCGGCGCAATCGTCGGGGGTTCACCTGACTCGGCCCACCCGTACGTGGGCCTGCTCGACAACGGCCACACGGGGTGCTCCGGCACCCTGATCTCGCCCCGTGTCGTCGTCACCGCCGCCCACTGCTTCTCCGACGGCCCCTCGCGCTACGGAACCGAGAACGGACAGCCGCGAGTCCGCGTCACGTTCGACCCGCTGGGAATCTTCAACCCGCACCGGACGTCCTACTTCGGCGCCTACTACTGGGATCCAAACTGGTGCTCGCCGTGCGGCCCCGGCTCGAAGCGCTTCGACTCGCACGACGTTGCGGTTCTCATCCTCGACTCGAGCGTGTCGATGTCGTCGTACGGTGCACTCCCCTCGGCCGGCTTCGACGACTCGCTGCGGACGAACACGGATCTCGACCTGGTCGGCTACGGCGTGCAGGCCTTCCTGAAACCGAACGTCCCCGATCCGAACGCGATGCTCACTCGCTACGCGGCGAGCGCCAAGCTCATCACGGTCGAGGACGAGTTCCTAAAGGTCTCGGGAGCCCAGTGCTTCGGCGACTCGGGCGGTCCGGTCTTCCTCGCGGGAACGAACCAGATGATCGCGGAGGTGTCGTATTCCGCGAACCCGCTCTGCAACGGCGTCGCGTATGACCAGCGACTCGACGGCGACGCGCTCGGCTTCATCGCGTCGACCGTCAGCGCCCACTCCTAGCGCCCCGCGACTTCATCGCTCGTTCCATGTCGCGCTGCGCCTCGCGCCTCGCGATGTCGCGACGTTTGTCGCGTAGCTCCTTTCCGCGCGCAAGCGCCAGCTCGACCTTCGCGCGGCCGTCGCGGAAGTAGAGCTTCGTCGGCACGAGCGTCAGTCCCTTTTCGCGGACCTTTCCGGCCAGCGAGTCGAGCTCCTTGCGGTGCAGCAGGAGCTTGCGGTCGCGGTCGGGATCGTGGTTTTGGACGTTCCCCTGCTCGTAGACGGAGATGTGCGCGCCCACAAGCCACGCCTCGCCGTCGCGGACTTCCGCGTATGCCTGCTGGAGCGACGCGCGGCCTTCCCGCAGGGACTTCACCTCCGTTCCCGTGAGCACGAGCCCCGCCTCGACGCGCTCGAGCAGGTTGTAGTCGTGCCGCGCGCGGCGGTTGTCGACGATGAGCTTCTCCACGGCGCCAGTGTAGAGAGGCGGAGAGCCGGTCTCCGCGGCGAATCCACGAACATGATTCGAGGCGCGATCCTGGTCTCGCTGCTTGCCGCCGGGTTCATGCTCAGCTTCGATCTCGTGGCCCGCGGGGGCGTGCTCGACGCGACGACTGCATCCACGGAAACGGTGACGACGACCCAGGCGACCGAGACGACCTCGCCGACGCTCTCGACCGCAGTCGAAACGACGACGCAGGCTCAAACGACCTCTATCCGCGCTGTGACGACCACTCCGTGGCAGGTGTACAGACCGCCCCAGGCACCCGCGGCGGTTGTTCGTCCGGCAGTCGTCGCACCGCCCGCACACACCCCGACCACTGCACCGAGGCCTCCGGCGAAGCCGGCCGCGCGGCGCGCCGTTCACCCGCCGCGCGCAACCGTGATCAGCCGTCCGTCAGTCCAGTTGGTCAACATGTCGCCGGCGCCGAGAGACACCTTGCGCCGAGCCTTCGTCGCCGCCGGATTCGGAATCGCTCTGCTCCTCTTCGGCGTCGGAGCACTGCCGGCGGATGCCGTGCGGCCGCGAACCGCAGCGCTCTTCCTCTACGAGCGTCGGATCGTGCTCGTGCTGGCCGGAGGAGCCGTGTTCGCCGCCGCGGGGCTCGCGGTCCTACTGGGCAGGTGAGACCTCGACCTTGCCCTCGTGCTTCTCGATCCGCTGCACGCGCACGCTAATCGGGTCGCCGAGCCGAAACGTGCGACCGCCGCGGCGGGCGACGAGCGCGGTGCCGAGGTCGTTCGGCTCGAAGTAACCGCCGCCGATTCGCCGCGCGGGGAGGAAGCCTTCGAACAC
>JBKPJA010000012.1:0-10392 GCA_046730515.1 Actinomycetota bacterium | reverse complement strand
GCGCGCCCGACGGCGACGAGGTCGCGCGATTCGAGCAGCGCAAGAGCGTCTTCGTCGGAGATGCGCTCGCCGTTGAGCACCTTCTCGAGGACGTCACGGACGCGTCCGTTACGAACATCTGGGGTCTGACCCCGGCTTGTGGCGCTTCCGGTCATGTCCGCGGACCCGAAACGGCGCTGCCAGCGGCCGCGACTTGGCTGAACCAGACCCCTGGGCTCTGACCCCGGGACGTGACCCGAAAGGTCATGCCGCTACTGCCTCTCGTACGAAACGAAGCTCGGGGACCTCACCCAGTTCGCCGACGTCGCGCGCGAGCTCGAGGAACGTCATGAGTCCCGCACGCTCGCGCGGGCCGAAGCGGTAGCGGAGCTTCTCGAAGTATCGCGCGAGAAATCCGGCCGGATAGCCGTAGCGCTCCGATGCTTCGTACGCGAGCGTCTCCGGCTCGGCGCGCGCTTGCCGAACCGAGTCGACGAGCGCCTGTTCGAGCTCCGCGAGTCCCGGCTCCAGCGGCTCCGGACAGGCCCAGACGGCGAAGACCATGGGCAGCCCCGTGCGTTCGAGCCACAGCCGGCCGAGGTCGTAGTGCGGCGTGGGATCCTCGAACGCGGACTTCAACGCGGCGTCGCCGATCAAAAGCCGCGCATCCGCCTCTTCGCCGAACGGCACGTGCTCTGCCTCCGGCAGCAGGACCTTCGTCAGGACGACGGATGTCGCGGACTCCGGCGTGACCGAGACCGCGCGCACCTGCTCGAGCGGCTTGCGCGAAACGAGCTGGATCGAGTCCACAGCGCCTTCCGACGCAACGCACAACCGTGGCAACAGGCGCAGGCGATCCGCGTTCCGCGCGTATTCGATCGAGGAGATCGGCGCCGTGTCGAGCTCTCCGTCTAGCAGCCGGCGATTCAGGTCCGTCGGGACGCCCTGCACCTCGCGCACGTCCGCGTCGACGCGGAAGAAGACCGGCGCCATGTTGACGTACGAGATACGGCCGAGACGGAGCGCCGTCACGCCCCGATCATACGGCCCGCGCTACGAGCCGGGTGCTTCGTCGACCTGCCTGAAGACCGCGCCGTGCGGTGCACCGCCGTCGTCGACGATTCCGCCGTCCACCACCGACTTCAGCTCGGATGTGAGCGCGTTGAGCTTGTCGTCGACCTGCTGATCGCGCGGCTCGCACGGGAACGGCGGCCCGGTCGTGACGAAACACGGGTCGGTCAACGTGTCGGTCGGCACGATCGAGGCAGCAGCAGCCGCGATCTCGTGCCGGAGCTGCCCAATCTGCTGATGCGCTTCCGGGCTCAGGTGACCCGATTGGCCCGTCTGGATGTAGTACTGCCAGGCGTACGCGTACGTCCCACAGCCGTTGCAGCCGCCGTTTGCGCTGCGGCACCATCCTGGGGAGCGAAGTACGTGGGGCTGTCCTATGACAACCGGTGCAGTCGCTCGCGATGGCGATTGCGACCGACGATCACGATGTTGTTCGGGCCGCCCGTTGCGTCGTCGTCCGCGCTCGCGCCATTCGCTTTTCCGCTTCTCAGGAGATAAAACCCCGCAAAATACGAGGTCACGCGGCCCAGCGGCGCAGCTCGCTGTACAGCGTGTCGCGCTGGACCGGGATCCGGCCCGCGCTCGTAATGAAGCGCACCAACTCCGGGATCTTCTGCTCGGTCTCGGTCGTCGCGCCCGCCGCGTGGAAGATCTCCTCGCGCACGACCGTCCCCTGCACGTCGTTCGCGCCGAAGTGCAGCGCGACCTGGGCAAGCGGCATGCCCATCATGATCCAGTAGGCCTTCACGTTCGGGATGTTGTCGAGCATGAGCCGCGACACCGCCAGCACCTTGAGGTCGTCTGCTCCCGTCGTGTGCCGCCACCCGCGTCGTTCGAAGACGGTGTTCTCCGGATGAAACGCAAGCGGAATGAACGCGAGGAAGCCGCCCGTGCGGTCCTGTTGCTCGCGCAGCCGCAGCAGGTGGTCGACCCGCTCCTCGTAGGTCTCGACGTGTCCGTAGAGCATCGTGCAGTGCGTCGGGATGCCGAGCCGGTGCGCGGTGTCGTGCGTGAGGAACCAGTAGTCCGGATGTTCCTTGCCGGGCGCGACCAGCCGCCGAACCCGATCGGCGAAGATCTCCGCCCCGCCGCCCGGGAGCGACCCGAGCCCCACATCGCGGAGCGTGCGCAACACCTCCTCGTGTGAGAGCCCGGAGAGCTTCGTCATGTGGTGGATCTCGCTCGCCGTGAAGAGCTTCAGGTGCACATCGGGCAGCGCTTCGTGGAGCCGGCCCACGATCTCGACGTAGTACTCGAAGTCGATGTGCGGGCTCTCTCCGCCGACCATGTGGATCTCGGTGAAGCCCGTCAGCTCGCGCTGGCGGACGGCGTCCTCGACGAGCTCTTCCGCGGAGTAGGTGTACGCGTTCTCCTGCTTACGTGTCACCGCGAAAGCGCAGAACTTGCACTTCACACGGCAGACATTCGTCTGGTTGAGATACAGGTTCTGCACGAAGTAGACCTCGTCGCTGCCCCCGCGTAAACGGCGCGCGAGGTCCGCGAGCTCCCCTAGCGCGAGCAGGTCGTCGGACTCCATCAGCACGAGCCCGTCCTCGAACTCCAACCGCTCGCCCGCTTCGATCTTCTCGCGAACCGGCGTCAGCGTGTCGGTACGTTCCAGGAGGGCCATCAGCGGTTCCGGTCCACGATTGCGTGTGTGAGGGATGCGAGCTCGGCGTGGTGTAGCTCGCCGTTGAGGCACGCACGCGCATTGCGCGCGTAGGCCAGCGCAACCTCCCGGCTTTCCTCGATCGCGCCGGTCGCGGCCACGCGGACGAGCACGCCGTCCAGCGGCGAGCCGTTCATCAAAGCAATGCGCACGACGTCGTCTCGTTGCGCCGCCAGTAGCAACGGCAGCGTCGGCGTCCCCTCGCGGAGATCGGTGCCCGCGATCTTTCCCGTCTCGATCGTGGCGCCTGCACAGTCGAGGATGTCGTCGGTGATCTGGAACGCGATCCCAAGCGCGAGCCCGAACGGGCCCGAGCCGCCGCCGAGGCGGCACGCGGCTTCGAACAGCTTCCCCGTCTTGAGCGCGCAACGCTCGAGGTACGACTCGACCGGCGTGTCCGGATCGTGACGTTGCGCACGCTGCATCGCCTCGCCGCGGGCGAGACACAACGTTGCGTCCGCGAGGATCCCGACAGCGCGCTCGTCTCCGGTCGCGGCGAGCTCCGCGAACGCACGCGCGAACAGGTAGTCGCCCGCCGCGCGGGCGGCCTCGGGCCCGTACGCGGACCAGGCGGATGCACGCCCGCGGCGGATGCGCGCCCCGTCGATCAGGTCATCGTGCATGAGCGTCGCCATGTGCACGAGCTCGACCGCGACACCGGCCGCGACCGAGGGCGGCTCCGACGGCGAGGAGAGGAAGACGAGCAGCGGCCGCAATCGTTTCCCGCCGGCAGACAGCGCCTCGGCGCCGACGTCTGCGACGACTCCGCGATACGAGCCGACCGCACGCTCGAGGTGTCCCTCGAGCTCCTCGAGGTACGTCATGAGACCCGGCGACTCGATTGCCGTCAGCGCAGTCACCGGGCGACTCCTGTGTGCAGTGCGACGATGCCCCCCGCGAACTGCTCGTAGCGCACCTCGGTGAAACCTGCGGCGCGCATCACCGCCGCAAGCTCATCAGGACGCGCGAAACGGCGGACACTCGCAGGCAGGTATGCATAGGCGGAACCACCCGGCAAGAGCCGGCCGAGCAGCGGCACGATTCCGTCGAACCAGAAGCGATAGAAGGGCGCGAGCACACCTTGCGGCTGCGTGATCTCGAGGATTCCGAGCCGAGCACCTTCGCGAAGGACCCGCCGCAGCTCACGCAGTGCGACGTCGACGTCCTCGACGTTGCGGATCCCGAAGCCGATCGTCGCCGCGTCGAAGCTCGCATCGGGAAACGGAAGCGCGAGCAGGTCACCACGGACCCAGTCGAGCTGCGGCGCCTTCCGCCTCGCGCGCTCGAGCATCCGCTCCGAGAAGTCGAGTCCCGTCACCTGCCCCGTGATACGCGCGCAGGCGATCGCCAGATCCCCCGTTCCACAGCACGCGTCGAGCACCCGGTCTCCAGAGTGAACCGTCACCTCGGCCGTGCGACTGCGCCACCTTCGGTCGAGACCAGCTGTCATGACGCGGTTCATCGCGTCGTAGACCGGCGCGATGCGATCGAACATCGAGCGCACGCCTTCGGCCGGCAGCCTGCCTGTTTCTACGCCTATTCCCCCCACCTCCTAACGAGCTCGGCGTCCAATCCGAGGTGGTCGAGCGCGCGGCCGACGATGAAATCGACGAGGTCGTCGATCGACTCCGCGCCGGTGTAGAAGCCCGGCGCGAGGAAGAGGATGGTCGCGCCCGCCTCGCGCAGCGTCAGCATGTTGCGCAGGTGAATCGCCGACAACGGCGTTTCGCGCGGCATCAACACGAGCTTCCGCTCTTCCTTGAGGGCAACGGACGCAGCGCGGTGGATGAGGTTGTCCATCGCGCCGGAAGCGATCGTGCCGAGCGTCCCCATCGAGCAGGGACAGATCACATACGCATCGACCTTGGCGGAGCCGCTCGCGTACGGGGCCTTCCAGTCGTTCGGCTCGTAGATGGTGACGTTGCCGCCGTGTGCCCGTTCGAGCAGCCGGGTCAGCGTCTCGTCTCGCGACAGCCGCGGATTCCCGAACAGCTCGGTCGCAATCACCTCGACGCCGGCGGTCGACGCACAGACGCCGAGCTCGACGTCGGCGGACGAGAGTGCCTCGACGAGCCGCGCCGCGTACGGCGCACCCGACGCGCCCGTTATCCCGAGGAAAACGCGCATGGGGCCACCAACCTACTTCGCGCCCTTGGAAACCGAAAGGAACGTCGCGATCTGGTGCAGCCTCGTCGCTCCGAGCGATGCGAAGGGCGGCATGATCGGGTTGCCGAACTGGCGGGGGTTGGCGATGTACGCCTGCAGGGTCGTCGCGTTCTTCTTCGTTCCCTCCGCGCTTAGGTCAGGCGCACCGAGGTTGGATGTGCCGGTGCCTTCGTACGTGTGACAGTTCAGGCAGCCGGCTGTCGCGAAGACCTTCGCGCCTGCAACTGCGGTCGGGTTGTTCGCGAAACCCTCGGCTGCAGCCCACTTCGGCACTGCGGCGACGAGCTCCGCCGCGAGCGCCTCCTTCGCGGTCGCGCCCTTGTAGGTGAGGACGCCCATCGACAACACGACGAGGATCGCTGCGATCACCGCAACGGGCCGGCGGGACAAACGCCGCTCGCTGCTGCGATCCAGGAACGGCAGGGCGAACGCGATGATCAGCAGGATCGTCGGAATGCCGACGGTGCCGAGGATCACCGAGTCGGGCCACTTGAAGATCCGCAGGAGGTAGAAGAGGAAGTAGAAGTACCAGTCAGGCCGCGGCACGAAGTTCACCGTGCCGGGATCCGCCTTGTCGTCCCAGCGCGGCCCGAGGTAGCACGGATGTTTATGAGTACCGCAGTCCGCCGGATCGTGCGAGCCCGAGGTGTAGTACCAGACGCACGCGAGCCCGACGATCACCGACACGACGACGAGGCTCATCACGGTGTCCTCGAACATCGCGTACGGGAAAAACGGCTTGCCGCGCTCCTTGACGTCCTGCTTGTAGCGTCGAAACTCGGAGCGTCGTTCGTCGATAGTCGCCATTACGTCGTCTCACCCCGTCCGGCGGCGTTGCGCGGCGTCGGACGAACGAGGCCAGCGCGGGCTCCGTCCGGGGACACCGGCTCCTCGATCCATTCCGCCCCCGCGGCCTCCTTCGACCAAGGCGGCGACGTCACGCCGAGACGAATGACGAGATAGAGGTGGAGCCCGATCAGCGCGAAGATCGCGCCGGGGATGATCAGCATGTGGATCGAGTAGAACCGGGCCAGCGTGTCCGGCCCGATCTCCGCCCCGCCGCGCAGGAACTGCGCGAGGAACGGCCCGAGGATCGGCGCCGTCCCATTGAGGTTGATGCCGACCACGGTCGCCCAGTACGCGGTCTGATCCCACGGCAGCAGGTAGCCACTGAAGCCCTCGAGCAGTCCCAGCGTCAGCAGGATCAGTCCGACGATCCAGTTGAGCTCGCGCGGATACTTGTACGCGCCGAACAGGAACACGCGTCCCATGTGGAGAAAGAGCAGGATGATGAAGACGCTCGCGCCCCACTTGTGCATCCCGCGCAGGAGCCACCCGAGCGTGACGTCGTTCGTGATGTGCTGGACCGACTCGTAGGCCGAGTTCGGGTCCGGCTTGTAGTACATGGCGAGGATCACGCCGGTGACCGCCTGCACGAGGAACGCGGTCAGCGTCGCCGAGCCGAGCGTCTGCATCCAGTTCGTGTCGGCGGGGACATGGCGGAAGAGGAAGTAGCGGATGCCGCCGACGAGCCCGGAGCGCTCCTCGAGCCAGTCGACCGGATAGTTGATCGCGGCCTCCATCTGCTGACGGCGCGCAGACTTTTGGGTTCGAGGTGCGACCGCCATGGCTCAGCTGCCTCCATTGCCGGATGCCTGGTGCGCGAGCACCAAGCCAGGCAAGGACGCAGGGAGCGCATGGGCTGGTAGCCCATGCGCGACTGAGGACTCGGCCTGGCGCCGCGTGATCGCGTGCCAGGCGCCGGAGGATGGGGGCAGTTGAGCCATTAGTGCGGTGGTTGCAGGGGGTAGAAGATCTGCTCCCAGCCGTCGACGTGCTGGCCGGGGCCGGAGAGCCGGTACTTCTGAATCTTCGCGTCCTTCCCCGTGCCTGTGACGTGCGCGACGCTGAACGTCTTCCCGAGGACGAGGTGACCGTTGACGATCGCGTACTCGTAGCGGTCGAGCGCACGCACCGGGGGACCCGCGGTCCGGTTCCCCTCCTGGTCGTACTGGCCGCCGTGGCACGGACAGCCGAAGCCACCCGCGGGCAGCATCGGAACCAGCGTCACGAGCTGGCCGTGCCCTTCGTTCTCGTTCTTCTGCGCGCCGAGGATCGGTCCGTTCGGTTGCACCGGGCAGCCGAGATGCGCGCAGCGGTTGGAGATGATCGTGAAGCTCGGGCCTCCGTTCAGCGTGCCGTTGTTGCGCACATAGGCGGTGCGTCGCGTGACGTCGCCGAGCTTCGGATTGACGAAGAAGTGGGTGATGAACCACTTGCCCTCCGGGAAGTTCGAGATCGACCCGAGGTCGATGTGGTACTTCCACTGCTTGCCGAACGGAGGTCCGAGCACGGCGACGAGCGGCGGGATGGACACGATCGCGCCGATCAACCCGCCGAGCCCCAGCGTTACGCCCTCGAGGAAACGGCTCCGCGGGAAGCGCTCGCCCGGCTCGGGCGGCGGCATCCCGGCCTCGCCTGCGGTGGCAGGAACCGCAGGCGCCGGCGCGGGCGCAACTCGACGCTCCGGCTCCACCGGCTCGGGAGCGCGGCGGTATTCCATCGTCGCGTCGCGCGCCCACAGGAAGCCGAAGACGATCGCGATGGCGCCGCCGATCGGCGCGATCACCGTGGGACTGACGATCAGCCCGACGAGCACGCACGCGATGCCGGCGGCGAAGCCAATTGGATAGAGCGAGGGGCCGGGAAGGTGCGGCTGGTCCTCGTGCTGAGGTTCCATCAGGCCCCCTCCGCCGTCCGGTTCACCACGTTGGATTCAACCCCCGCTTTCTTCGGCTTGTCAACGACGTAACAAACGGCGCAACGGCGGGGAACTCTGACGGATCCGGCCGTCGCCTGCCTCCCCACCGAGCTCGATCCCGAACTCGCTCCAGCGCCGGTCGACGAGCTGCTTTACGTCGTCCGACATCTCGATCTCGGGCGGCCAATCTCGCGCCCCCTCTGCAGGGCTTTTGTGCGTCCCGTCGATGCCGATCTTGCCGCCGTAGAACTGGAGCGCCGGCGCATGGTCGAGGTGGTCGAGCGGACCTTCCGTCAGCAGCACGTCGCGTTTGGGGTCGACGTTGGCGCCGACGCGGAAGGTGACCTCCTCGTAGTCGTGGACGTCCACCCACTCGTCGACGACGACGATCGCCTTCGTCAGGCTCAGCATCCCGAGCCCCCAGATCGCGTGCATGACCTTTTGGGCGTGGCCGGGATAGGCCTTGCGGATCGAGACGATGCAGCAGTTGTGGAAGGCGGCCGCGACCGGGAGATCGAGGTCGACGATCTCCGGCACCATCGCGCGGATCGCGGGCAGGAAGATCCGCTCCGTGGCTTTCCCGAGCCACGCGTCTTCGGCCGGCGGCTTGCCGACGACGATCGAGGGATAGATCGCATCGCGGCGCATCGTGATCGCGGTGAGATGGAAGACCGGGAACGGCTCCGGCGGCGTGTAGTAGCCGGTGTGGTCGCCGAACGGTCCTTCGTCCACGACCTCGTCCTTGTCGATGTAGCCCTCGAGCACGATTTCCGCGTTCGCCGGGACGTCGATCGAAACGGTCTTGGCGCGCACCAGCTCGACCGGCTCGCCGCGGAGGAAGCCTGCGAGCATCAGCTCGTCGACGTGCTTCGGCAGCGGTGCGCTCGCCGAGTACGTCGTGACCGGGTCGAGGCCGAGCGCGACGGCGACTTCGATCTGCCCGTCGGTTGCGAGGTAGTCGGCGCGACCGTCCTTGTGGATCTGCCAGTGCATCGCCGCCGCGCGGTGGCCGAGCTTCTGCATCCGGTACATGCCGACGTTACGCGTCCCGTCGCGCGGGTCGTGCGTGATCACCGCCGGAAGCGTGATGAAAGCCCCTGCGTCCTTCGGCCAGCACGTCTGGATCGGGAGCAGATCGAGATTTGCATCGTCTCCTGTGAGGACGATCTCCTGACACGCCCCGCGTCTAACGGTGCGCGGTTGCGAGTCGGCGATCGACTTAAGCTTCTGCAGCCCGCGGACTTTTTGCACGAGCCCCTGCGGCGGCTGCATCTCCAGCACGTCGCCGATGCGCGCGCCGACCGAGTCGAGCGACGGCGCGTCGAAAGCCATGCACATCCGCCGCTCCGTGCCGAACTGGTTGATCAGCAGCGGATGCTCGGAGCCCTTGACCTTCTCGAACAGCAGGGCCGGCCCTCCGGCTTTCACGGTGCGATCTGTGATCTCGGTGATCTCGAGATAAGGATCGACCTCGCTGCCGATTCGAACGAGTTCTCCTTCGCGCTCGAGCAGCTGGGTCCACGCGCGCAAGTCCGACGGCGGGGCCATCCGTGTCAGTCTAGGGAGCCGGTTACCGGCGCGCGCGGCGGCGGTGGGCGAGCCAGTGCGTGCCCTCGCCGAGCGCAATCACGCCGATGAAGACGAGGCCGACGATCAGCATGCCGGTGATCACCTTCTTGCCCTCGGTAGCGGCGGATTCCGCGGCGATCAGGAACTGCAGCAGC
Organism: Actinomycetota bacterium; assembly: GCA_046730515.1. Lineage (GTDB taxonomy): Bacteria > Actinomycetota > Thermoleophilia > Gaiellales > Gaiellaceae > 3-1-20CM-4-69-9. The sequence goes on along the minus strand of JBKPJA010000012.1, from coordinate 1,022 downwards.
GCGAGCATGCGGCGGCGACTCTACCGCAGCCGCGCCCGGTGAGCGTCGAGTGAGCGCGCCACTGCGTCGTCGCCCGCCGTTCCGCGTGCGAGCCGCTCGAGCAGCTTCGGATCATTGTCGAGTCGGAGGGTGTCGCGGGCCTCGTCGAGTGCTCCGCGGCCGAGCAGCGCCGACGTCGCCGCCCAGACCGCGCCGTCTCCGGCGATGTCGTCCGCCTGCAGATATGCGCACAGGGCGATCAGCTCCGCGAGATCGTTGACCGCATCGACGGAGCCCACCTGCTCGATCCGCACGAGCCCGTGCGCGTAGAGGTAGTCGCCGAGCAACAGTGCTGTATCGCGATCCGCGGGCGCGAACAGCCGCGGCTCTCCGTAGTGCAGGAGGTACCCCTCGTAGATCGTCTCGATACCGAGTGCGTAGCGCGGCTCGCCGAGCGTGGAGAAGACCTGCGTTCGCTCCTGTTCCTCCGACGGGCGCAGCGCCGCGGTCCACAGCGGGCTCTCAGCGCCCGCCTCCGCCGCGATCGTGTCCCAGAGCGTGTCAGCCGTCGAACTCTGCAATCGCCTCGATCGTTCTGTCGATCTCGTCGTCGCCGTGTGCGAGCGAGATGAACATCGCCTCGAACTGGCTCGGCGCGACGTAGATGCCGTGTGCGAGCAGATGACGGAACAGCGCCGCGTACCGCTCAGTGTCGCAGCGCTGCGTGTCCGCGAAGTCGCGTACGGACTCGCTCGTCATGAACAGCGTCGCCATCGCGCCGACTCGCTGCACGCGGCCGTGCGCCGCGAGACCCGCTTCGAGTCGCGCGCCGCGCCGCTCCAGGTCGTCGTAGACGGCACCGTCGTGCAGACGCCGTAGCTCTGCGAGCCCCGCAGCGGTCGCGAGCGGATTGCCGGAGAGCGTGCCCGCCTGGTAGACGTCGCCGCTCGGGGCGAGGCGATCCATGATCTCGGCGCGTCCGCCGAACGCCGCGAGCGGCAATCCACCCCCGACGATCTTGCCGAGGATCGTCAGGTCCGGCG
>JBKPJA010000011.1:0-4678 GCA_046730515.1 Actinomycetota bacterium | reverse complement strand
GGTGATCCCGAGCGGTAGACCCGCGTCGTAACCGGCGGGCACCGTGATGTCGGGGTATCCCGTCACCGCAGCCGCAGTCGACGAGCCCACGAAGTACTCGAAGTGGCCGTTGAGGTCGCCCTCGTTCGGGTTGTCGTTCGTGGGCCAGGCCGGGCCGTTGGTGAGGGCGATGATCGCGTCGAGGTGGTTCGTGGCCATGAGGTTGTTGATGATGTCCTGAAGAGGCGGCGTCGTCTTCCTGCGCAGCTCCGCGCAGTGGCCGTTCCGGCCCTGCGTCGCCTGGGCAGCCTGGAACACTGCATCGTTCCACGGTCCTTCGAGGTTCGGATGAGCCTGATCGAAGGCGATCAGATCGGCGAGCGTTTGCGGGTACGCGGCGCCCGTCACCGGGTTCGTCCCGTGGACGTAGGTCTGGAGGTAATTGGCGATGTCGGTCTTGAACTCGCACAGCAGGGCGCCGAACTCGTTGTTGGCCGGCGTCAGATCGATGTCGGTCGGATCGATCACGGTCGCACCGCGAGCCCTGAGCGCGGTGATCACGTTGTTGAGGATTGGCTCGACGACCGATCCCACCAACGCCGGGTCGTAGGTGCCCGCGCGCCAGACGCCCACTCGAGCACCTTTCAACGCGTTGCTGTTGAGGAATTGCGTGTAGTTGGTGAAGGCGTGGCCGACCTGATCGGCGGTCGCGGCGTCGTTCGAATCGACGCCGGTAGCTGCGCCGAGGAGCACCGCCGCGTCGGTCACGTTGCGGGCGATCGGGCCGGCCGTGTCCTGGTTGGCGCTGATCGGAACAACGCCTGCGCGGCTCCACAACCCGAGCGTCGGCTTGATCCCGACGTCGCCGTTCGCGCCGGACGGGCAGACGATGGAACCGTCCGTCTCCGTGCCGACGGCTGCGACCGCGAGATCAGCAGCAGAGGCGACGCCTGAGCCAGAGCTCGAGCCGCACGGGTTGCGATCCAAGACGTACGGCATGTTCGTCTGGCCACCGATACCGCTCCACCCGCTCGACGACGGGCCGGACCGGAAGTTGGCCCACTCGGACAAGTTGGCCTTGGCGATGATGATCGCGCCGGCGGCCTTGAGCTGATGCGCGATGAACGCGTCGGCGGGCGTGCTCCCGGCGAGTGCCCACGAGCCGGCTGTCGTCGGCATGCCGGTTGTGTCGATGTTGTCCTTGACGATGATCGGAATCCCCAGCAGCGGGCGGTGGTCGCCGCCCGTCCGCGCAAGGTCAGCCGCTCGTGCGTCGGCGAGAGCCGTCGGGCTGACCGTGATCACCGCGTTGAGTTTTGAGTTGAGTTGCTGAATGCGCCCGAGATAGAAGTTCATCAGGTCGACGGAGCTGATCCGGCCAGAGTTCATCAACTGCTCGAGCTGCGGGATCGTCGTCGCGTCGACGTTGATACCGCGGACCGTCGTGCTTGTCGGGTTGGCCGCGAGGCCGACCGGCGCAGCGGCGCCGGATACCCCGGCGAAGAGGACAACGAGGGTCGTCAGAACAAGGGAACGCCGAAGTCGGCTGTTCATCGCATGACCTCCGTGGGATCGAGTGCTGGGATCACAGGTCTGGGGCCGCGATCTGGGGGGTCGATTCTATAACCGTCCCGCCGGCACCTCGTCGGCAAGAGCATCGGGGTCGGCTGTCACGGATCACGGCTCGCCGCAAGCGCGGTCGAGTCGAGGCGCTCGGCGGCGGCGAGTGCCCGGTGCGCGCGCTTCTCGGTCTTGCGGCCGAGGATCCCGGCGAGTACCCACTTGCGCGTCAGCCGGACGAGGTGAAGCTTGTCGTCGGACGGGCGGAGCTTGCGTTTCGGATGGAGGTAGAGATCGATCGCCACCTTCTTGACGAGAGCCCGATCGGCCGGTGCGCCAGTCGACTGCTCGAGCCGGTGCGCCACCAGCGAGGACAACACCTGGATCTCTCTCACGCCGGTGCACACCGCGACTCCAACCGAGACCGCGGTCGAGGCGACGATCACCCAGGGCAGCCTGGCGACCCGCGCTCCACGGGCAAGAACGCGGACGACGGGAACAGCGAGCACGATCACCCGCTGGATGTCGTCCGCGCGCGACTCAGTCTGCTCGTTGCCTATAAGGAGGCGCTTTCCCTCGGCGGCGGAAGTAACGCGCTCGTCACCGAGCAGCATCTCGTCCACCGCTCGGTTGACGAGCCTGCCGATGCCGCGGACGAGTGCGTCGCCCGCTTTCCTCGCGTTCGCACTCGCCGTCTTCCCGGCCCTCGCCGCGGTCCGCTGCGCGCGTTCAACTGACCCTCTCGCCGGGCGCATCGCAACGATCGTATTCGCTGCGTGTTACGACCGGTGGAGCTGTCCGCCGATCGCACCTCTCGGATACTTCGTCGAGCCGATGCTCACGTAGTAGTTCCCCGGATTCGCAAGCACGAGCTTGATTCTCGCGGGGCTTTCGGATGCGCAGCCCGGCTTCCTCGTGGTCGGCGTTTCAAACGGGAGGATTGCGGTCTTGTGCACTCCGAGAGCCGGTGGCGGCGCGCGGTGGATGCCTGAGTCACCCGGTCCTACCAGACCTTTGAACGTGAACTTCCAACAGACCTTGTTTGCACTGAACGTCATCCGCACAATTCCCGATCCTGCGTTAGCAGGTGCGTGCAGATATGGCCCGGTCAGTGTCGCACTGAGGGTCGTCGCCGCCGTTCGACCATTCGCCTGAGCAATGAGGACAAGGGTGACGGCCATGGCGGAAGCAACTGCAAGAGCCATGCGCATCACAAGACGAGTCTCCAAGAGGAGTCCGGTGAAGTCAAGCCGTTTCCTTGCGCAAACCACGGCACGATTCGAGCGGAGTCGCTCACGCTCGTATGGCCGCTCGCAACCAACGCCGCGCGCCCGTAGCATCACGAAGGTGCCTCGCACAGACAGGGCCTCGCGCGTGATCGCCGCCTCGCCTGACGACGTCTACGCGGCGCTACTCGATCCGGAGGCGCTCACGGTGTGGCTTCCTCCTACGGGTATGACCGGGACGTTCGAACGCTTCGACTCGCGTCCCGGCGGGTCATATCGACTGGTATTGACGTACGCCGACGCCTCCGCCGCACGGGGCAAGGCTAAGGCGGATACCGACATCGTGGAGTCGCGGTTCACCGACCTCGTCCCCGGCGTGCGCGTCGTACAGGCGGTGGACTTCGTCTCCGACGACCCCGCGTATGCCGGCACGATGACCATGACCTGGGCGATCGCCGAAGTCGACGGAGGAACACGCGTCGACCTCATCGCCGAGAACGTCCCGGACGGAATCCCCGCGAATGACCACGCAGCAGGGCTGGCGTCGTCGCTGGAGAACCTCGCGACGTATCTCGAAGATAGGTGATGCTGCAGATAGGCGAGGACAGCTGAGATCGCCGTTGCCTGCGAAGCCGGTTTGCGAGTGGAGACGGTGTCAGACACCGTGAATTGTCAAGACCGATCTACCCCGTCTTCATCGGGAACGACCGATGAGATCTGGCCGGGTCTGGGGCTGACGTCGCGGCGCTTCGAGAGTCACCGACCAATCGTCCCGCCTCTCGGAGAAATTGCAAGTCGCGGTTTCCCGAGGCGGCCGCGCAGCTCGAGGAGGCCGGGCACGATCTGCTCTCCTTCACGCACTTCCCGAACCGGCACTGGCGGCAGCTGTGGAGCAACAACTCGCTCGAGCGGCTCCACGGCTGAGTGGGCTGGCGGTCGAGGGCCAGATCAACTCGGTGCAGCTAGCGTTGTGCCTGTGTTGGGCCGCACTGGAGGCGAACACCGTTTGATCGTTTCCGGAGCGCTGGCCATCGACGACAGCACGCTGCTAAGCAGGCAGTGGTGGTGCACTTCATGGTGACGGCGGAGGAGATCGGTCGGTTCGCGGTGTTCGCGGACCTCGAGCCGGCCGAACGCGACCGGCTCTCAGGCGTGGTAGCGGACATCACGCTCGCTCCCGGCGAGTCCGCCGTGCATGAGGGCGACGCGCGGGCGCTGTTCGGCGTCCTCGAGGGTCGGATCGAGGTGCTCAGGCTCGTCGACGGCGTGGAGAGCGTGATCGGCGAGCGGAGGCCCGGTGACGTCTTCGGGGAGATGGCAATCGCGTTCGGAATGCTCCACCCTGGCGGGTTCCGAGCCGTGGAGACGACGCGCGTGTTCCGGATCGAGCTGGACGATTTCCAGGCGCTCGCCGCTGTCGCGCCGGAGGTTGGGGAGCGCGTGGGTCACGCGGCGCTCAACCGGCTCGGGGGGCCCAGGGGCCTGCAGGCGCGTGCGTCCGCACCGGCACCGTTCCGGGCGATCGTCCTCGGCCATCGGCGGGATAGCTCCTGCGCGGAGCTGAGGCGCTTCCTCGACCGCAACCAGATCCGGTTCAGATGGCTCCAGTCGGACGTGCCCGCGGATGCAGAGCAGTGGCCGGGCGCGCTCCCGCCCGAGAGCGACCTCCCCGCTCTTCGCGTCGTGAACGGCAAGACCGTCGTGCGACCGCAGCTGCGGCGAGTCGCCGAGCTGCTCGGGCTCGAGACCGAGCCGTCGGTGGCGGAGTACGACACCGTCATCGTCGGTGCCGGTCCCGCCGGTCTTGCCGCGGCTGTGTACGGGGCGTCGGAGGGGCTGCGGACGATCGCCGTCGAGCGGGAGGCGCCGGGCGGCCAGGCGGGCACGTCCTCGCGGATCGAGAACTATCTCGG
>JBKPJA010000010.1:0-9548 GCA_046730515.1 Actinomycetota bacterium | reverse complement strand
TCCTCCCAGGAAACCGTCGGTCCCCAGCCGGTTTCCGAGTGCAGCTTCTCGTACCCGACGCGCAGCGCCATCACGTCGCTGGCACCGGGGCGAAAGCGCTCGGGCACGGAGACGATCTCGCGGCCCGACCAGTAGCCCTCCTCTTCGCCGATGCGGAGAATGAGCGCGGCCCAGTCACCCATCGAGATGTTCTTTCCCTGGCCGTATGCGTACAGGTCGCCGGGAATGCCATGAGCAGCGACTGCGAGATGGCCGCGAACGCCGTCCGTGCAGAAGCAGAAATCGCGCATCGGCTCGAGCTGCCCGAGCTCGACACGCTCGCGCTCTAGCGCCTGCGTGATGATCGTGCCGGTGACGTAGCGCGGGTTCTGGCGCGGGCCGTAGTTGTTGAACATCCGCGTCACCACGCCCGGCAGACCGAACGCGTCGTGGTAGTTCATGGTCAGGAAGTCCGCTGCGACCTTCGACGTTGCGTACACGGACTTCGGGTTGAGCGGCGAGCGCTCGTGCAGGATGAGGCCGCCTGCTTCGTCGAAGTCGTGATGATGTGCGACCGCTTCGCGGACGTTGCCGTACTCCTCCGACGTTCCGGCGGTGTCGAACTTCTCGAGCTCGAGCCCGTGGTCGACGATTGACTGCAGCAGGTTGAGCGTGCCGATCGTGTTCGCCATGACCGTCTCGTACGGTCGGTGCCACGACTCGCCAACGTGGGCCTGCGCGCCGAGGTGGAAGATGTACGGACGGTCGTCGAGCTTGCCGAGGTCCTTGACCAGATAGTCGATCGACGTCTTGTCGGTGAGATCGGCGAAGTGCACGGTCAACTGCCGGCGGAGATGACCGATGTTGTTGAGGGCTCCGCTCGAGGTGGCACGGACGAAGGCGTGCACGTTTGCGTCGAGCGCGACGAGCGCCTCGGTGAGGTGAGAACCCATGAATCCGTCTGCGCCCGTGACCACACAGGTCCGGCCGGTGAAGAACTCGCCGTACTCGGTGCGGAGGTCGGACAGAGATTCGTCTGTCCGGGTGGAGTCGGATCCGTTTGGTTTGATCAAAGGGATGGAGACCGCCGAGGGATCCAAGACTAGCCCCTACCCCCGCCGGAGCGCCGTTCGCAGCGGCCTGCTTACCGGTCTCTCCACCGTCGCCCTCAGCGGCTCGGGCGCGATTGCCGGCGCCTACCTCGCTCACGAGTTCGGACGCAACACGAGGACTGACGGCTTCATGGCGGCCTACGGCGTCTATCTCGTGCTCACGCTCGGGGCGCAGGCGTTTCGTCTCGTCGTACTGCCCGATCTCACGCGCGCGGAGGCGGACGGGCGTCTTGGCTCCGAGTTGCGCGCGTACTTCCTCGCCTTCCTCGCGCTCGCCGTTCCGGTTTGCGTGGTCGTCGTCGTTTTTCGAGGGCCGTTCGGCGACTTGATCACGGGTAAGTTGCCACCGGTCTCGGCACACCTTGCGTCCCGCGCGCTCGTCTGGCTCGTCCCGGCGGCGTTCGCTCAACTGCTTGCGTCGGTTGCGGCGAGTGCCCTCGCGGCCCGCGGCAGCTATGGGACTGCTGCGCTCGGGTTCGGCGGTGGCGGTGTTGTCGCGCTCATCGTGTTCGTCGCCCTCGCTGGTCGCTACGGGCTCGTGTCGCTTGCGTGGAGCCTCGCGCTCGGCGCCGGCATCGCCTTGGCGATTCCGCTGGGACGGCTTCTGTACGAAGGCGCCTTCCGAGCTCCGCTGAGGGTGGATCTCGACGTCGGCCGAAGGTTGTGGCGGCTCTTTCACGGATCGGTGCTACCGCTCGCCGTGCAGGTGCTCTACCTGATCGCCTTACGGCTCGCCGCCGGCACCGGCGCAGGCAACGTCACGAGTCTCTCGTACGCGTACCTGTTCGTCGCGATGCTCGTCGGCACGACGGCTTCCACGCTCGGGCTCATCTCGAGCGCACCGCTCACACGACGCGGGCTCGATTCACGGCAGGCCGCGGAGTACGTCTCGCACGCGGCGTGGATCAGCCTTGTGCTGATCGCTGCTGCCGCAAGTGTGTTTGCGCTCGTCGGCGGACGGGTCGTGGAGCTCGTGCTCGGGCATGCATATGCGGGCAGTGTCGGACGGCAACTCGGGCACCTCGTGGTCTACCTGTCGCCGTGGACCGTGGCGATGGTCGCGGTGACGGCGACGTTCCCGCTCATCTTCGTGATGAGACGAGGCCGCATCCTCATTCCGCTCGCGGTCGCGGCGATCGCGCTCGAGATCGTCGTCGGCCTCGCGCTGCGAGCGGCTGCCGGGCTCACGGGGATTGCGTTCTCCCTCGCGATCTCGACGTTCTTCGTCGTCGCCGGCCTGCTGCTCTCGATCTCAAGGCGTACATTGCTCGACGCTTCGCGTGCAATCGCCCGCAGCACGCTGACAGCCTCCGCACTCGCAGCGCTCGCGTTCGGTGTGCCCGCCGTCTTTCTGCCCGCCCCCGCGGCCGCCGCAATCGGGCTCGTGTTGTACGGATCGCTGCTGGTCGCGCTCCGGCCCCGCGGGTTACGGGAGGCCTGGGCGTACGTCCGCGTGTTGCACTAACCCCGCTTGCGCCACCGCAGTCCGCTTCGTCTGCGCGCGATCGCAAGCGTGCGCAGGCCGAGCTCCGTGCTGAAGACGCGGTGACGTACCGACGCGACGGCGCGCTCGGCAGGCGGTAGGTATCTGAAGCTCATCCGTCCCCCGATTCGCTCGCCGTGCCAGTCGAACGGCGGGAGCTCGTCCGCGAGCTTGCGGACGATCACCGTTCGAGACCCAACTGTCTCGGCGATTTCCCAGGCCGACTGGGCTCGAAGTGCGTCGACGAGCGCTGCGACGGGTGGCATGTAGGCGTCGTCGAGGAGCATGCGCGCGCCGACTCGGAGGCGCGGTGCGATGTACCACCAGTCGAGCAGTGGATACGGGAACCCGTGCGCGCCGTCGACGAGCACGAGGTCGAGCGGAGAGGGCTCAAGCCGCGGTAGGAGCTCGTGTGACGGGCCGATGGCGAACTGAACGCGGGAGTGGTCGATGTCGAGCCGGTCGGCTTGTTCGCGCACCGCCTCTTCCTCGCGCGGATCGGGCGTGATCGCGACATGGTCGGCGCCACCGGCCGCGAATGCGAGCGTGCTGGCGCCCGATCCGGTTTCGAGCGTGCGCATCCCGGGTCGCACCTCGCGTTCGAGCCAGCGGAGCGCGGGCCACGCGAGCCCCCAGAACTCGTGGCCCTCGCCGTGGAGTCCGGGTGGCAGCGCGCGCAGCTCGTCGGTCAGCGACCGTTTCATCGGTCGGCGAGCTCTCGGTAGACCTCGTCGTGGGAGCGTGCGCATGCCTCCCACGTGAACTTCTTCGCCTGCTCGAGGCCACGCGCGATCCACGGTTGCGGGTCGCGCAGAACCTCGTCGACGGCGGCAACGATCTCGTCGACGCTGCGCGGGTCGAAGAGCCGTGCCGCGGCTCCCGCCACCTCGGGCAGGGAGGCAACGTTCGAGCACGCGACGGGACATCCGCACGCCATCGCTTCGATCACGGGCATCCCGAATCCCTCGTACAGAGACGGATACACGAGCGCCGCCGCGCCGCGGTAGAGCTCGACGAGCTGTTCGGTCGTCACTCGTCCGCGCATCTCCACACCGTTCGGCGGAGAAGCGAAATCACCCTCCCCGGTGAGCACGAGTCGCAAGGACTCGTGCTCGCGGCGCAGTTGCACGAACGCGTCGAACAGACGCTTGTGATTCTTGTGCGGCCAGGGACGTGCCGGATACAGGAGGTAATCGCCGCGCGGTCGCCCGTTGGGCGCGAAGCGTTCGTGGTCGACCGCGAGGTGGATTGCCTTCACCCGTTCCGGATCGAGGGCGTAGCTCTCGATCAGCCGCTTGCGTGCGTGCTCGGAGATCGTGATCAAGATGCGAGAGCGCTTGATCGTCCACCCGTACACGGCCTTGCGATACGCGAGCTCGGCGCGGCCGAAGAACTCGGGATGCTCCTCGTGCTGGAGGTCGAGCACCGTCGTCACAGCCGGCGGTCGAGCGACCGCCGGCAGCATGACGCTGAGCGGGAAGTGGATCGCCGCGATGCCCGCGGCATCGAATTCACGCCGAATCGCATTCGGGCTCAGCGCAGCGGCCGCCATCGCCCGAAGCCGCGCAGCCGTCGACCGCCCCGCTCGATATTCACGCACTGTCCGGGAGGGAAGGCCGTCCCCCGCGTCGGGTGCAATCGTCGGCACGAAGACGACATAGTCCAACTCGCCGACGCGATGGAGCGCGCGCGTCAACTCACGCGCGTAGGTCTCCGAGCCGCCGACCGTTCCCGGGACGAGGGTCAGCAAGCTGATTCCGATCATCAGTGCCCCGTCCGGCGATAGTCAGTGCATTTCTGGCGGAGCACGAGGCCGCCATACGGCGTCCTCAGTCGCGGTCGGGCACTCCAGCCCGACCGCTCCCTGCGTCCTTGTCTGGCGGCCTCGTGCAGTCGCCAGAAACGCGAGACCATCACCGGACGGGGCACTCGGCGAGCTTACAAGTGCTTCACGACGCCCCGATAAGATGCGCCGATGCGCGCAAGGTCTGGCGAAAAGGTGGCATCTGCAGGGATTTCCGTCGATGATGACGCGGACGTGATGGCGGTCTACGAGCGGCTGCGGGAGGAGTTGAGCGGCGGTCGCGCGGATGGCGCGCCCGCGGGGGAGACCCGCGCGCTCGCCGAGCGATTCTGGCCCGTGACTGCCGAGCGGCCGGTCGGCACGGGGCCGAAGGCCTTGGCGAAGCGTGTGTTGCGCAAGTTCATGCGTTGGTACGTAGAGCCGCTCGCAGCCGATCAACGGATGTTCAACGACTCGACGTTGAAGCTCCTCGATGCGTTGTCGGAGCGTGCCGACGAGAGCGCCGCAGCGCGTCAGCAGATTGAACGCCTCCTGCGCGAGATCGAGGAGCGCCTCACGCGGATCGAGCGGCGTGACCGTAGTGGTGGGCCTGCTCCTGTAACAACCGTCGCTGCACAGCCTCAGGCCGCCGCACTCCCGGATTACTTCGCCTTCGAAAGCCGCATGCGCGGAAGCACCGAGAGCGTTCGCGAACGTCAGCGTCGCTATGTCGACGCGTTCCGCGGGCAGGGGCCGGTGCTCGACATCGGCTGTGGTCGGGGCGAGCTCGTCGGCTTGTTGGTCGCCGCCGGGGTTGAGGTGCGCGGAATCGATCCCGACGCCGACATGGTCGCTTATGCGCGAGGCGAGAAGCTTCCCGTCGAGCAGGCAGACGGTGTCTCGTACCTCGAAGGGATCGAGTCCGGCTCCCTCGGTGGAATCTTCATGGGGCAGGTCGTGGAACATCTGCCGCCCGCGACGCTGGTGCGTCTGCTGGAGCTCGCCGCGGCGAAGCTTGGGCCGGGCGGTCTGCTCGTGGCAGAGACGATCAACCCGCTGTCTCCCATTGCGCTGCGTAATTACTTTGCAGATCTGACTCACGCGCAGCCGCTCGTTCCGGAGACGCTGGAGCTGCTGGCGCGGCAGTCGGGCTTCTCGGAGACTGAGATCCAGTTCCTGAACGAGCCCGCGGAGCGTTTGACCGAGCCCGACGACCCGGTGATCGCGGCAAACGTCCGCCGTTTGAACGCACTCCTCTTTGCGCCGCTCGATTACGCGCTCTTTGCGCGGACCGCGGCCGGTTGAGTTGTCACACTCTTCTTACGAGTCGTCACACACACGTGCGCTTCTTCTCGATAGCCTCGTCGGCAACGGGGCGGGAGGTGGGTTTCCCGTGTCCACGCGTGTACCTCTAGAGGTGTTGCGGTGAGGATCGCCGTTTGCCTACCGCAGGTGCCGTTCGCCCGCGGTGGCGCGGAGATCTTCGCCGACGGTCTCGTCGGGGAGCTGAGGTCGCGCGATCACGAGGTCGACCTGGTCACCGTTCCGTTCAAGTGGTATCCGGGAGAGCGGGTCCTCAGCCAAGCATTCCTCTGGCGCATGCTCGACCTCGATGAGGTCGACGGCAGGCGGGTCGATCTCGTCATCGCCACGAAGTTCCCTTCGTACGTCGTTCGTCACGAGAACAAAGTCGTGTGGTTGCTGCATCAGTTCCGGCAGGCCTATGAGCTCGATCGAACGGACCTTGGACAGTTCAGCGAAACGGCGGAGGAGCGGGCGACTCGCCGCGCAGTGCAAAGACTCGATCGCATTGCGCTCGCCGAGGCACGCAAGCTGTTTACGACGTCGCGCAACGTCGCAGACCGGCTCGAACGATCGACCGGTCTACACGCCGAAGTCCTCCCGCCTCCCCCGCAAGAGCTGCCGTACCACACCGAGGCCTACGGCGACTTCGTCCTCTCCGTGGGCCGGCTCGACCGTGCAAAGCGGCACGACTTGCTGCTCGAGGCGCTCGCCGCGGATTCCACTCTCCGCTGCGTGATCGTCGGCGACGGGCCCGATCGGCAGCGGCTCGAAGACGTCGCGCGGCAACGCGGGCTCGACGGCAGGGCCGAGTTCGCGGGACGTGTCGACGAGCGCGAGCTCGCCGACCTGTACGCACGCTGTCTCGCGGTGTACTACGCGCCCGTCGACGAGGACTACGGGCTGGTGCCCTACGAAGCGTTCCTCTCCGAGAAACCTGTCGTCACGACGACCGATGCCGGTGGGCCGCTCGACGTCGTCACGGATCGCGAAACGGGCATCGTCTGCGAACCGCGTCCAGCGGCACTCGCCGAGGCGTGTTCGTGGTTGCGCGCGCACGTGGACGATGCGAAGGCCTGGGGACGTGCCGGGAAGGAAATCGCGCGCCGCGTCTCCTGGGATGCGACGATCGACCAACTGCTCTCGTGAGAGTCGCGTACTACTCGCCGCTGCCGCCTGAACGCAGCGGCATTGCCGACTACAGCGCGCTCTTGCTCCCGGCGCTCGAGCAGCTCGTCGAGGTCGAGGTCGTTCGCCGCGGCCACACTCGGCCCGTCGCGTCGGACGTGGCGCTGTACCACATAGGCAACGACCCGGATGCGCACGGCTGGATCATCGAAGCGCTTGCGCGACGACCAGGTGTCGTGGTCCTGCACGACTTCGTCCTCCACCATCTCGTCGCGGGCCTCACGCTCGGTCGAAAGGACGGCCCTGCGTATCTCGCGGCAATGGAACGAGACGGCGGGATCCCGGCGCGTTTGCTCGCTCACGGCGTGCTCGAGGGACGCGTCGCACCGCTTTGGGAAACGCGTGCGGAGGAGTTTCCTCTCGTCGGGGACGTTCTCGACTCCGCGACTGCTTTGATCGTCCATTCGCGGTACGTCGAGCAGCGAGTGCGCGAGCGCGGGTTTCGCGGACCGATCTCGTGCATTCCGCATCCGGCGTGGCCGGTGCGCGATGTCGTTCCCGCGCGTATCGACGGCGCGCCAGTGTTCGGCTGCTTCGGTCACATGAATCCGAGCAAGCGCATCCCGCAGCTGCTGGATGCGTTCGCGGTCGTGCGCCGGCGTCACCCCAACACCCGTTTGCTGCTCGTTGGTCCGGCATCCCCAGGATTCGACATGGGTCGACTCGGCGGCGAAGGAGTCGAGCGGCTCGACTACGTGGATGAGCAACGCCTCTGGTCGCTCATGGCCGGTTGCGATGCCTGCGTTTCGCTGCGTTCGCCGACGATGGGCGAGACCTCCGGCAGCGCAATTCGGGCACTCACACTGGGCCGGCCGCTCGTCGTCAGTGACGTGGGCTGGTTTGCCGAGCTGCCGGACGACGTCGCGTTCAAGGTCCCGGTGGAAGACGACGAGGTCGCAACCATCGCGTCGTCGCTCGATCTCCTCGCAGTGAGTGAAGCGAAACGACACGCGATGAGCGATGCCGCTCGAGAGTACATCCTGCGCGAACACGACGTCCACGGCGTTGCCGCGTCGTATGTCGCGGCTCTGGAGGAAGCGGCCGGTGGACCGATCGTGACCGACGCGGTCGTGCGCGAGATCGCGCTTGCCGCGGCGGAGGTCGGAATTGAGCCGGGCACGCCATTCGCGCAGGAGCTGGGCGTCCGGCTCGAAGAGCTCGGACTGTCCGAGAACGGTCGCGTCAAGCCGGAACCGCCGCCGCAAGCGAGTGCGTTGGCGCGGGTGCCGGCGTGGGCCTGGCTCGCGGGAATCGTCCTCGCCTCGGTTTTGCTGCGTTGGGCTCTTGCAAGGCGCGTCGTCGCGCCGTGGATCATGGTCGACGAGCTCATCTACTCCGAGCTTGCGAAGAGCTTCGCGGCGACCGGACGCTTTCTCATCCGCGGACAGCACCACGGGTCGTTCGGCTTCGTGTACCCGATCCTGATCTCGCCGGCGTGGAAGCTGTTCTCCTCGGTTCCGGAGGCATACGCGGCGGCGAAGGTGATCGGCTCGATCGCGATGTCTCTGAGCGCCATTCCTGCCTACTTCCTCGCACGCCGCCTGCTGAGACCTCTGCCGTCGCTGCTCGCCGCGCTGCTCACGGTCGCCGTTCCCTCGATGCTGTACACAGGCACGCTGATGACGGAGACGGTTTTCTATCCGATCTTCGTTTGCGTCGCGCTTGCGCTCGTGCTCGCGCTCGAGCGGCCCACCGTTCTCCGCCAGTTCGTCCTCCTCGGCGTGTGCCTGCTTGCGTTCCTGACGCGTACGCAATCGGTCGTACTGATCCCGGCGATCGCAACCGCACCGCTGGCACTCGGCGTCGTGGAGCGGAAGGTGCGCCGCGCTCTTGCGTCGTTCGGCGTGCTGTACGGGACGCTTGGCGTTGCCCTCGTCACCGCGATCGCCGTCGAGGTCGCACGCGGACACTCCCCGTACGATCTGCTCGGCAGCTACAGCGTCACGGGTCACACGCACTACCACTTCGGCGACGTGCTGCGCTGGCTGCTCTACCACGTCGCCGAGCTCGATCTCTACCTCGGCATCCTTCCGTTCGCCGCGCTGCTGGTCTTGGCCGTAACGGCGCGCTCGCTCGACCGGCCCGCGAGGATCTTCGTGGTCGCCGCCGTCTCCCTGTCCGCGTGGCTCGTCTTGGAGGTCGCGGCCTTTGCTTCTCGTGTCCCGATCCCGCCGCGTGTCGAGGAGCGCAACCTGTTCTACGTCGCGCCGCTCTTCCTCATCGCGTTGCTCGTGTGGATCGAGCGCGGGATGCCACGCCCCGCTCGTGCCGCCGCGATCTTCGCGGCCCTCGCGGCCGCGCTGCCCGGAGTGCTGCCGTACGACCGGTTGATCGACACGCCGGCGGAGTCCGACACGCTTGCACTGATGCCGCTTTGGTGGCTCCAAGAGCACGTGATCACGATCTCGGAGGTCGCGCTCGTCGTCGTCGCTGCAGCAGTGGTGCTGGCCTTGGCATTCCTGGTCACGCCGCCGCGGTGGGCGTACGTGCTGCCGGCGGTCGTCCTCGCCTGGTTCGTCTTCGCCAACGAGCGCGTGGACGACTTCGACCACGGGTTCGTTCACACCGCCAAGGCCGGGCTTTCGACCGGATTAACGCTGAAGCATCCAGACTGGGTCGATCGACGTGTGGGCCGCAACGCGCGTGTCGTCTTCGTGTGGCCGGCCGAGGGCCTTAACGCCAATGCGCTCTGGCAGAACGA
>JBKPJA010000009.1:0-2834 GCA_046730515.1 Actinomycetota bacterium | reverse complement strand
TTCTTCCGCAACCGCACGTTCACGCTCGCAAACGGCGTGTCGCTGTTCATGTCGTTCGGGATGTTCGGGGCGATCTTCCTGCTGGCGCAGTTCTTCCAGACGGTGCAGGGCTACTCGCCGCTTGCGTCCGGACTGCGGATCCTTCCGTGGACGGCGATGCCGATGATCGTCGCGCCGATCGCCGGTGCGCTGTCCGACCGGATCGGCGGGCACAAGCTGCTCGGTATCGGCCTGGCGCTGCAGGCCGCGGGGCTCGCCTGGATCGCATCGGTATCGACGCCGACGACGCCGTATGCCGATTTCGTCTTGCCCTTCACCATCTCAGGGATCGGTATGGCGCTCTTCTTCGCGCCCGTCGCGAACGTCATTTTCTCGGCGGTTCGTCCCGAAGAGGAAGGCCAGGCCTCCGGCGCCAACAACGCGATCCGCGAGCTCGGCGGCGTGTTCGGCGTTGCGGTGCTCGCATCGATCTTCTCCGCCTACGGCGGCTATGGCACGGGCCAGCACTTCGTCGACGGGATGAACCCGGCCGTGTACGTCGGCGCTGCGATCGTGGCCGTCGGGTCGCTGCTCGCGTTCGCGATCGGCTGGCGGCGGCGCAAGAGTGAAGCGGCTGAGATCGTCGAAGCGGAACTCCTCGCCGAAGCGGCGTAACGCGGGAACAAGGAGGGTCAGACCCCGAAAGGGGTCTGACCCTTCCGCTTTGTCGCGCGTCCCCTCAACCCAACGCACGGTACGCTCTCGCGCGGGATGGTGGAGACGCAGATTCTCGGAGAAGCGCGCGGCGAAGACACCGATGTTCCTTCGCCAGATCTCTCGGTCGTCGTCACGCTGTACAACGAAGCAGGCACGCTGCCCGATCTCTATGGCCGCACTGTGCAGGTGCTCGATTCCGGGCCGCGTTCGTTCGAGCTGATCTTCGTCGACGACGGCTCGGTCGACGGGACGTTCGCCGTCCTCCAGCGTCTGCACGAGACCGACCCGCGTGTGCGGGCCGTCCGGTTCAAGCGGAACTTCGGCCAGCATCCCGCGATGCACGCGGGACTCGCGCGCGCGCGCGGCGAGATCGTCGTGACGATGGACGGCGACCTGCAGAACTCGCCCGAGGACATCCCCCGGCTCGTCGAAGCGGTCGAAGGCGGCGCGGATGTCGCGAGCGGGACGCGCGAGGCGCGGAACGACTCCTGGGGACGGACCATTCCGTCGCGGTTGATCAACGGCATGCTCCGCCGCTTCACCGGCGTGCCGATCTCGGATTTCGGCTGCGCGTTCAACGCGTACCAGCGCAGCGCGGTCGAGCCGATGCTCGGGGCGATCGGCAAGCAGAAGTTCACGAAGGCGCTCGTCCTCTCGGCCGGCGCGTCGGTGGTCGAAGTTCCGGTCGCACACGCACCGCGGCAGGGGCCTTCGCGCTACTCGCCGCTTCGATTGACGCGGCTCGCGCTGCACGTGCTCGCGGGCTTCTGGCCGCAGCCGATCCAGTGGATCGGCGTCGCGCTCGGCGTCGTCTGCACGTTGACCGCGCTTGCGCTCGGCGGCTACGGCATCGCCTTCTGGGTCGACGAGGCGAACTTCCCCGGACCGTTGTTCGGCGGGGTTGCGCTCCTCTTCATCCTCGGGATTCAAGGTTTCGTGCTCGCACTCGTCGGCGAGTACCTCGCTCGGATCCAGCGCGACGTCGAAGGGAGACCGCTGTACACGATCGACAAGGAACTGGGATGAGCGCGAAGCGCGTCCTCGTCACCGGCGGCGCCGGCTTCATCTCGTCCAACTTCATCCATCACCTGTTGGCGAAGACGCCGTACGAGGTCGTCTCGCTCGACGCGCTCACGTACGCGGGGAGCCTCGAGAACCTCAGCGACGTCATGTCGCACGAGCGGCTTTCGTTCGTGCACGGCGACATCCGCGACGCGGAGCTCGTTCGCGAGGTCGTCTCCGAGGTGGAAGTGATCGTCAACGCCGCTGCCGAGTCGCACGTCGAGAAGTCGATCGCCGAGGGCGCGCGCGAGTTCGTGACGACCAACGTCGAGGGAACGCAGATCCTGCTCGACGCGATCCGCGAGGCGCCGGTCGAGCGATTCATCCTCATCTCCTCTTCAGAGGTCTACGGCACCGCGGAGCACGCACCGATGGACGAGGAGCATCCGCTCAATCCCCGTTCGCCGTACGCGGCGACGAAGGCGGGCGCGGACCGGCTCGCGTACTCGTACTTCGTCACGTATGGATTGCCGGTCGTGATCGCGCGTCCCTTCAACAACTACGGGCCGCGGCAGCATCCGGAGAAGGTCGTCCCGCGCTTCATCACGCAGGCGTTACGCGACGAGCCGCTCACCGTCCACGGCGACGGACACGCGACACGCGACTGGATCTACGTCGAGGATGACGCCGAGGCGATCGAGGCGCTGATCGCCGCTCCGCTCGAGTCAGTCGCCGGCGAGGTGCTGAACATCGCCACCGGGATCGACATCTCCGTCTCGGAGATCGCCGACCGCGTGCTGTCGGCCCTCGGCAAGCCCGCGGCGCTCAAGTCGTTCGTCCCCGAGCGTCCGGGCCAGGTCGACCGGCACGTCGGCACGACCGAGAAGCTCGAACGGCTCACCGGCTGGCGGGCGCGTACGTCATTCGACGAAGGGCTGGTGCGAACGATCGCGTGGTACCGCGAGAATGAGGCGTGGTGGAGGGGGATCGAGAGCGGGATGCACGAGGCGCACGTCTCCTCGTCCTAGGCGCAGGACCGGCACAGCTCGGGCTGCTGGCGGCCGCCCGAAACCGCGATCTGTATGTGATTGCGGCCGATCGAGACCCGGCGGCGCCCGGGTTTCGCTTTGCCGACC
>JBKPJA010000008.1:0-40182 GCA_046730515.1 Actinomycetota bacterium | reverse complement strand
GCGCGCACCGTGACGACAAAGCTCCGCTACACGGACTTCTCGATCCGCACGCGCTCCATGTCGCTGCGCGTCGGAATCGACGACCCGCATGAGATCGGCAAGCTCGCGTGTGGTTTGCTGGACCGTGCGTTGCGCGATCGTCCCGGCGCATTGAGGCTCGTCGGTGTCGGTGTGTCGGGGCTTTCGGACTTTCGCCAGCTCGCGCTTCCCGCACTTTCCGATACGACCGCCGAGCATCCCCCGTTCGAGGGACGCGCCGAATCGCAAGCGTTGTAGACTCGCGCGCCAAGCGAACTGCGGCGACGGAGGGACTTCACTGGCGGGACAGGAAGCTGCTGGTCACGCACAGCCTGAGCGCGAACCGCGATCGGAGCAGGTGCCCCCGGGACAGTTCGTCTCCGACGATCTGCAGTTGGACACGCTGCGCTTCCTCGAAGAGGTCAAGGACGTCGTCCGCCGCCGCTACGAAGCCGGCTTCGGTCGCGAGCGGTAGCGCTGCCGCACTTCGAGATCACGGTCGAGATCGCGCGCGCGCCGTAGGAGGTGTTCGCCTACCTCACCGACGTGACGAACCTTCCTCGGTGGCAGAAGACGTCACTCAGTGCGCACGCGGACGGTGAACTTGCCGTCGGTGCTCGCATTCACGAACGCCGCGAGTTCCAAGGGCGCTCGGCGGAGGTGGAGCTCGAGGTGACTGCGTACGATCCGCCGACCCGCTTTGAGCTGAAGTCGCTGCGTGGACCCGTGTCCTATGAGCTCTGGCATGGACTTCGACCCTCAGACGGCGGAACGCGCCTCCACGTGGGGGTCGCCTTCAAGTTCGGTGCGCTCATGCGCGTCGCTTCGAAGGCCTTTATAAAACCCGCGGAACGCGAGTTCCAAAAGGACTTCGAGCGGTTGAAGGAAATGCTCGAGGCCGGCGCAGCTAGTTGACCACGGCGTCGACGAAGTAGTTCGTCGAGTTGTAGCTCTGGGTCGGGAAAACCCCGGCTTGCGAGGCGAACACGCCGTTGGCCCCGTCCGCGACGGTCGCGACCGGCCCGTTTGTCAACGCTGACTGCAGGCCGGCGGGAGTGAGGACGAAGTACGCGTTGATGCCGACCGAGACGACGTAGGTCTTACCCGGCGACAGGGCGAGCGGCGCCGGCAGGCTCTGCTCTTGCCAACCGGACGCCGTCTCGTTCGTGAACGTCACCTGCGCCAGGAGGTTGCCGGTCGAGTCCCAGACGCTTCCGACGTGCGTGCCAGTCTCTTGGCTGTCCTTGTAGAAGCGGATCGCCGTCAGCTGCGCGCCGGAGGAGACCTGGATCTTCGTGCCGAGCTCGTAGCTGAACGGGCCGCTCCCGGTCCGTCCGTCCGTCACGGAGGCGCCGACGACGGCGGGGGTCAGGTTGCTCATCAGGGTGCACGGGCAGCTCGCGACGGTGAAGCTCCACGTTATCGGGCTCTGAAGGGTGGATCCGTCCGTCCCAGCGATTGCGGTTGTGACCGTCGCCGTGTAGGTCGCGCCGCTCGTCAGCGGCTGCGTCGGCGTGAACGTCGCCGTGTAGGTGGCCGAGTTGTACGCAACGGAGCCCGCGACGCTCGTCCCGTCGGGTGCGGTGAGTGTGAGGCTCTGCGGCGTAACGGTCGTCGGGTCGAGCGGCGCCGAGAATGAGGCGCTGACCGTCCCGAGCGATCCGATGTTCGTCGCACCCGCGGCCGGCGACGTGGACGTGACCGCGAACGGCCGCGTCGTGAAGGTCGACGTAGCGTTCTGCGCAAGTCCGGTTCCAGCCCAGGTCGTGACGCCGGTCGAGACGGTGATCGTGTATGTCGTTCCGGAGTTGAGCGGTACCTGGGGAACGAGCGTCGCGGTGTTGCTCGGGCGGTCGAACGTGACGTTTGCCGCGACGGGAATGCCATTGGGGCCGGCCACCGTGAAGGTCTGCGCCGTGACGGTCGACGGATCGATCGGCTTGTCGAACGCCGCCGTGGCCGACGTGGTATTGGGAACTCCGCTCGCGCCGGAGGCCGGCGTGATCTGTGTCACAGAAGGTGTGCCGATGGCGTCAACGGTCAGGCCCGGGCTCGGAGTGGTCGGGCGCACGTGCATGTCGTCGAGCACGTTCAGCGTGGCCTGCTGGATCAGCGTGTTCGGTTCGCCGACGCCGTCGATGTTGTACCCGAGCCCTCGGCTCCATTGATTCGTCCCCGTGGCGAACACCCACGCGCCGCTCGCCGCCTTGTATTCGGTCGCGGTCGGATTCGCCGTGCCGTTCGTGTACGTCTTCCCGGCGTCCGTCAGCACCTCGCCGTTCACGGCCGAGCTGGCGACGGTCGAAACGCCGGCGGGCTCGAGTCCGTTGTTGAAGCGACCGTCCCACTCCCAGCCGACGAGGTTTTGGCCGAACGTCGCCGTCGATCCCGGAGCGAGGTTCGCGAGCGTCGAATACCGCCAGACCCGGTTCTGACCCTGTGCAGCGCTGACCTGCAGCGGGAAGTAGGCGAAGTCGTTGTCGCCGATGTACATCTGGCCGATCAATGCGTTCTCGGGCTGGTTGGCACCGCTCGGATCGCGCCACGTTCCCGTCGGGATCCCGCTCGGGTCGACCGGTCCGCCCTGCGTCGTCTTGTAACAGACCTCGACGCGGTTGGAGCCGCCGGAATACGGGCTCGACTCGAAGCGGATCTTCCAGTAGTCGGCGTTCGAGCCGAAATAGAGGAGGGACACGCCTGCGTCGCGGGCGTTCTTGACCGCCGTGCGCATCGCGCTCGACCAGTACTCGTCGTGGCTCGGCGAGATGTAGGTCTTCGCCGTCGTTAGGTTTGCCGCTCCCGTTTGCAGATCGAGGCTGGTTGTGTAGCGGATGCCGTAACCCTGCTGCTCGAGCCACGACACGTTCTGGATGTCGGAGTTCGTGAACCAGTTGGGAACGTCTTGAACCGAGTTCTGAAACGGCCGGTCGAACGACACCTTCACCGCGCGCTGTGAGCCGGAGACGGTGTTCGAGTTGATGCTGTTGAAGTCGTAGAGCGATTTGCCGCCGTAGTTGTTGTAAGCCTGATACGTCGTGACGGGGACCGTGTAGGCGATGTCCGAGGTATCACTGTCGTGCCGCACGACGAGCAGCATCTCGTTGTCCGCGTTGTTGTCCTCACGGACGAGGCGAAGCAGATAGACACCGGAGGGCCAGTCCGATGTCGTCGTGACGTAACTGGTGACGGTCCAGTTGGAGCAGTCGACCAGGCCGGTCGACACGTCGGTGTTGCACGCAGGCTGTGACGTCCCGGTGAGCTGTGGCAGGACCGAGATCAGCCTCGCCTCGTTTCCCCCGTAGTACCCCGCCCGATAGACCTCGACGTGATAGTGGATGCCTGCGTCCGTGTTGACGAACAGCGAGACGCTCCCCCCGGCGTTGACGCTCGTCGCGCTTAGAAACCCCTCGATCCCGCCGTGCGCCGCGTCGAACGGCGACTTCGTCTTCCATTGCGTGGTTCCCGGGAAGCAGTTCTCGACGGCGATCGCGTTGCCCGAGCTGCACGAGCGGGCCTGAGGTGTCGCTTGTGCAAGCGTCGACGCCGGGCCGGTGTTGCCACTCGAGAACGAGCGCACCACGTAGAAATAGGTCGTGCCGTTCTTGGCGCTCGTATCGGTGAACGTCGTCGAGGTAATCGTGGAGGACACTGCCGTTGTGACGTCCTTCGCCGTCGTGCCGCGATAGACGATGTATCCCGCTGCGTTGGCTCTCGCCTTCCAGGCGAGAACCACGCTGTTATCCGACGCAAGCGCCGTTAAGCCCAGCGGGGGACTGACCGCGGCCGCAGCCGCGACTGCGGTCGTCGCACTCCCGCCGAGCCCGAGCATGAGCACGGCGGCAGAAATGATCGGTGCGTAACGCTTCACGGCTATCGACTTTTCCGCACAGCGTCCTCTCCTGTGCGGGCGACCTCCTCCCCTGGAGGATCCCGGGTGACACCACATTTTCCGACTGTAGGAGCGTTAGCGATACTCCCCATTCGGCGAGGTCTGGGGTTCCGCTTACCCCGCCTCACGCCGCGCCCGCGGCTCGGCCCGCAAGCCTGCAGCAGGGGCGGAGGGACTCGAACCCCCGACTCCCGGTTTTGGAGACCGGTGCTCTACCAACTGAGCTACGCCCCTGGGTTCGGTCGACGATTGTAGCCCTGCGCCACCGGATCGACTCGTCCGGGCGGTTTCCGACATCCTTTGTGCCATGAGTGAGAACGAACAGGACAATCAGCCGGGCAATCTCGAGCCGCAGGAGCAGCGGACGAACGACGCCGACGACGTGCTTCGAGAGGTCCTGCAGCGCGACCAAGAGCACAAGGGGTTCGGCGAGGACGAGGGCGAAAGGGACGAGTCCTTTCCGAAGACCTAGCCAGCGCCGAGCGCTCGGCGCCCTCTTCACCCTCCTTGCCCTCGGATTCGCCGGAATTACCGCAGCGGCGGCGACAAGCAGCGCGGAAGCCGTGAGGCGCGTCGTCGTCGCCGTCGCCGCAGGCGCTCTTGCCATTTGGCTTGCGACGCTCGCTGCCCGCGCGCTGAAGTAAGCCGGGGAACTCCGTATCCTCTCGCCGTGGCCGAGGTCGAGGACACTCAGACCCTCTGGCGGCGATATCGCGCCCAGCCGGGCGACAAGGCGCTGCGCGATCGGCTGATTCTCACCTACGCGCCGCTCGTCAAGTACGTCGCCGGCCGGCTCGGCTCCGGGCTTCCCGCGCACGTGGACGACGACGACCTGATCTCCTACGGCCTGCTCGGTCTCATCGGCGCGATCGAGCGCTACGACCCCGACCGCGACGTGAAGTTCGAGACCTACGCGATCGCGCGCATCAAGGGCTCTATCATCGACGAGCGGCGCGCGATGGACTGGGTACCGCGTTCCGTTCGCGCGCGCGCGCGAGACATCGAACGCGCGATCGCGGAGCTCGAGCGCAAGCTCCGCCGCGCTCCGACCGACGAGGAGATCGCGGAGAAGCTCGGCCTCTCCGTCGAAGAGCTCGAGGACAGCCTCACCGACATCTCGCGCTCCTCGATCGCAGCGCTCGACGAGCTGTGGACGGTCAGCTCCGGCGGCGGCGACCAGGTGGCGCTGATCGACACGATCGAGGACACGGAAGCCCCCGATCCGCAAGGCTCCCTCTCGCAGACCGAGGTGAAGGAAGCCGTCGGCGAGGCGATCGCACGCCTTCCCGAGCGTGAGAAGCTCGTCGTCACGCTCTACTACTACGAAGAGCTGACCCTGCGCGAGATCGGCGAGGTGCTCGGCGTCACCGAGTCGCGAGTGTCGCAGTTGCACACGAAGGCGATCCTCCGCCTGAAGGCAAGACTCTCCGGCGGCTCCCGCGCGTCACTCGAAACCTAGAAAGCTAGGATGCCCCGGGCATGGCAGTCGAGCCGGGCAAGATCCGCAACGTCGCCGTCGTCGGGCACCGAGGAACGGGCAAGACGTCGCTCGTCGAGGCGATGCTCTTCCAGGCGGGAGCGACGAACCGCCTCGGCACGATCGAATCCGGCACGACCGTCAGCGATTGGGACGACGACGAGCAGCGACGGCAGATGTCGCTCGCGGCTTCGATCTGCCACGTGGAGTGGCAGGGCCGCAAGATCAATCTGATCGACACGCCCGGAGACGCGGGGTTCCAGGGTGACGCGATCGCTGCGCTGCGGGTCGTCGAGGGTGCGTTGTTCGCGGTCTCTGCAGTGATGGGGGTGGAGGTGCAGACCTCGCGGCAGTGGGCGCGCGCTGAGGAGCAGGGCCTTTCGCGCGTCCTCTTCGTGAACATGCTCGACCGCGAGCGCGCCGACTTCTTCCGCGTGCTCGACGCGCTCCGGACACAGCTGTCGGACAAATGCGTCGCCGTCCACATCCCGATCGGCGTCGAGCACGAGCTCAAAGGGATCGTCGACCTGCTGCACATGTGCACGTACATGGACCCGAACGGCGAACGCGAAAGCGGGCCTACCGAGATTCCCGCCGACATGCAGGACCAGGTCGCGGAGTACAGAGAGAAGCTGCTCGATGCCGTCGTCGAGACGGACGACGCGCTGATGGAGAAGTACCTCAGCGGCGAGGAGCTCAGCAACGAGGAAGCGGCGAAGGCGTTGAAGGACGCTGTCACGCGCGGCGAGGTCTTCCCCGTCGCGTGCGGCGTGGCGACGAAGAACCTCGGTACGACCGCGCTGCTCGACCTCCTCGTCGAGGGCGTCCCGTCACCCGCGAAGAAGGGGTCACCGATCGCAGTCGACGGGGACGGCACGGCGGCGTTCGTGTTCAAGACGATCGCCGATCCGTTCGCGGGGCGAATCAACGTCTTCCGCGTTCTCACGGGAGCGGTGAAGGCGGACTCGAACGTCGTCAACGCGCGCGTACACTCGAAGGAACGCGTCGGCCAGTTGCTCGACCTGCAGGGGAAGGAGCATGCGTCGACCACAGAGCTCAGCGAAGGCGACATCGGCGCGGTCGCGAAGCTGAAGGAGACGCAGACGGGCGACCTGCTCCTCGACGCGGAGCGCGATGTCGCGCTGCCGCAGATCGGCTTCCCGGAACCGGTGATGAGCTTCGCCGTGACGCCGAAGTCCAAAGGCGACGAGGAGAAGATGGCCGCCGGGTTGCGCAGGCTCACAGAGGAAGATCCGACGATTCAACTGCGGCGCGACCCGCAGACCGGCGAGCAGCTGCTCTCCGGCCTCTCGCAGATGCACGTCGAGGTCGCCGTGCAGCGGCTGAAGTCGCGCTTCAACGTCGAGGTCGACCTCCATCAGCCGCGCGTGCCGTATCTGGAGACGATCCGCACCGAGGCGCGCGCGCAAGGCCGCTACAAGAAACAGACCGGCGGCCGCGGGCAGTTCGGAGACGCGCACATCGTGATCGAGCCGCTCGAAGGACATCAGGGCTACGAGTTCGTCGACAAGATCGTGGGCGGCGTGATCCCGCAGAGCTTCCGCCCGGCGGTCGACAAGGGAATTCAGGAGGCGATGCAGCACGGCGAGCTCGCGGGCGCACCGGTCCAGGGTGTGCGCGTGCGGCTCGTCGACGGCTCGTATCACACCGTCGACTCCTCGGAGATGGCGTTCAAGATCGCGGGCTCGCTCGCGTTCAAAGCCGCGTATGAAAAGGCGAACCCCGTCCTGCTCGAACCGATCATGGAGGTCGAGGTGACCGTTCCCGACGACTCGGTCGGCGCCGTGAACGGCGACCTGAACTCCCGCCGCGGCCGTCTGCAGGGGATGGAACCGCAGGGCGGCATGACGTCCATCAAGGCCGAAGTGCCGATGGCGGAGATCCTCACGTACTCCCAGGCGCTGACGTCGATGACCGGCGGACGCGGCGATTACCACATGCAGTTCCTGCGCTACGAGGAAGTGCCGGCGCACATCGCGCAGAAGGTGATCGACGAAGCGAAGAAGGAGAAGGAAGAGGTAAAGGCGTAAGGCCACTCGGAGAATCGCCGGGTGTCCGAAAGAGCGGGTTCACGGGGTCAGCGGGTTCACGGGTCAGACCCCGAGCTTCAGCGATCGCGCGGCGAGTGGCGGGACGCGTATCTTCCGGCCACGTCTTGGGGTCAGAGCAATGCGCTATCCGTTGCAATGATTGACGTGTCCCGCAGCGACCATTCGGGTAAAGCGCGTAAACGGCCTCCGCCTCCAAGGGACAGACCCCGCGGGGGTCTGTCCCTTTTTGCAAGTGGCTTGAGCTAAACGCTTTGCGTCTGCGGCTCGCCCGGTGTCTCACCGGCGCGCAGTCGCGTGATCAAGTCCGAGACGTCGGCCAGCTCCTGCTCGAGGTCGCGCTGATACGACTCGAGCCGCTCGAGGACGTTCTCACGGTCGTACCAGCGCCGGCCGAGGCCGCGGTGGAAACGTCGTCTGTGTCCGTGATGCATGGTCACCTCCCTTCGTAGCGTTCGAGAAATGCGTCGATACGTTCGCGTGAGCGATGCAGCGCGGACGCCCATTCGTCGAGCAATCTCCGTCCCGCCGCGGTGAGCTCGTAGGTGCGCCGCGCGGGACCGGGTGCATTGGCCTGCCACTCGGATTGCACGAGACCGTCCTCCTCGAGCGCGCGCAGAACGCGGTAGAGGTTTCCCATGTCGACCCGCGTCTCCCCCGTGAGCGTCGGCAGCGCGTCGAGCAGCTCGTAGCCGTGTGTCGCTCGCTCACGCAGCAGCAGGAGGAGAGCCGGCTCGCTGAAGCGCTCGACGCGGGCCCGGACGCCCCACTGGCCCGGCCGCACCATCCGCCGGCAGCGGGCGCCGCGCCCGCCGCGCGGCCTCACCGCTCACCTACATGTAAAACACACATGTGAATCGCCACGCTAGCAGCAGTAGCCGCCGTTGGGTCGGCTAGAGTCGAAAACCGTGCGCCAGCTCGCGGGGCACCAGCTCAAACGGACGTGCGCGATCTGCGAGCGGACGCTCCTGATCGGCGAGCGTTCAGTCCGCTTCTCACCGAACGGTGACGAGTTCGTCGACGTCTGCCCGCTCTGCCAGGAAACGGCGGTCGAGCACGGCTGGCTGAAGGAGGGCAGTCCGACGACGCCGACGGTGCCGAGTCAGCGCCGTCGCCGCCGCCGTCGTGGGCTCGGATCGATCTTCGACCTACGCCGCGCCCAGCAGCCCGAGCCGGTCGCACCCGAGCCGATTCTCCGCAGGCTCTCCGAGCCCGAGCTGGAGATGGTGGAGGCGGCCGAGTTCTTCAACGCGAGCGACTATCGCCGAACGGTCGGCGGGATCGCGAAGAGCCTGGGCGTTCCGCGCGCATCGATCCTCCCACTCTCCGGCGTGAGCGGGGAGCTCGTGGTCACGATCGCGTGGGACATCTCCTGGTACCAGTACCGCGTCACGCCGGACTCGGCGCAGCCGATCAAACTCGCGGAACGCGGCCACGACGTCTCGGACCTCGACGTCTCCTACAAGGACTGGAACGCACACGTCGAGGAGGACGGGAAGCTCGTCCCGGAGATTGCACGCCTCTAAGGGGTGTAGATCCGGCGCAGGGCGTCCCTACAATCCGAAGCACGATGATCTATTGCGTGATCCCGCCGGAGCTCGCGGATGAGCTCTTCGACAAGATGGTCGAGTACTACAAGGACAATCCGAACGTCACAGTGATCGTCGACCGTCGCAAGGGCGAGGACCGCCGCAAGGGGAAGGGGTTGGGCGAGCAGCGGTTGATCCGCGACCGCCGGCGCGCCCATCCGGGGACGTTCCCCGAAGTCGAGCAACCGCCCGGTACATAGAATCCTCCGCGTGGCGCTGCTCGGCGCGAAGACGTTCCAGAACTACATCGGCGGCGAGTGGGTCGACGCCGCGAGCGGAGAGACCTTCGAGAGCGTCAGCCCCGCGAACGGCAAGACGATCGGCGTCTTTCCGAAGTCCGGCCCCCAGGACGTCGATCGCGCGGTCGCCGCTGCGAAGTCCGCGTACGAGGACTGGCGGCTCGTTCCCGCACCCGAACGGGGCAACATCCTCTTCCGCTTCGCGAATCTACTGACCGAGGAGAAGGACGAGCTCACCGTCCTCATGACGCACGAGATGGGGAAGGTGAAGGCCGAAGCCGGCGGCGACGTGCAGGAAGCGATCGACATGTCGCTCTACATGGCCGGCGAGGGGCGGAGATTGTTCGGACAGACCACGCCGTCCGAGCTGCGCGACAAGTTCAACATGACGGTGCGCATGCCGATCGGGGTCGTCGGCGTGATCACGCCGTGGAACTTCCCGATCGCGATTCCCTCGTGGAAGATCGTCCCCGCGCTCGTTTGCGGGAACACCGTCGTCTTCAAGCCGGCGACCGACACGCCGACGCTCGGGGAGCGGTTCGTGGAGTTGCTCGACGCGGCCGGCGTGCCGAAGGGGGTCGTCAACATCGTGCACGGCGGTGGCGGCGCGGTCGGCGATCGGCTCGTTCGCCATCCCGACGTCCGGGTGATCACGATCACCGGATCGCGCGAGACCGGCGTCGAGGTGATGCGCAACGCGGCGGATGCGCTGAAGCATGTCCACCTCGAGTTGGGCGGCAAGAACGCGATCATCGTCCTCGACGACGCGGATCTCGATCTCGCCGTCGACGGAATCATCTGGTCCGCGTTCGGCACGTCGGGACAGCGCTGCACGGCAGCATCGCGCGTGATCGTGCAAGACGGCGCGTACGAGGCGTTGCAGTCGCGTCTCGTCGCCGCCGCCGGGCGGCTCCGGCTCGGAGTGGGTGGGACGACGACACGGACGTCGGCCCCGTGATCAACAAGGGCGCGCTCGAGAAGATCCACTCCTACACCGAGATCGGCAAGGGCGAAGGCGCGAAGCTCCTGACCGGCGGCGAGGTCGCGAGCGGGGACGGCTTCGACAAGGGCTTCTACTACACGCCGACGGTGTTCGGGGACGTCGACCCGCAGATGCGCATCGCGCAGGAGGAGATCTTCGGGCCGACGACGGCTCTGATCCGCGTGCGCGACTTCGACGAGGCGATCCGCGTGTCGAACGGAATCAAGTACGGACTGTCGTCCTCCATCTTCACGCGCGACGTGAACAAGGCGTTCCGGGCGATGCGTGATCTGCAGGCGGGGATCACGTACATCAACGCTGGCACGATCGGCGCCGAGGTGCACCTGCCGTTCGGCGGGACGAAGGACACGGGCAACGGCCACCACGAAGCAGGTCAGGCCGCGCTCGACGTCTTCACGGAGTGGAAGTCGATCTACGTCGACTACAGCGGCAAGCTGCAGCGCGCGCAGATCGACAACATCCAGCCCGGCTAGCAGGAGTCGGAGCGCGCGGCCGCGAAGTTCTCCGGCCCATGTCTTCGCTGCTCTTAGACGGACCGATCAGCCCTGAGCTCGTCCTCGTCGCGCAGCCCGAAGAGGCGGAGGAAGCCCGTGCGGCGCTCCCGGACGTGGTCGAGTTCTACGACTGGATCAGGAACCTGCGTGAGCTCGTCGACGCCGATGCCGTGGAGGAGGTCGAGGACGATCGCCGCGGCTTCGTTGTCTTCACGTCGCTGGTTTCGGTGAACAGCGTCGTGCCGCTCCTGTTCGTCGTGCTCTGGCATGTGCTGTCGTAATCTGGCGGCGCGTGAAAGCGAAGCTCTCTACGGACGGGGGCGCGCGCGGTAACCCCGGCCCTGCCGCGTTCGGCTACGTGCTCGAGGCGGAGGACGGCAACGTGCTCGCGGCGCACGGCGAGGCGATCGGCCGGGCGACGAACAACGTCGCGGAGTATCGAGGCCTCGTGGCAGGGATGGCAAAGGCCGCGGAGCTCGGCGTCACGGAGCTCGAGGTGAGCTCGGACTCAGAGCTGCTCGTGAAGCAGATGCGCAGGGAGTACAGGGTGAAGAACGAGGCGCTTCACAGGCTTTGGGAGGAGGCAAACGACCTGGAACGGCGCTTCTCCCGGGTGCGCTACAGCGCCGTCCGAAGGGAGCACAACGAGCTGGCGGACCGCCTGGTCAACGAGGCCCTGGACGCCTGAGAGCCGGGGCTATACTGGCCGCCACGCGGATGTAGCTCAGTTGGCTAGAGCGTCTGCTTGCCATGCAGAAGGTCGTGGGTTCGAGCCCCATCATCCGCTCCTAAATCACCTGCAAGCAGGCAGGTGCTGTTGCCTGGCGAGCAAACCTCGTGACCCTCGTGGCAAGGTTGAGGGTTGAATCGTTGTCTTCCGCGACAATCTGACGGGGCGGCCGCGATGCCAGGCATGCCAAGGGCAGCCAGCCACGAGGGCCGCTGGGAGGCGAAAGGTCCTCACGCACCCAGCCATTAGCGGGAGGGATGGGGCTTCGACCCAGCGCCGATACCCCGCGTCGAATTAGGACTTGAGCCTGCTCGCAGTCAATTGGGTGCTATTCGCAGAAGAGCCGTGAGCCGGGCGGCGTAGAGGACGGTATGGGTGCAATCCGGGCCGTGGAAGCCGGGACCAGCCCTCGACTAGCGACTCGCGGCTATCGAGCGGTCGCCCGGACAGAAGCAACAACACGGCGAGCGCGACCACCACAGTCGTCGACACCTAAGAAGTCCTCACGTGGACAAGTGTCTGGGCCGCCCAACCGGGTCGGGACACGCTTATGGACAGTCGGGGTTCGAGGCGGCGGACGAGAACACAGCCGAGGTCGCGCGCCACTCCCCCGCGTTGGTCTCTGGTTCGAGCTCACTACCTGGGTGCAGGCGTTCGGATCTGCGTGGCCGTCGATGCGGTCGGTTTCGCGTACACCTCGGCGAAGGCTTGGAGCCAACTCGCGGCGAACGCCCGGGGCATACGCGGGCGTTCGCCGCGGTGCGCGAGTTCTATGGGCTCGCGGCGGAGATGTTCTGGTCGAGTCCGCCCTGCGAGAGGCAGGGGTCGCTGACGAGCGGCGACGAGTAGGAAGGGGCGTTGATGTCGTTCGGCACGTACGTGCACGGCTGGTAGACGTCGAACCCGTCCGCGTCGTCGTCTGCGCCGGTCTCGCGGGGATCCGTGCCGGGCACGAGGTCGCGCGAGTCCGTCCAGGCGGCCTTGACTGTGCCTTCGACGGCGGAGATGTAGAGGTAATCGCCCCAGAAGCCGTCCCGTCGGGACGCGTGCGTCTCCCAGCCGAAGTTGCTCCCGACCGAGGAGACCTGAGTCTCGCTCCAGCTCGCGCCGCCGTTCGTGGACTGCGCCACATAGGTGTTGACGACGTCGCCGGAGTTGACGCCGCCGGCGCTGTTCCCTGGCGGGTTGCTGGGCGCGTACGCGGGGTCGGCGCGCGAGTCGTAGAAGACGACGCTGATCGTCCCGCCAGTCGAGGCGATGTCCGGGAACCACTGGTGCCCGGCCGCCACCGCGTCGATCGTCGCCGCCGGGGTTGTCCAGCTGATCCCGTCCGGCGAGTTGCGGACGAAGACCTTCGACTGGCCGCTCGCCGTCCTGGCGGCCCAAACCACGTGCACGCCGGCCGCGTCGGCGGCAACGGCGGCCGAGCTGAAGAAGCGCGAGAACGTGAAGCCGGTCGGGCACGCGAAGGGTCCGTCGCCACAGTCCGAGGCCCCATTGCCGCTGTACTGGCTCGAGTCGAACTGCACGATCGAGGCCACGAGCGCCGGCGGACCGAAGGTCAAACCGCCATCCGTCGACTTTACGATCCACACGTCCGTGCTCGGATTGGAGATGGACGGATAGTTGAGGAACGTCACGTACACGGCGCCGTCCGGTCCGACCGCGACGTCGGCGAAGGACGCCGTACCGAGCGAGACCGGGGTCGCGCGGACCGGATGCGAGAACGTCAGCCCGTGGTCGGTGGAGCGCGAAACCAGGACCGCGTTGTTCCCGGCCTGCCCGGTGTACTGTGACCACGCGACGTAGACATTGCCGGAGTTGGAGCCGGTCGTCTGGTCGACGGCGATGTTGTCCTTGTCCTGGAAGAGCCCGCTCGCCTCGAAGAGGGCCGACGGCACGCCCTGCTTCACGAGCACGGTTCGGTCGTACGTGCCGCCGTCGCTCGTGTACCGGGCGACGTAGATGCCACCGTTGACCGGTTTCCCTCGGTTGAAGCAGATGAACGAGTAGAACAGCCGGCCCGCGTTGTCGAACGCCTGGCTCGGATCGCCGGCGGCGCTGCACGACCCGTGCGCCGGCGACGCGGTACCGCCCGCAGACGTGTCGGCCGGGTAGCCGGGAACGAGGCTGTCCCGCCAGCCAGAGCCGCCGTCGGTCGAGCGGTAATAGCCGGCCCAGACGTCGCCGTTCACGATCGCGGCGCAGTAGTCGTTCGCACCAGCGACGATCACGGACGTGTTGTGCGGATCGACGGCCACAGTCGGCTCGTTTTGGGAGCGCCTGCCGGTGCTGCACCCCGCCGTGGTCGCGTCGCTCGTGCCGTCGTAGCGCAGATAGCTCGAAGCCGTGTCGTCGCCGGTCACGCGCGCATTCCCGCTCACGCCCAGTGCCGAGCTCGTGAAGGCGACGGCAGAGACGACGATCGAACCAATGAGCAACGAGAGAGATCTCATCTGAACCTCCCCTGCCGGCCGCAGGTAGATCGTGCGCCCAGTTGGGCAGATGGCCGGCGCCGGGAAGCCTCGCAAACTTTGGGCGTGCCCGTCGAGCGTGGGCGCACCACCTCGGGTAGCGCTTCGAGCGGGCAGATAACCAGCGCCACGCCTGCTGCGAGGCTCCAGTCTCCAGTGGTCCACCTTCGCGTTGCACGCGGACGGCTCGGACCCGACCAACTGAACTCGGGCGCGAGAGCATCGTCCGGACGACGCCCTGCGGCGCCGCTTCAAGGCACGTCGCCAGCTGCTCAGGCTCGACCCACGGCCGCGATCCCCTGAGTCGTGCCCACCGCCAACTGAGGAGTTTCGGCACCACGCACAATCTGGTGCCGAAATCCCGTCAAGTCGAACGGAAACAGCGACGTTTTGGCTACATCGGCCAAACGCGTTTCACCGGCGCAACGCGGCTATCCATCGGCGTTTATGCCGTGTCGCCGGCCCCGGGGGAACGGTTGCCATGCAGAAGGAAGCCCCGAGACGGGGCTTCTTGTTGCCTCCAACTGCAATGCGGGCACGGCCAGATCGGAGTTAATGCCCAGCTAGGAGGCAGGCGTGCTGCCGCCGCGGCGCTCTTGCTCCTCTAATGCCGCGAGGGCGAGGTCGCGGATCGCGCGCAGATCGGCTCGCACCTCGTTGTCGAGGTCCGGTCGCTGCAGTGTCCTGTCCGCCATCCCGACGATCGAGGCCAGCGGCGAACCGAGACGATATGCGTGCGGCTCAACCTCTTCGTCCATGTACTCAGTGATGCACAACACGCTCTTGCGAGCAAGGGGCCAACCGGCCCAGTCAAGCAGCAAGCGGTCCCACCGTCGCAAACATCACCCGTCCGGGTCACAACCCGTTCTTTGCCGGTTCGTCTCAATCAGCATGACGGCGGTCAGCAACGATCCCGCGACCGGCGGACAACCGAGCGCCCTAATGGAGCTGAACGAGATCCTGGCTCTGCTCGGCGAGCCGGTGACGACGCGCGAGGAGCTGGAGCGCGCCGGAATCGACGTCGACGACGAATAGGTTAGGTCTCCCGCCTACGATGGCGGCTTTAGGCGGCGCGACGACGCCATGACGTCATCTGCGAGGACGGTGAAGAGGGAGGCGATGATGTCGTTTCGCTGAAGCTTCGTCACGGGATGGCGATGCTGTTCGCACCGGTCGAAGGCCTGGTCTAGCGCCCGAATCAGACGCTCGTGAAACGGTTCCTCAGCGGCCATGATCGGTGTTCCGACCCTCGGTCGGTTATGCCGGGCGCCTGAGGTACCCGACTTGTCGCCCTGCGACGGCGCTCCGCTCGACCTCGCCGGCTAAACAGGTTCGCGAGCACCGCGCAAACGGCAGCCGCCAGCAACATCACTTCAAAGGCACTCATCCGATCTCCCCGGTGCGTCGTCGAAAAGCCACGAGTCGGCATGGGTAGCGGGGAGGCACCGGGGTGTCGAGTCACTAGTCCCCGGCGAACGCCCAGGACAAGGTCCGACAGGGGCTCGACTCGGGGTTGGAGAGGTCTGCAGCCCGGGCGCCTCCACCGACTCCCCACATCTTCGGCGGGGACTGTTTGCCGTCAGTTACCGCGCCACGCGCGGAGGTCTGGTCTCAGTCCCCGCAGTTGCGGTCGGCTTCCTCTGGCACGGCGAAGCCAGCCGCCACGCTGTCGGCTTGATCTGCCTCTCTTGCGACCACCTCCCCCGGGCGTTTTGGTTCCTCGACCCTATGACGAACGCCCCGAGGCCAGCAAGACAGGCCGGCATGTGTCTTCTCTGGCAGTTTGCACCCTCGTCGATTCGCCTCGATCTCTCGCCGATAGACCCGCGTGCCGCGGCGTCAGCCTCGCGCAAGACGTACTGGGCCTCGTCCGACGGATGTCGTCGGAGGCGCGGAGCACGCGATAATGCAGCGCGTGCAAGCGCGTTTGCTGCGGGACGCTGCTGGCTATGCGGTCTATGCCTCGGACGGTGGCCGGCTGGGAACAGTGATCGAGCTCGAGGCGGCGGGCGAGGACCGACCTGAGTTCCTGGCGATACGGCGTGAGCGGATCTTTCTTTGGAGGCGGCGCATGGTCCCGATCAGTGCGGTGGCCGGGGTCGACCCGAAAGCGCGGTCCGTCTCGTTACTCCTGGACGGAGTGGGCGTTGAGCGGGCGCATGAACGGCGGGCGGAGGAGATGCGGGAGGGATGGGTTGCGGACCGGATAGCGCATTACGCCGACGGGCCGAGCGCAGCATCCGCAGCAAGCGATGGTGACGCTACCGAGAAATGGCCGGCGCAGAGCGAGACGCGAGCCCCCGACGCGTTCTCCGGGAAGGGCGGCTTCGCGTTGCTTGCGGAAGTGCCAAACGATATGGAGATTCGGCAGGAGCACTTGCTCTTCGTGCCCAGCGCCGACGGCTATGCCCTGATTGAGCAGAGCACTGGGCTGCCGCTACGCGCTGAAACGCTCGAGCTAGACGAGCCTGCCGGCTCTTTCGTCGTCGTCAAGCTTGCGCACTCGCCGCTTCCCGATGACCCGCGGCCCTGTGCCTATCTTGACCGGCTCGTCTAGAGAGCAAGGCGCGAGAGACGGAGCGAATGCAGCGGCCAACGGTATTTCCTCGGGGAACTCGTCAACGTACGAGCAAGCCGACGCCTGATTCGGGATCCACCAG
The DNA here is from genome assembly GCA_046730515.1 of Actinomycetota bacterium. Taxonomy (GTDB): domain Bacteria; phylum Actinomycetota; class Thermoleophilia; order Gaiellales; family Gaiellaceae; genus 3-1-20CM-4-69-9. The sequence goes on along the minus strand of JBKPJA010000008.1, from coordinate 23,540 downwards.
CAGCCAGTTCATCCGAACGAACTTCGGCGGTAGCAGCACTCCGGCGGGACTCGCCCCGGCGTTGGTCGGGGTGGACACCGTTTGCCTTGGCTTCGCCGGTGCCCCGGAAGCGACTAGTCCGGCCGCGAAGAGCGCGCAACTTGCAGCGGCGACTCCAACGGCAATCGCGGCCCGGCGTATGAGCTTGCCTCTTCGACGTCTTCGCGCCCGCCGCAGTTCGTCCAGGGCGGACGGTGGGTGAGGAGTGAATGAAGGTGCGCGAAATCCGGCGTCAATCGCCAGAGAGTCATCTCTCCGTCGTCGGTCGGCCGACTCCGTGCCGAGCTTGAAGTACGGCGGTTCTGGCAGGTGCAGCCGAGCCCACGCAGCAAGTTCTGGATCGACAAGCGCTAGCTCAGGGCTGATCACCACCTCGAGGCGCGTCGACTGAGCCGAACTCGGCCGCACATCGTGAGACGTCGGCCCGCCATCGAACTGCGTCTCATCGTGGTAGGCGGTCGGCTGCGCGCGCGCACGCTGAGCAAGATCGGGATCGATCAGACACAGCTCTGGGCTGATTCGTTCCTCGAGATCGGAACCCGCCCGGCCTTGATGTCGCTCAGGAACATCGGACACGGGCACCACCGGAGGGTGCCGCTCGGTCACGCTAGCCACAGTTTCCGCCTTTCGGACGCCAGTCCTGCGGACGCCGATTCTCTCAACTCAGCTCAACGCTTGCTGCGACAAGGAGGATGGCCGCTCAGGCTTCGATCGCCCAACCGAAACCCTAGGAGGAACGCGCCTCCTCGGATCGGTGTACGTCCCGGATCGGGTGGGAGAGAAGGTCGTGGGTTAGTCGCGAAGGGGGAAGAAGGGGGGGATCAATGGGCCGCCCAATCCGCCCGCCGCAACCACGGCGAGCGAGTTCATGAGTGTCCCGATGATGACCCCGTGAGAGGCAAACGTCGGCGCGTAACGCCGATTCATGAAATCCTCCCGCGGTTTATGTCCTCGACTGTCTGCTCCTATCTTTCCCGCGACACCCCTGGCAGTTACTAGCCGTCCGGCTAGCCTCACCAGCCTTTGGTCCACGGGCTATCGAGAATCCCGGGCGTCAGGCCGATGGAGATGCGACATGCGCCCGCTCGGCCCCATCGCCCTGACTGTGTTCCTTGCGGCGGCTCTACCGGCGAGCGGAAGCGCCGGCGCGGGTGACCCGACGAAGGCGATCCCGTCCTTGCGGGCCAACGGATCGGCTCTGTTCGGCGTCGCCGCTCCGGTTGCAGGGGGCGCGAGCCGGTCCCTGACGCAGGTCGCGGCCTCGGTCGGAAAGGAGCCGGCCGTCTTCGGTACGTACGTCAGCTTCGCGTCGCCCAACTTCGATCGGGTGCTCGCGGAGGACATCCGCTCGCGTGGCGCGACGCCGATGATCACCTGGGAACCTTGGGGCGACGGCTCGCTCGGTCCCGAACAGCCGCGGTATTCCCTTGCGAACCTTCTCCGCGGAGACTTCGACGGTTACATACGCCACTGGGCAGCGGGCGCGAAAGCCTGGGGCGAGCCGCTGCTGCTTCGCTTTGCTCCGGAAATGAACGGGGACTGGAATTCCTGGTCGGCGCAAACGAACGGAAACAGCGCCTCCGAATACATCGCTGTCTGGCGTCACGTCCACGCGATCTTCGACGCGGTGGGCGCCGCCAACGTCGAGTGGGTGTGGTGCCCGAACGCGAGCTTCCGCGGCTCGACGCCGCTCGGCCGCCTCTATCCCGGCGACGCGTACGTCGACTGGGTCGGAATCGACGGTTACAACTGGGGCGGGTCGCGGCCTGGGACGCACTGGCAGACATTTGCTCAGGTCTTCCAACCGACGATTCGGACAATTCGCAAGATCACGCGCAAGCCGCTGATGTTGGCCGAGGTCGGTTCGGCCGAGCAGGGCGGCGACAAGGCGCGTTGGATCTCCAACTTCTTCGCCTCCTTGCGTCAAAACCGGGACATCCTCGCGTTCGTCTGGTTCGACTACGACAAGGAAGCCGACTGGCGCATCGACAGCTCAGCGCCCGCGCGCGCGTCGTTTGCCGCTCACATCGCCGCTCGGCGCTATGTCGGCGCGAACGTCGCCGCCTCGGGCTGAGCTGGGCTCGACACCAGACGCGCGAAGACGATCCATCGCTGCGCCGCGCTGTACACGGGATTGCACGTCGAGAGGACGAGCTTCTCGTAACCGCGGTGGCGGAGAATCCTCCAGTCGGACGGTTGCACGATGCGGTGTCCGGTGACGCGATAGAGGAAACGGTGACCGCGAAAGTCGAGCGAGATCGGATCGCCGGTGCGTAGATCGTCGAGGTGCCGGAACCACGCGCCGAACGTGGTGCGATGACCGGCGATCGCGACGACTCGTCCGGACCCGGGCACGCCGGTGATTCGGTAGTGACCTGGGCCCTTTTCCAGATCGCTTGTCGACGTGCCCTGCACCACGACCGCATTGACGCCGATCCGCGGGATATGAATCACGGCGAATGCCGAGCCCTCTCGGATCGGCCGGGCGCTGCGGACTTCCCGGCGCAGCTCGGCGCGGAGATGGCGCTGCTCGATGTGCGCGTACAGCGCCGTGGCCGGATCTCCGCGCCACAGGATCAAGGCGGTGTAACCCCCGGCCGCGAGGCCGAGGAGCACCAGGAGCCAACCGAGTCGGCGCACTGACACTCCCCGAACTAGCGCGCGAGCCGGATCAGCGCGATACCGGTCGTGAAGACCGTCACCGCGGCGAGCGCGAACCAGATCAGGTTCAGGCCCGTGAACGGAAGTGTCCCGGCTGCGACGCCGGTTGCTCCGATTGCACTTCGTCCGTACATTGCTCCCCCTTCTCGTTTGCCGACCGCTACCAGGCGATCGCTCGTTTCCTCCACGACGCCCAGAGCGCGTGGAGCATGTAGCCCTCCCACAACAGTTGGTAAAACTCGTCGGCGAGCCAGGTCGACGCCAGTGCGCGGGCCTTCCAGCCGAGCGGCCACACCGAACGCACGCGTTCGGCCAGGATGATCGGCAGCGGCAGCAGCCAGATCTTCGAGAACATCACTCCCCAGAGGAGGACGTTCGCGACGAGGCCTGAGATCCAGAGCCACCGGAGCGTGACGACGATGTACGCCCAGATCTGGCCGCCGATCGCTCGCCTCGTGTGCGGCTTCCAGCCGCGGCGCGCGAGCTCGTCGAGCGTCCCCTTCGCCCAGCGGAGCCGCTGACCCCAGAATTCAGCCAGCGTCGGCTTGGTCTCCGTCCAAGCGATGGCGTCGTCCGCCCGCTTGATCTTCCAGCCGCGCTCGACGAGGTCCAGGCTCAACGCGTAGTCCTCGACGAGGCTCTGCTCGCGCCAGGGCTTCGCCGGCAGGATGCGGTGGCGGACGACCGTCGCCGTTCCGGAGAGGCAATGGATGCGGTGCCGGCTGTGGGTCGTGTGCCGGTCGAGGCGCTGATACTCCATTCGCTGAAGCCAAGGCAGGAAGCCGCGACACTCCTTCGTCAGGAATCGCGCGCAGACGCCCCCGAGCTCCGCATCCCGCTCGAGCTCCCAGATCGCAGACGCGACGAACTCGCGGTCGAGGATCGTGTCGGCGTCGGTCTGCAACAGGAAGTCGCAGTCGTCGTCGACGAGCGCGAAGCCTTGATTCAAGGCGCCGGCCTTGCGGGCGCGGTTGTCGACCGAGGTGAACACCTCAGCCCCCGCTGCCGCAGCCACGGCCGCCGTCTCGTCGCTGCAGTTGTCGGCGACGACGATGATTCGAGCGACTCTCACGCTTTGGCTGCAGATGGCCGCGATGGTGTCCGCGATTTGCTCTTCCTCGTCGTGAGCCGGAATCAACGCGACGATCTTCGGAGGCCAGGTCTTCACGCCGCCTCCTCGACGACGAGACGATCTCCTTCACAGGCGCCGATCCGGCGGCAGGTTCCCGCGGAGAGCTCGAGCACGTCGCGTGCATTCCGCGAGGACGCGATCCGCCACGGTGCGAGCTGCTCCTGCGCACGCACGACGGTGCCGTCGGCCGCGAGGAAGAGCACGTCGATCGGAAACCGCATGAAGTGGGTGTGCACGCTCCGGGTCCTGCGGATCAGCAGACCTTCGGTGTCCGACAGGCCCTTGCGTCCCAGCAGCCCGCGCAGCCGCGTCCACGGATTCGCGGCGACGCGACACTCCGCGCAGACGAGAGTGCCGTCGCTCTTCGTAACGGTGAATGCTCTGCGTCCCACAGCAGACCGCAATGTCGTGGAGGTCGAGCTGGGGCGGTTCAGCCGTAGGTCCGGACCGGATTAGCCCTAAGTCCATTTGGGCCGTTTGGCCGCGGAGCCTTAATCGGGAGTGTCAGGGCAAGGGGTCATCGCTGGGGTGCGAGGCGTCCTTGCTAATAGAACCCGAGAGGGGGAACGGCAATGGAGCGGATTTCGCTCTGGATGGTTCAGCTCGTGACGGGCGTTCAGGCTCGCGTCTACGAGTTGAAGAACCAGGACGGGCAGACGCTCGTCGAGTACGCGCTGATCATCGCGCTCGTCTCGGTCGGTCTGATCGCAGCGCTGACCGCGCTGCGGACTTCGATCGAAGGCGTCTTCACCGCGATCGAGAACGCACTCGCCGGCGCCTAGGGGTAATGGGCGCCATGAGAGCAACTGCCAATTTCGCCGCGAAGGTTGTGTGGTTCGTCGGCGCGCGGGACGACCAGGAGGGACAGACACTCGTCGAATATGCGCTGATCCTCGCCCTGATGTCCCTTGCGTTGGTCGCAGGGCTGACAGGCCTGCGGAACGAGCTCGCCAACGCCTTCGCGGCGATCGGCAGTGCGCTCTCCGCCGCCGCACCGTAGGGCGGCAAAAGAGCTCGGGCCCGGTACCTCTGCGGCGGCGCCGGGCCCGGGACCACCGGGGACAGGAATGGAAGGACGTGCCAAGGTTTTTGACAGGTAGAGCGGCGAAGCTGAAGTGCGAATCGGGAGCCGCGATGGTCGAGTTCGCGCTCGTCCTCCCGCTGCTGCTGTTGCTCGTACTCGCGCTGACGGATTTCGGCAAGGCCTTCAACTATTGGGTCGACGAGACGCACCTCGCGAACGAGGGCGCGCGTCTCGCCGCCGTGAACTGCGGCGGGACGGGGTGCCCAGGCGGAAACCTCGCGCAGTACATCCAGTCGCAAGGCGATTCGAGCGAGCTGCGAAGCGGCGGCAGCCAGTGGCTCCCGAGTCCGGCGCACGTCTGCATCAGCTTCCCAAACGGGACGAGCAACATCGGCGATCCGGTGCAGGTCACGGTCAGTGCGAACTACCACTGGCTCCCGTTCGTCGCCGCTGACATCGGCGTTACGCAGGCGACGATCGCAGGGACGGCGACGATGCGGCTCGAGGCGACGCCGACGAGCTTCGGGGCGGGGTGCTATCCGTGATGTCGCTGGCCGACCGCACGCGCGTGACGTTGTCCGGTCAGAGCGGCGGGGTAATGGTATTCGTCGTCGTTCTCCTGCCGGTGCTGTTGCTCTTCACGGCGTTCGTACTCGACGTCGGCAACTGGTTCGAGCACAAGCGGCACCTGCAGGTGCAGGCCGACGCAGCGGCGCTTGCCGGCGGAGACTTGTTCGGCGAGTGCTTCTCGAATCCGTCGGCGGCGTACGCGGACATGCAGAACACGGCCGCGAGCTACGGCGGAGACACGTCGACGGCGTACAACCAGCAGGTCGGCAACACGAACAAGGGAGCAATCGCGGTCCGCTTTAACAGCACGACCTTCGCGGACGGGACGACGTGGCCTGGCGACAACACCGTCGCGGGTTCCGCCTGCAACCCGCCGTACATGTTCGACGTCAAGGAGACGGAGTCGAACCTGCCGTTCTTCTTCGGCGGGTTCGTTCCCGGTGTGGGCACGCTTCCGGCGATCAACGCGCGGGCGCGAGTCGGCCTGAAGCAGGTGATCAGCGGTCGCGGTGGACTGCCGCTGGCTGTACCGGATGTGAACCCGAAGCAGGTCGACGTCACCTTCGTGGACGAGAACACCGGCGCAGAGCTGAGCGGCTGCAGCGGCACCGCGCTCGTGCCGGGCACAGGGTGCAGCTTCTACCTCACGAAGGGGACGCCGTCCAACAACCTCAACATGTGGTCGGCGTCGGGAACCGTCGTACTTCCGTCGGCACCGCGGATGATCGGCATGCGCGTCGGGCTCGGGGGCCAGGTTGCGAGCTGCGGCGGCGGCTCCACCGGCGGCGCGAACTACGTCTGTTACGACTACTCGGCGACGTCGAACGGCGTGATTGCGATTCGCGACTACGCTCTCGGCGGCAGCGGAAACCCACCGGTCGTCTACGCCGTGTGGCCGCTGAGCGCATGCTCCGGCTCGCCGTTCTTCAGCGACGCTTCGACGAACCAGAGCACGTGCTCGGTGGGCGTGCAGGCACAGGTGAATTTCGGAACCGGCTCGACGAACCCGGCGACCGGGACGGCCAAGGCGGAGCTGAACGCGACGATCAACGGGACGAAGGTTGCGCTCAGCCCCGTGTCGTACGACTCCGCGACTAACAGCTGGCTGTGGTCGACCGGCGGCTATCCGGCGAGCATCCCGGTTTCAGCCGCCAGCGGCACGAGCGCCTTCCCGATCGCGCTCGACTGGGCCGAGCACGGCGGCACGGAGGGCGGCAACACGTGTACCACACTCAACAGCAACAAGTGCAAGGGAAGCTTCGGGAACGTTCAGCGGTTCGTCAGTGCGAACGACAGCGACGACGGGCCCGTGAAGCTCGTGCAGCTCAGCGAGTCGTCAAATCCCGCCTCTTCTCTTCAGCCCGGATCGCACACTCTTTCGATCACCGTCGGGCTGAAGGGGAATCTCGCGATCGTGAATCCACCGCAGCTCGTCGCGCTCCGGCTCACCGGCGGCAGCCGCACGAGCGGCATCAACTGCGACGGGAGCGGCAACAGCACCTTCATCAACTCGATCATCAACGGCTGCACGACGCCGTACCAGATCAACCAGAACGACCTGTGTCCTGATCCATCACCCCCGCCGGGTCCCGAGGACTGCGTGCCGCTGAAGACCGGCAATCTCGGCGTAACGGTGACGAATGCGCTCGACCAGCGCTTCGCCGGCTGTCCGCCGAACAACTGGCCCAACTACCAGGTTGGCGACCCGCGCATCACGCAGCTGATGCTGACCGACTTCTCGGCGCTGGGCGGCAACGGTAAGACGACGATTCCCGTCACGAATTTCGCGTTGTTCTACATCGTCGGCTGGAGCGGCAACAAGTGCGGCAATCCGTGGCCGTTTCCCTTCCCCGAGCCGAACGGCGGAAACATCTGGGGCTACTTCATCAAAGGCGTCGCGACGTCGGACACCGGCGGCACGACCATCTGCGACCCGCTGAGCATCGACCCCTGCGTGGCAGTGCTCACGAAATAAGGAGGAAAGAAAATGGACTTCGCACAGAGGGTACTGGCTACGCGGCGGGGAACGATGATCGTCGCAGCCGCCGCGGCGCTCGCCGCGGGAGTCTCGATCCTCGTCTACCTGAATAGCTACCGCAGCGACGTCCGCGCGCAGGGCGCGCCGGTGACGGTGCTCGTGGCGAGCAGGACGATCACGAAGGGGACGCCTGGTTCGGCGGTCGCCGCGATGGGGATGTTCGCCCGGACGACCGTTCGCGAGAGCCAGCTGCGCGACGGCGCGTTCAGCGACGTCGCAAGCCTGCGCGGCAAGTACGCAACCGCAGACGTCTACAAGGGACAGCAGCTGACCGCCGCCGACTTCGCGGCGTCGGCGAAGTCGATGGCAAGCACTCTGAGCGGCGCAGACCGCGTGATCACCGTCCCGCTGGACGCGTCGCACGGCTTGATCGGCAACGTCCAGGTCGGCGACCACGTGGACATCTTCGCCGGCTTCAACATCATTCCGGTTGGTCCCAACGGCGTTCCGATCGCGGGTGGTCAGGCGCGCGCGGTGTCGAGGCTGCTCTTCCAGAACGTTCCGGTCGTCGGGCTGAGCGTAAAGACGGGCGGAATCGGGACGGCCGCAACGAGCAACGTCAGCCTCAAACTGACGGACGCTCAAGCGCTCCAGCTGGCGTTCACGTCCGACAACGGCAAGATCTGGCTCGTGCTGCGGCCGAGCTCGGGCACTCCGGCCGTTGGGCCAGGCCTTGTCACTGTCGAGGATGTCCTGCGCGGCATTCCGCCAGTCCAGCTCCACCTGTCGTCGACGCCGGTCAGGTCGGGTCTCACCGGGCTGCTCGGGGGCCACTGAGATGGCGGCCGGAACAATCACAACGGTCGTCGTCGTCGACGAAGACGTCGATCTCCGCTCGATCGAGACGGCGTTTCCCGTCGGCTCGCCGGTGCAGGTCGCCGGCGTCGTCGAAGGCATCGACGGAAGCTGGTCGACGGTTCAGGAGACGCCCGCCGACGTGCTCGTCGTCGCGTGCGCGAGCTACTCGGAGCGCGCTCTCTACCTCATCGACGGCGCCGTGAAGCAGCGGCCTGACCGACCGGTCGTCGTCCTCTACCGAGGCGAGCCCGACGGCTTCATGCGGCGCGCGTTCGAGGTGGGCGCCGACGATCTGATCACGCTTCCGCGCGAGCCTGGCGAGATCGGCTTCGCGATCGAGAAGGTGCTGGCCCGCCGACGCGGCGCGACCGTCACAACGGACCTCCGTCCGATGATCTGCGTTCTTGGCCCGAAGGGCGGAACCGGGAAGACGCTGACGTCGTGCAACCTGGCGGTCGCCCTCGCGCTCGCCGGCAAGCGCCCGGTGCTCGTCGACCTCGACCTGCAGTTCGGCGACGTCGGGATCGCGCTCGGTCTCGCACCGGATCGGACGATCTTCGACCTTGCCCGTTCGGGCGGGACGCTGGACGGCGACAAGATCGACGACTACCTCGTCGAACATCCGTCGGGAGTACGGGCGCTGCTCGGGCCCAGCCGGCCCGACCAGGCGTCCGCGATCCACATCGACTTCCTGCGCGACGTCTATACGACGCTCCGCTCGAGGCACGACTTCGTGATCGTCGACACCGCTCCGGGCTTCACACCCGAGGTGATCGCTTCCATCGACAGCGCTTCCGACCTCTGCGTCGTCGGGACACTGGACGCGCTCTCGCTGAAGGACACGAAGCTCGGGCTCGAGACGTTGCAGCTGATGGGCTACGACGCGGACAACCTGCGGCTGGTCCTCAACCGGGCGGACTCGAACGTCGGCATCAACCTCGACGACGTGATTCGCGTGCTCGGCCGTCAGCCCGACGTGTTCGTCCCGAGCGACCGCGAGATCCCGCGCGCGGTGACCGAGGGTCGCCCGATCGTCGCCACTGCCGAGCGTTCGGCGGCGGCGCGTGCATTCAAGCGGCTCGCGTCCCTGTACCTCGGGGAGCCGGGCGACGGTCCGCCACGCGCGGAGGCCGTCGGCGCCACCGCAAACTCGAACGGGCGGCAGAGCGTCCTGCTGCGGCTGCTGCGGAAGGGTGACTGACGATGGATCTTCACGAGCGACTGTCGACGACACGACCGAGCAACGGGAGCGCCGAGGGGCGCGAGCACGATCCGTTCTCCTCGGTCAAGAACGATGTCCACCTCGCGCTGATCAGCGAGCTGGGTCCCGAGCTGTTCGGGATCGGCGACTCCGCGGTCGTGCGCTCGCGGATCGAGTCGGAGATCCGCACGCGGCTCGCGGAGCATCCCGGCCTTTCACGGGAGGATCGCGACCGCCTGCAAGCGGAGATCGCCGATGACGTGCTCGGCTACGGCCCGCTCGAGCGGCTGCTCGCCGAGGAAGCGGTATCCGAGATCATGATCAACGGCGCGCACGACATCTGGGTCGAACGTCACGGCCGGCTCTACCCGACGACACTGCGTTTCAACGACGACTCGCACCTCCGCCGGATCATCAACAAGATGGTCGGCCAGGTCGGGCGCCGGATCGACGAATCGTCGCCGATGGTCGATGCACGACTCCCGGACGGTTCGCGCGTCAACGCAGTGATCCCTCCGCTCTCGCTTTCCGGGCCGCTCGTGACGATCCGGAAGTTCGCGAAGCACCGCTTCGACCTCGACGAGCTGATCCGAATCGGCACGATCTCGCGCGACGGGGTCACGTTCCTCCGCTGCTGTGTCGAGGCCGAGCTGAACGTCTTGATCTCCGGCGGAACCGGTACGGGTAAGACGACGCTGCTCAACGCGCTCTCGGCGGCGGTGCCCGACAAGGACCGGATCGTGACGATCGAAGACGCCGCCGAGCTGCAGCTCGCTCAGAATCACGTCCTCCGCCTCGAGGCGCGCCCGAAGAACATCGAAGGCGAGGGCGAGATCACGATCCGCGACCTCGTGCGCAACTCGTTGCGCATGCGGCCCGACCGGATCATCGTCGGCGAGGTCCGCGGCGCCGAGGCGCTCGACATGCTCCAGGCGATGAACACCGGCCACGAGGGGTCGCTCTGCACGGTGCACGCGAACTCTCCGCGGGACGCGCTGTCGCGGATCGAGACGATGGTGCTGATGGCGGGATTCGAACTGCCCGTTCGCGCCATTCGCCAGCAGGTCGCGTCTGCACTCGATCTGATCCTCCAACTCGAGCGGCTCGAGGACGGGTCGCGCCGACTGACGTCGATCACCGAAGTGCAGCGGATGGAATCCGACGTGATCACGCTGCAGGAGCTGTACGAGTTCAAGATCGAACAGGTCATGCCCGATCGCACGGTTCTGGGTTCGCTGCAGTCGACGCGGCTGCGTCCCTCTTTCCTGCACAAGTTCGAAAAGCACGGCGTCAACCTCCCGGCGGACTTCTTCGGCACGCAGCTCTCCGCCGTGCCGAGCTCGCAGCCGCTCGAGGATGGACGCGAGTGGGCAGGCCGGCGATGAAGCGGGCGATCCTGATTGGGGCTTTCGTCGCCGCAGCGCTGCTGCCGGGCGCGACTGCGACGGCTTCTTCGAGCCAAGGTCTCCGCCTGACTCCGATCGAGCGTACCGCGTTTCCGACGCGCGCATACGTGCTCGACCTCCCCCGGAGCGCCGAGGTGACGCGCACCGGAATTTCCGTCACCGAGAACGGACGTGCGGTTCGTGCGCTTCGAATCACGTCGACGGACGCGAGCCGGCTCCACTTCGGTGTGGTTCTCGTCATCGACGCGAGCAAGAGCATGCAGGGCCGGCCGATCGCCGCGGCTCTTGCCGCCGCCCGCGGTTTCCTCGTTCACCAGACGACGAGCGAACGCGTCGGGCTGATCACGTTCAACAGCGCCGTCGACGTCGTTTCGCCGCCGTCGGCCGCCGGTTCGACGCTCGAAGCCGCACTCGCACATCCGCCTCGGCTTGCGGAAGGCACGTACATCTACGACGCAGTCGCACGAGCGGTCGACGAGCTGCACCGCGCCGATGTCTCGGGTGGATCGATCGTGCTGCTCTCGGACGGCACGGACACCGGCAGCGCCGCCGGCGAGGACGCCGTCCTCGCCAAGGCGCAGCGCCATCACGTTCGGATCTTCACAGTCGGCCTGCGCTCGCGAACGTTCGATCCGGGTGCGATGGAGCGACTTGCATCGGGAACCGGAGGCACGTTCACCGAAGCTGTCTCGGTTGCCGAGCTCAAGAGCATCTACCGCGCTCTCGGCCGGCGGCTTGCGAGTGAGTACGTGCTGACGTACCGCTCACAGCTTCGTCCGCACAGCCACGTGGACGTGCGGGTCGATGTTCCAGGTCTTGGTGTTGCGACGGCCTCCTACACGGCTCCGAACTCGACCGCACTCGGGGGCTTCCACCGCTCGCCGCTGACGCGGTTCCTACTCTCGCCGGTCTCGGCGTTCGCTCTCAGCCTGTTCGTCGGCGCGATGCTCGCCGTCGTGGCACTGCTCGCCGTTCGCGGGAGGCACGGTGACGTCGTCCGCAGGCTCTCGTCGTTCGTATCGGTACAAACGAGGGAAGCCCAGAAGGAGCGGCGCTCGCTCGTCGATGTCGGGCTCGTCCGGCTCGAACGCTCACTTTCGCGCGGCGAGCGGTGGAAGCGGTTCGAACGGGCGCTCGAGATCGCGCGCATCGAAGTACCCGCGCGGCAGATCGTCGCGGCAACCGCAATCACGACGGTCGCTGTCGGCGTTGCCGGCTGGTTGGTCTCCCCGCTCTTCGTGGTCGTCGGGCTCGTTGTGCCGCTGATCGCACGCGAGCTCATCCAGCGTCGCCTCGATCGCGTACGAAACTCGTTCAGCGAGCAACTACCCGACACGCTGCAGGTGCTCGCATCGTCGCTTCGCGCGGGCCACAGCTTCGTCGGTGCTCTTGCGGTCGTGGTGTCCGAAGCGCCAGACCCGACGCGTTCGGAGTTCCAGCGCGTCCTCGCGGACGAGCAGCTGGGGGTGCCGATCGAAGACGGCCTGCGCACGGTCGCCGACCGGATGGCGAGCACCGAGCTCGAACAAGTCGCGCTCGTCGCCGAGTTGCAGCGCGAGGCAGGCGGCAACATGGCCGAGGTGCTCGACACTGTCGTCGAGACGATCCGCGAGCGCTTCGACCTGCGCCGCCTCGTGAAGACGTTGACGGCGCAAGGTCGGATGGCGCGCTGGATTGTGAGCCTGCTGCCCGTAGCGCTCGCGCTCGTGCTCACGCTGCTGAACCCGACCTACATGAGTCCGTTGTTCACGACCGTGATCGGTCGCGTCCTGATCGTCGTCGCCGCCGTCATGGTCGTCAGCGGCTCACTGATCGTCAAGAAGATCGTCGACATCAAGGTCTGAAGGGAGTCATAGTGATCCTGTTGCTTCTGATCGGTCTCGGTCTCGCAGGACTGTCGGTCGTTCTGTTCCTGCGCGCTGCAACCGCTTCGCGGTTGGGGACTGTCCAGGCCCTCGCGCGCCTTCGTTCGTACGGCTATGGCACACCCGCCGCCGGCGTGCGCGAGCGTGCGGGAGGCCTCCAGCTCGATGCGCTCGCGGGCGTCGTAGGAGGTTTCCTCGTGCAGCGCCTCGAGCGTGTCCGCGAGGACGAGCTCCGCGTCATCCTGCAGAGCGCGGGTATGTACCACCTCACGCCGCGCAAGCTGATCGGCTACCGGTTGCTCGCTTCGTGCGCGCTCCCGGTGCTCTGGTTGTGGTTCTCGATCGCCGGCGGCGCAGGCCCACTTCGCATCCTCCTCGGCTGCACGGTCGCGGCGTGCCTCGGCTGGACTATCCCGTTGTTCGTCATCAAGCGCCGTGGCCGGACGAGGCTCGACCAGATCGACTACGACATGCCCGAGCTCGTCGACCTGCTAGTGACGACCGTCGAAGGCGGCGTCGGTTTCAGCGGCTCGCTTCAACTCGCTGCTCGGAGACTCGGAGGCCCGCTCGGCCAGGAGCTTCGGCTGACGATCCAGGAACAGAACCTCGGCCTCTCGACCGAAGAAGCACTGTCGAACATGCTCATCCGGGCGGACACTCCGGCGATGCGCTCGTTCGTGCGCGCCGTCCTCCAGGGCGAGACGCTCGGCGTCTCGATTGGAAAGATCCTTCGTGACCTCGCGGCGGAGATGCGGAAGCGCAGGCGGCAGGCGGCGGAAGAGCGAGCTCAGAAGGCGCCGACGAAGATGCTGTTCCCGCTGATCTTCCTCATCTTCCCGGCGATGTTCCTCGTGATCCTCGGGCCGGCGGCCTTCGAGATCCTCAGATCCTTCCGCGGCGGATGACCCGGAACACCGTGGCGCGCCTCGCCTCGAGCGCCGCGCTCGTGTTGCTCTTCGCAGGGTTCGCTGCGGCCAACCTGATGAGCTGGCACAAGACAGGACGGCCGGTCGGCATCGGCACCACCGTTCTCGAAGCGTTCACGGCGTGCCTGTTCATCGTGCGGAAGCCTGCGCGGATCACGAGCCAAAGAGTCGCCGCCTGGATCGCCGCGCCGATCGGCACGTTCGGGATGCTGCTTGCGCGGCCGATTCCGAACCCGCATAGCGGGCCGGCAGGACTCGCGGAGTTGATTCAGTTGTGCGGCGTCACGCTGGCGCTTGCCGCGCTGGCGGGACTGGGGCGGTCCTTCGCGCTCGTAGCGGCCGACCGCGGCCTGAAGACGAGAGGGCTGTACCGTCTCGTCCGGCACCCCGTCTACGCGTCGTATCTCGTCGCCTACCTCGGGTACGCCGCAGAGAATCCGTCCGCGCGCAACTTGGCGCTGCTCGCAGTCGCGACGTCGGCGCAGCTCGTCCGGATCCGCGAAGAAGAACGCGTCCTCGGCAGCGAAAGCGCGTACTCCACCTACTGCACGCGCGTGCGGTATCGGCTCGTTCCGTACGTGTACTAGCCGTTCGGCGAGGTCGCCACCGTCAGGCGCGTGTGAGAAGATGACTCGCGTCACGATGAGCTCGAACGCGTTCGTCCTTCTGCTCACACTCGCGGCCGCCGTACTCGCTCTGTGGCTCGATCATCGCTTCCCTCGCCTTAGCCCTACACGCCTCAGCAATGCGGTCTTGGCGGTCATCGTGACCGGAATCGCTCTGCATCTCACATTGCCGCTAACGACGGCGCTCATCAATACGACGTCCGTCACCAACGCGATGATCGGGATCATCGCGTTGGCCTTGCCGATGCTCGCGTTGTCGTTCCTCGCCACGATCTGGGTCCTGAAGGTCGCCGTCCGCTCGCTCGGCGGAACGCTGCGTTGAGCGTTCAAAGAATTTGAACACATAAATAGGCCGTTTGGCAGTTGCATTCGGGGCCGATTCCACGCAACCTGAAGGGAGGGAAAAGGGGCGGTTCAGCCCCCGGGGAACAGATAGGGGAGGCGAGCCATGCGGCGGCTCAAGCTCTTGATTGCGGACGACCATCGGTTGATGCTGGCGGCGATCCGATGCGCCCTTCAACAGGCCCAGGACATCGAAATCGTCGGTGAGGCACAGACGGGAAGCCAAGTGCTTCCGCTCGTCGGCCAGACCAATCCCGATCTCGTCCTGCTCGACATTCGCATGCCCGGCATGGACGGGTTGAAGTGCCTGCAGCTGCTGCGCGAGCGATTCCCGAAGGTGAAGTCGGTCGTGCTCTCGGGGATCGACGACCCACAGATCATCCACTCGGTCCTCGAAGCGGGCGCAAACGCGTACGTCCTGAAGACGGTCGATCCGCAGGATCTGGCCTCAGCCGTGAGGCAAGCGGCGAACGGCACGGTCTTTCACACGCTCGGCATGCCGGCCGGGGCGAGCGGAGAAGACGCCGCGAAGGAGGCGGGCCTCAGCGACCGAGAAGTAACGATCCTCAAGGAGCTCGCCTCGGGGCGCTCGAACAAGCAGATCGCAAAGCAGTTGTGGCTCGCGGAGCAGACGATCAAGTTCCACCTGACGAACATCTACCGGAAGCTCGGGGTGAGCTCGCGGACCGAGGCCGTTCGTAGTGCCTACGAGCGGGGCATCGTGTCGAACCCGATGCTCAGCCGAACTGCGGCGGCGTAGCGGTCGGGTAAAGGTCGACGTCGACGCCTGGATGCGCAAGCTGCCAGGCGCGCACGAAGAACGCGACTTCTTCGCGAGCCTCGTGGTCGTCATGTGCCGCTTGGTGCAAAACGTCCAGTGAAGACTCCGAAAGCCCGAACACGATGCAGTCGTTTTGTCGGAAACGATCGGCAAGCTCGGGCAGCAGGCGCGGCTGATTGATCACCACTCGGACGACCACAACCCGATCGTAACCAGGCGCGAGCGGGACATCTTTAGCCAAAGGTCGCGAATCTCTCGGCAAGGGTTCAGCCTGGGTCCTGCCCTTTCCGGGCCAAGGGAGGTTCACGGCCGCTCACTCGTTCGAGGGACAGACAGATCCCGGAGGGTGACTAGAACTAGACCGAGGTGGTACTGCGGCCCCTCCTGCGGCCAGTCCTTTGGGCCGGGCTTGTTGTAGCCACGGCGGTGATTGTGGCGACAGCTCCCCGGCTGGGTTTCGCGCATCCCAGAAATGGCCTGGTGCCCTGGCTCCGAGCGGGTGCCTTGGTGCTCGGCGGCATCACGACGGTGACGATCCTCCTCGTTCACCTGCTCCGGGCAGCAGGCGACCGTGCCCGTGAGCGGGCTCGAGCGGAGAGCGTTCGACGAGAGCAGGAGCTCGCGCGTGCATTTCACGAATCGCTCGCACAAGACCTCGCGTTCATCGTCACTTACACCTCGACGGCGATCGCCCGAGGGGAGGGCCCGGAGCTGCTCGACGAAGTCCTCGCCGCGGCAAGACGATCGTTGGACGAGGTACGTCGGGCTATCGCGGTCCTCTCAGGCGGGAGCCGGGAGCACGTATGACCGAGCCGATTCGAATCGTCATTGCCGACAACCACATTCCGACGCGGACCGGCGTACGGCTCGCGCTCGAGGACAGCGGCTTCATCGTCTGCGGCGAGGCCGGCGACGCCGACTCGGCGGTTCGCCTGGCGATCGAGCAACAGCCCGACCTGTGTCTCCTCGACGTACGAATGCCCGGCGACGGGATCGAGGCAGCGCGTGCGATCCTCGCGGCGAATCCGAACATACGCGTTGTCATGCTGACCGTGTCCGAGAGCAGTGACGACTTGTTCGCAGCGGTGGAGGCGGGTGCGTCCGGCTATCTGTTGAAAGGGATCGACCCGAAGCGTCTGTCGCATGCGCTCCGCGGCGTCCTTGCCGAGGAGGCGGCGATTCCGCGGTTGCTCGCGGCGCGTCTCGTCAACGAGTTCAGAGACCGCAGCCGCAGAGATCGAAACGCCGTCTTGCGTCCCACCGCGGACACGCTGACGAGTCGCGAGTGGGAGGTCCTGGACTGTCTGAGGGAAGGAATGACGACGGCCGAGGCCGCACGCCATCTGTTCATCTCGCCTACGACCGTTCGCCGACACGTCGGCTCGATCCTGAAGAAGCTCCATGTGACGGACCGCGAAGCCGCGGTCCGTGCTCTCAGAGACTAAGACTCACCGGTCTCGTCCCCGAATGGACCAACGGGTGGTTCTCACTAGCCCGAGCGGTCGTGTTTCGCAGCCGCCTCCGTGCTCAACTACGGCCGGGAGGGGAGATGAGCGCGACGCAACTACCAGGATTGGCGACGGAGGAGGACATCGTCTACTGGCGGCTCGAACAGCTGCTGCTCGCCGGATACAACAGCGAGCAGGCTTACGAGCTCGCCGCCCGCCGCGAAGTCGATCTGCATCTGGCGCTCCGGCTCTTGCGAGACGGGTGTGCGCCTGAACTGGCCCTCGCGATCCTGGTGTAGTGGCTTCGTGGTGGTCTCCGCGCCGGCGTTCCGAGTGTTCGCCGCCTAGCGTCACTCAGACGAAGCACGGTTGCGAAGCGAGAAGCACCGCGCCTTCTGTTCCTGAACGCGAGAAACCGCACGAAGGTGAACCGCGTTGCGAAGGACGTCGAAGCAACAGCAATCGGACGCAGCCCGACAGCTAGCGACAGATCACGTTGCTCGCCCGGAAGAGCCCGGAGCAAGAAGGAAGGTGTTTCTTCGTACGTACTGCTTCGATCACAGCCGTGACAGCTGTGATCACGACCTGAGGCTGGCCGGCCGGTGCCGGGCGCTGAATGTAGTGGGTGCTGTGGCGTGCGATGGCGTCAATGCTCTCGGTTGACAGCGCCGCCTCTGCGTCCTGGGCGTGTAAGAACCTCACGTCGAGCGGAGGTTTGTTCGAACCGAGAACGATGAGCGGCAGCCCGTCGAGATTCTTGATCGCATTCGACTGGGCGACTGCCGCACGCAGATCGATCCCTTCTCGAGTCTTCTTCCGTCGGAGGTGACTGAGCGCAGTAGGCGTCAGATACGGAAACGTCGTCGCGTCGAGGAGGACGGCGCCAGCCGTCTCGCTCGGATAGACGAAGGCAAAGAGGCGAGCGAGCAAGCCGCCCCACGAGTGTCCGACGACGATGTAAGGGCCGGGAATCCGCGCGACAGACAACAAGGTGTGCAGCTCGCCGACCTGCGTTCGCGGTGTTCGGCGTCCCGCGGGCGGCGCAGCACTCTTCCCCAGCCCGGCACGGTCGTAGGCGCAGACTCGAGTGTCAGACGCAACCTGCGGTTGAACCCATCGCCAGATCGAGCTCGTATCGAGCTCGCCCGCATCGAGGACGACGGTGGGGCGACCGTGGCCGGCGCACTTGTAGTACATCCGGCGACCGTTGACCGTCACAAATCCCGTCGTGCGAGCGGACGCACGCTGACCGTTCGTTCGGCCAACGGCGGCCGGCGCGGCAAGGCCAGCGCTCGCGGTGGTCAATGACGTGATCGTCGCGATGACGACGACGCCAGCGGCGATGCGAGTACGGCGGAAAAGCCAAGGTTTCCTCGGAGGATGCAAAGCGCGCATTATGGTGTTGTGAAGCGCCCCGAAGCGACAACAAACGGTAAGGCGCGGCCGCAGCGGCCCCCCGGTTACGTGGTCCTCGTGCCGGGGCCCGCAGCGGCGTCGAGCTCCGCGAGGCGGGCGATGTTCGCCGCTTCGTCCGGATCCGGCTCCGTCACTGCGAACCACGCGTCGAGAATCTCCATCGCCTGCTCCGGGCTCGTTCGCTTCAAGCTCATGACGAGTACGTTCGCGTCGTTCCAGCGGCGCGCCCCTTCGGCGATCCAGGGTTCCCACGCCAGCGCTGCGCGCACGCCCGGAATCTTGTTCGCGGCCATCGAGGTTCCTGTTCCGGTCCAGCAAAACAGCACTCCCTGATCCGCTGCCCCTGCCGCGACGGTCTCCGCGACCCTGCGCGCGACCTCGGGCCACTGCTCGCGCTCGAGCACCGTCACCTCGTGTCCACGGCTACGCAGGTCATCGACGACAGAGTCCGCGACCCGTCCTTCGTCATCCGCGCCGACGACGATCTTCATCTCGTCCCGAAGCTTGCCCGAAGGGCGGGTAGAGGGGCCTATACTTCGCCGGTCGCTGACCGACCGACTCCGAGGGGGGAAACATGAAGCGTTTGCTTTTGGCAGGTCTGGCGGCGTGGGCGTTGTTGCTGGTTGGCACGGCCGCCGGCTCGACGCCCGGGGCAGACGTGCGCCTGACGAACGATTGCCATCCGGGTGCCGGGTGCGGCGCCGGCTACGTGAGCGACTACACGCTTGCAACCGGCATCCCGTACACGGATCCGACACTGAACGAGTGCTCGATCTCGCACGGCCGTCAGAACGAACCGGCCGTCGCAGTCGACCCGCGCAACACGAATGTCATTCTCGGCAGCTCGAACGACTACTGCGGTGTCTACAACCGCACGACGTCCACGGGCGTGCCGGTCGCGGTGGGGCCCGTCTGGAACGGGTACTACCGGTCCCAGGACGGCGGGCGGAGCTTCACCAGCTCGCTCGTCCCCGGCTATCCGGACGACACCTCGCCGTACGCCGCGCTGTCGCAGGCTCGCACTGCCTCTGGCGGCGACCCGGTGATCGCGTGGGACGGACACGGCCGCGCATTCTTCGGCTCGGAGAGCTCGGGCGATCCCGCGGGAACCGCGAAGACGTTCGGCGACGTCTGGGTCGCACGCTTCTCGAATCCAGGCGGAGCGGACGCGAGTGACACGAGCCGCGACGGTCTCGCGTACGGCGGGACGACCGTGATCGCACACGGCTCCTCCGCGCCGAATCTGCTTGGTGTCTTCCATGACAAGACGTCGATCGAGGCCGACCACACCGGTGGACGCTGCGACGGCAACGTCTACTTCGCGTGGGCGCGCTTCTCAGCGGCGAAGAACCCGAACATCTACATCTCGCGGTCGACCGACCACGGTGTGACGTTCTCGAACCCGCAGCAGCTGACGTCGCAGGTCAAGAATGTCCAGGATCCGTCGATCTCGATCACAGGAAACGGAAACGTCTACGTCACCTGGGACGAAGGCAGTACGAACAGCAACCAGACCGAAGGGGTGGGCTTCGTCAAGTCGACCGACTGCGGCGCGACGTTCGGTCAGGAGAACGTGCTCGTTCCCTACACGGGCTATGCCGCGGTTGACGTGAGCGCGCCGCAGCCCGTGCCGACCCCGCAGTCCGAGCTCGACGATCCGCTCTTCAGTGAAGCAGCGGCCGCGCCGGGGACCGAGGCGCGTGACTGTGGCGACTTCGCCGATGCGTGCCAGTCCGGCTTCACCTTCTTCCGCCGCGTGACGAACACGCAGGCGACTGCGGATCAATTCGACAGGACACATGAGTGGATCTACGTCGTCTTCGACGCGTCGAAGGGCCCGATCCTCGATACGGGCACGACCTACGGCACGATCTCGCCGGGGAAGGCCGCGCAGACCGCGGCGTACTTCGTCCGTTACAACGGTGCCACCGGCCATGTCGATCTCGGCCCGGTCCTCCTGAAGGACGAGACGGTCGGCCATCAGGTGTTCCCGGACATCTCCGCGGACGGCGGCGTGCTGCACGCGGAGTGGTGGGACAGCGCCAACGATCGGTGCTACTCGCCGATCCGGCCGATCGGCAACTGCGCCGACGGAACAACCGTCCCGTCGCTCGACGTCTATGCGACGACGTCGACGGATCACGGCGCCACCTTCTCGACGGCGGTCAAGGTCACCGACGTGATGTCGAATCCGAACTTCGAGCAGTTCGACAACCGACAGGTGCCGTTCGCCGGCGACTACCTGACGGTGACGGGCCTCGGGTCGTTCGCCTTCGGGACCTGGACTGACTGGCGCAATACGGTGCAGGGCGCCGATCCGCGCGAGGTGACGGAGGACAAGGACGCGGGAAGCTCCGACGTCAAGCAGTGCCGTGTCGTCCTTACGTCCACCGACAAGAAGGGCAACACGATCAAGTCCTGGAGCGGCGACCGCTGTCCGCACGCAGGCGGGATCGACCAGGACATCTACGGCGACGCGCTGCCCTAGTCCGTTAGAGCTCAGATGAACACGAGGGGCGGCCGAGGGCCGCCCCTCGTCCCCCTTTTGGGGCAGGCGGACGCCGGCCGCCGGACTACAGTGCGACGCTGGACTTCCCTGCGGACCGCGCGACGGCGCGGAAAGGAAGGTATCGGCTGCACCGATGCGGATTCAGGTAAGCGATCCCGGGCATTGCACCGCGCTGCGCGACTACTTCTTGCGGCTGGGCGCCGTCGCCGTCGTGGCCGACAGTTCGAGTGTCGACGTCCATTTTCCGAACGATTCGATCAACCAGGCAGAGACGATCGACGGATACCTCCGCTCCTGGGTGGAGATGAACAACGTCCCGGCTTCGGTGGCATCGGAGGCACAACCGCAGACGCGGCTCGGCGACCTGCTCGTCGCAAAGGGCTTCATCACCCGCGACCAGCTCGGATATGCCGTCGTCGAGGCGAGGGAGCAGGGTGAGCTGCTGGGGCGTTTGCTCCTGCGGTACGAGTGGATCTTCGAGTCGGAGCTCGCACGCGCGCTCGCCGAACAGTGGGGCCTTCCCTATCTCAACCTCGCGAGCATCGGGGTCAACCGCGAGCTGATCCAGCTCATGCCGCGGGAGGTCGGAACCCGTGCTGCCGCGATTCCCGTGCGGCGCGTGGACGGGGCGACGCAGGTTGCGTTCGCCGATCCGACCGACTCGACGGCGCTGGCGGCGGTGCGTGACTTCTTCCCCGAGTTCGTCCCGGCGGTCGCCGAGCTGTCGGACATCGAAAGCGCCTGGCGTTCGGTGGCTCCCGCGCCCCCGGTGGAGGAACCGGTCGAGCCGGCACCGCAGGTGGAGCCGAAAACCTCAGGGCGACAGAAGATCGGCGAGCTGTTCCTCGAGAAAGGACTCCTGACCCGGGCTGATCTCGAGGACGCTCTCGACGAACAGAAGACGAGCGGGAAGCCGCTCGGCGAGATCCTCGTCAACCGCCGGTTGATCGACCGCATGCATCTCGCGAGCGCGCTCAGCAAGCAGTGGTCGGCTCAAAGGACCGTCGAACCCACACCGAACGGTTCGGCGCCGGTGAGCGAAGCACCGGCCGAGCCGCAGGACGTCGAGCCCGAAGAGGAGGCACCCGCTGAGACCGAGTCGGTCGACGGGCTCGTTCAGGCGGTCGCGGCGCTCGCCGCGAATGTGGAACGCCTCAGGGCCGAGGTCGCAGAGCTGCGCACGCCCTCGCAGAACGGCGGCGCATTGCCGTTCAGCGCGACCAGCCTGTAGTCGGCGCGGCCTTCTACGAGCGCGGCGGGGGAACGATCAGCACCGGCCGGCCGGCGTGCTCGGCGACTTCGTGCGACAGGCTGCCTTTCAACAGCTCCCGTGCGCCGCTGAGGCCGCGCGAACCGATCACGATCACCGCAGCTCCGATCTCGTTCGCCACCTCGACGACCGCATCCCAGGTCGGTATGCCGATCTCGGCGTGCGCCTGAGCGTTCAGGCCCGCATTTCGCGCGGCCGCCGCTCCCGCATCCGCGCGCTCCTGGGCGCTCTCGAGGTTGATGTCCTCCAACTCGGCCGGGATCGGGCCAAGCGCCGCGTAGCTCTCAGCCACCGTCAACGGCGGGGCGATGTCGAGGATGATCGCGCGACGGTTCGGCAACAGCGAGGCCGCTGCGTCGATCGCACGCTCTGAGCCGGGCGAGCCGTCGTAGCAGATGAGGATGGGCGCGTCGTCCATCGTTTCCACCACCCTATAACGCCGGACACTGGGTGCCTGGGCCGCACTTCGCCTATCGTCTCGCTAGCTAATGAAGCGTCCGACGGGACACCCTGAAGTAGCCCGCGGCGGTGGGCGGCCATGATGGACGAGCTCGGCAGCCACCATCGCGACACGCTCGATCGGATCCTCAACCATCCCGCCAGCGGCAACATCGAGTGGCGTCAGGTGAGGTCGCTGCTCGAGGCGGTCGGAGACGTGACCGAAGAGGACAACGGCAGGGTTACCGTCACGCTCGGCGGCGAGACCGAGGTGTTCGACCCGCCACGCGAGAAGGACGTCGACAAGCAGATGATCGTCGACCTGCGGCGCATGCTGACCGCCGCCGGCTTCGCCGCAGGACGCTAACCCGGCGTAGTCCCCGTGGCCTTCGGGCTCGTGAACTCGTGGATCGCCTGCGTCAGCTCCAGGATCTGGTTCGAGAGGTGGAGCAGCTCCTCGTTCTGTGAATCCTCTTCCTTGACCATCTGCCACCGCTGGTCGGCGAGCACCTGGCGCTTCGCGTCGGCGCGGTTTTGGCTGATCAGCACGAAGGTCGAGAGGAAGATCGCTTCGAGCGACACGATCATCGTCAAGAGACCGAAGGGGTACTTCTCGACGCCGAACGCGATCCAGGAACCGAACCACAGGATGTGGATGTAGACGAACAACATCGACCCTGCGAACTTCGTGATCTGATCGGCGATCCGGTTCTGCACGCTCTCCGCCCGTTTCTCGGCGTGCTCGAGCAGGACGGGGTTCTGCTCGAGCGTGAGGTGACCTACGCGCTGGAGGTGGATCGATTGCTCCATGGTTAGGCCTGCACTTTTCTCTTTGTTGCCTTGATGCCCTTCCCGGCGGTGTTCGGCGAGAAGGTACGTGCCGAACCTGGCGCGCCCTGCCTAGCCCCGCCGACGCTTCTTGACGATCTCGTAGTCGACGAGCTCGAGAATGGCATAGCCGAGCGCTGCAGCAATCCAGAGCATGACCAGGGTGTAGGCCACGCGGCCGGTGGTGGCCAGCCATGCGACGAAGAAGATCACGCCGGACAG
>JBKPJA010000007.1:0-42651 GCA_046730515.1 Actinomycetota bacterium | reverse complement strand
ACCCCGCGCAGCTCGATCCCGGCGCCGCGCGACTCCGCCCCGGATGGGCGTGAGGCCGCTGTTGCCGTCACCGCCATGGGGTGCGGCGACAGTACCAACATGCGGACTGGGTGTCTAGGATGTGGAACCGGCGACGGAGGGAACGTGGCGCAGGCCGAAATCTCGGGCTCGACGAAGGCGATCATCCGCGAGAACCCCGTTCGCTCACTCGCCAAGGCGGTCGTGTTGCTCGAGGCGCTCGCCGACGAGCGCGAGGCGACGCCGCGCCGCCTTTCCGAAGTCCTGCACGAGCCGCGGACGACCGTCTACCGGCTGCTGACAGGGCTGCAGGCGCTCGACATGGTGGAGGCGGGGTCGCGCCCAGGTACCTACCGGCTCGGCTGGCGCCTGCTCCGGCTCGGGAGCGCGGTGATCGAGCGGCTCGACGAACGGCAGGCCGCGTTGCCGGTGATGGAGCGCATTCACGAGCGCACAGGCGAGACCGTCTTCCTATGCGTCCGTCGCGGCGACGACGCCGTCTGCATCGAGCGGCTCGACGGGTTGCGCGTGCAGTCGCTTGCGCTGCGACTCGGCGGATCGTTGCCCCTCCACCTCGGTGCGGGCCCGCGCGCGCTGCTCGCATGGGAGCCGCGGGAGGAATGGGATGCCTACGTCGAGCGGCAGAGCCCGCTCGCTGCGATGACAGAGCAGTCCCCTGCCACACGCGAGGAGCTCCTCGCGGAGCTCGAGCGCTCGCTTGCAGACGGCTTCGCCGTCAGTGACGAAGACGTGACGCCGGGGATTGCCTCGTTGGGCGCGCCGATCTTCGACTACACAGGGCGCGTCCGCGCGGCCGTGTCGATCGGCGGCATGCGCAACTTCCTGCTCGATGAGATTCGCGACGAAGCCGTCCCCCTCCTCGTCAACGGCGCGGGCGAGATCTCGACGGCGCTCGGCTACACGGCTTAGGCGAGCGCTTCCAGCACGCGCATCCAGCGGTGCTCGGCGGCCGCGGCCTCGATCGCCTGGCATACCGCCTGCACGCGCGTGCCGTGCGCGAGATCCGGTTCCCAGGGGCCGTCGGGCCAGCGTTCGAGCAGATCCGCAGCCTGCGCGACGAACGTCATTCCGTAGCCGACGCCCTGCCCGATCGGCCACCACTCGGCCGCATATGGATGCGTCGGATGCTCTGCGCGGACGCGATGGAAGCCATAGACCGTCGGGTCCTCGCGCGCGTCGCCGAACCACAGCTCGTTCAGCCGCGGATATTCGAAGCGCAGCGTTCCCAGCGTTCCGTTCACCTCGACGAAGTAATCGCACGGACGGCGTGCGGCAACCTTGCCGACCTCGAATGTCCCGCGCGCGCCGCCTGCGAACCGAAGCAACGCGGACGATGCGTCGTCGATGTCGACACGCCGTCCGCTTCGTTCCCGCGTGAACGTCTCGGACTGCGCTGCGACCTCTTCGACCTCCCCGACCATCCACAGCGCGAGATCGATCAGATGCGCACCGAGGTCCGCGATCGTCGAGCCGCCAAGCTCGGGATCGAACCGCCAGTCAAATGGAATCGACGGGTCGAGGAACTCGTCCGAAAGCCACAGGCCGCGCCACAACAGAATCTCGCCGACCCTTCCCTCGTCGACGAGCCGCTTCATGAGTGCAACCGCGGGGAGCCGCCGGTAGTTGAAACCGATCACGTTCAGAACGCGCGCGGCAGCCACAGCGCGCGCTGCCGCCAAAGCGTTCGCGTAGTTCGTCGCAAGCGGCTTCTCGCACAGCACCGCCTTCCCGTTCGCGGCCGCCGCTTCGACGATCTCCGCGTGCGTCCCGGGCGGTGTGCACACGTCGACGATCTGAACGTCGTCGCGCGCGACGACCTCGCGCCAATCGGTCGTCCATTCGGCGATGCCGTAGCGCTTTGCGGCGGCTTCGACGGCCTCCGCGTCGCGTCCGCTCATCACTCGAAGCCGGGGACGGCACGGCAGCGATCGGATGTGTGGAGCGACCGTGTAGCCGTAGGCATGGGCACGGCCCATGAAGCCGTATCCGACAATGCCGATCCCGATGTCGGGAAGGTCGTTCATTGCAGGGCCGCTGCGCCGAGCGAGTGGGCGGCGCGGTCGGCGGTCTCGATCGCTCGCAGCGCATCCTCACCGGTCGCACCCTGTGGTTCGGCGCCGCGAACGGCCGCCGCGAACGCATCGAGTTGTGCGACAAGCGCACGCTGAATGACGCGCAGCCCCTCCTCGCCCCAGACGAACATCGCGCGCGCGTGTCCTTCCGTGCCGATCACCTCGACCCAGCATCCTTCGCCGGACGCCAGGCGGCGGCCGAGCGATACGGTCGCGACCGCTCCGCCCGAGAGGCGTGCAACCGCCGCGACGGATTCGGGATCGCCGGCAACCGCCGGCTCGGAGACAACCGTCGCGACGACCGCCGACACGTCGAGGATCTCCTGACCGGTGAGCCAGCGGATCTGGTCGAACTCGTGCACGCCCATGTCCAGCAGGATCCCTCCGCTGCGCGCGCGGAACGCCGGTGAAGGCGGCCGCTCGTCCCACTGCCAACACCAGATCTGCGCCGGCTCGCCGAGCTCCCCGGCGGCGATTCGTTCACGCAGGGCGATCAAGTCCGGAACGAACCGGCGCCAGTAGCCGATTTGCAGCACAACGCGCGCTTCCGCCGCGATCCGCGCCGCCTCGGCGGTGTCTTCCGGCCTGAGGCCGCACGGCTTCTCACACAAGATCGGAGTGCCGGCTCGCGCAAGGGTGGCGACCAGCTCGAGGTGGAGGTCGGTTGGGGCGGCGATCAGCGCCGCGTCGAAGCCGCCGGCGTCGAGCAGCTCGCCGACCGCTTCATAGGTGACAAACCCTTCCGCCTGGAGCTGCGCGCGCGTCGTCTCCACGGGCTCGACCACCGCGGCCGCCTCGGCATCCCGCGCCGCGGCGAGCGCGGCCAGGTGCGCCCGCCCCATGCGACCGGCACCAAGCAGCGCGACGCGTACGGGCTCGTCACTCGTCACGAGCGGACACTAACGTCCGCCGCCGCCCGTTCCACTATCTAGACGTGCAGTCCGCATAGTGGTACGTTCGCCCTGCGATGCGGCTCGGTGTCGTACTCGAGGCGTTCCTCGACCGAACCCTCGACGACACCCTCGATCTGCTCCGGTCCACCGCCCCTCAGATCACTGACCTGGAGATCGGCGTCGGTGGCTTCGGCGGCTCCCCGCACTGCGACGTTCCCGAGCTCCTCGGCGATGCGACGGCAGGCCGCAGCTGGCTCGAAAGGATCGAGCAGCTGGGCTTCCGGGTATGGGCGCTGAACGCGTCGGGGAATCCGCTCGATCCGGACGGCGAAGTCGCACAGCGACACGACAACGACCTCCGGAACGCGGTGCGGCTAGCGGCTCGGCTCGGCGTCGACCGCGTGATCGCGATGGTGGGGTGTCCGCCGGGCGCACCGGGCGATCGCTCCGCGCACTTCGACGGCGGCGGCTGGCTCCCGTATCTCGCCGGCGTCCACGATCGGCAGTGGGAAGAGTTCGTGCTTCCATACTGGTCGGACCTGACGGTATTCGCGCGGGCCGAGCATCCAGAGCTCCAGATCTGCATCGAGCTCCATCCTGGCACCTGCGTCTACAACGCCGAGACGTTCGAGCGGCTCGCCGCGATCTCGGAGAACGTGGCAGCGAACCTCGATCCGAGCCACCTCTTCTGGCAGGGAATGGATCCGCTTGCGGTCGCGCGGCGACTCCCGAGGATCGGCCACGCACACGCAAAGGACGTCGTCTTCAACGACGAGGAGTTGATCCTGAACGGATTGCTCGACCACCGCTGGTCACCGACGAAGTCCGGTGCGCCGTGGACGTTCGCCGTCGTCGGCCGCGGCCACGAGGCTTCGTGGTGGCGGGCGTTCCTCGATGTTCTCGCCGGGCGCGGTGTCACGTCGATCTCGATCGAGCACGAAGATCCGACGGTGGAGTTGGAAGCAGGCATTGCACGCTCTGCCCGCCTGCTGGACAGCGCCGTCCCGGTGGAAGTTCGATGAGCGTCGTGACCCCGGAGGCCGACATCGTCCGCGAGTCGCTCCGCGTGTTGGACGCGGCGACGGACGTACGGCTGCGTCTGCTCGGCGGCCTTGCGATCGAGGTCTCGCTCGACGAGCGCCCGCTGCTCGCTCGTACCTACAACGACATCGACTTCATCACCGCCCGCGGTGAAGGACCAGATGTCGCGAAGCTGTTCGAGGCGCTCGGTTACGAAGGCGACCGGCAGTTCAACGGCCTGAACGGCCATCGACGCCTGCTCTTCTACGACACGACGAACGAGCGCCGCGTCGACGTCCTCGTCGGGCGGTTCGAGATGTGTCACATGTGGCCGCTCGAGCGGCGCCTTGAGGTCGTGCAGCGGACGATCCCGCTCGGCGATCTTCTCCTCACGAAGCTGCAGATCTTCGCAATCAACGAGAAGGATCAACGAGACATCATGAACCTTCTCCACGGGCACAAGCTCACGGCGAACGAGGACGGCATCAACGTCGACTACATCGCCAAGCTGTGCGCGGCCGACTGGGGGCTCTGGCGCACGACGACGATGAACATCGAACGTGCGCGCGGCGCGGTAACGCGCTTCGAGCTCGCGCCGCAGGACGAAGCCGTTGTCGTTTCGCGCCTCGACGATCTGCGCAAGCGAATCGACGCGGAGCCGAAGTCGACGAAGTGGAAGCTGCGCGCGCGCGTCGGGGAGCGCGTGCAGTGGTACGAGACGCCCGAGGAGATCACCTAGTGCCCCTTCCGGTGATGCTCCGCCAGAAATGCACTGACTATTGCCGGAAGGGGTACTGAGTGCCGTTCCGGCGCAAAAAGGAAGCGACCGCGACCAGCGTGCGGCTCTTCTACGCGTCGGACATTCACGGCTCCGACCTCCTCTGGCGGAAATTTCTCGGCGCGGCGAAGTTCTACGGCGTCGACGCGGCGGTGATGGGCGGCGACCTGCTCGGCAAGGCGATCGTTCCGATCGAGCGGACGGCCGACGGCACCTTCCAGGCGGAGTTCCTCGGCAGCAAACGCGTCGTCCACGAAGGAGACGAGCTCGAAGAGCTCGTCGGCGCGATCCGATTCAACGGCTACTACCCCTGGATCGCATCCGGTGAGGAGATCGCGAACCGCGGCGCCGACACCGACGATCTCTTCGCGGAGGTCGCGCGCGACGAGATGCAGCGCTGGCTCGACCTGGCAGAGCAACGCAAGAACGGCGCATCCGACCTCTTTGTAATGGCCGGCAACGACGATCCCTGGTACGTCGACGAGCTGCTCGCGGCGTCACCGGCGATCGTCTTCTGCGACGACCGCATCGTACGGGTCGGCGCGCACGAGATGCTGTCGTCCTCGTACGCGAACCCGACGCCCTGGAACAGCCCGCGGGAGCTCGACGAGGACGCGCTCTACGGGCGGCTGAAAGGGCTCGCCGACCAGCTCGAAGATCCGGCGCGGGCCATCTTCAACCTGCATGTGCCGCCGTATGACAGCAGGCTCGACCATGCACCCGAGCTGAAGGCGGACTTCACTCCGCGCTACGCCGGCGGCGCACCAGTGATCGTCCCGGTCGGAAGTCATGCGGTTCGGCAGCTGATCGAGGAGGTGCAACCTCTGCTTGCGCTGCACGGTCACATCCACGAGTCGAAAGGGGAGACGCGTATCGGACGCACGCTGGCACTCAACTCGGGGTCGGAGTACAACACCGGCCGCCTGCACGGGGTCGTGGTCTCGTTGGGGGACGAGCGGATCGTCTCTCACCAGTTCGTCGTGGGTTAATCGAGAGAGGAGGGACAGTGGCAACAGATGCTTCGCGCGCGGCCGCACCGGCCCAGCCGGCGATGTTCGTGCGTCAATCCACCGGCCTGGTGCGGGAGGTGAAGCCGTGGCAGGCGATGGCGATCAACTTCATTACGGGCGCGCCGCCGTTCGTGATCGGGATCGCGCTCTTCGGCGCTCTCGCGGGATTCCCGGGCGGGAACTTCCTGCTGGCGGCACTGCTGACGATTCCGCTCGCGCTCGGCGTCGTCTATTCCTTCGGCTTCATGACCGCGGCGATCCCGCGCTCGGGCGGTGACTACGTCATCGTCAGCCGCACGCTGCACCCGGCGTTAGGGACTATCTCCGCCTCGTGCATCTCGCTGTCGAGCTTCCTCTCGATGGCGTTCGAGGCGCTGTTCTTCGTGGTGGCGGCGGTCGCCCCGGGCCTGATCGTGATCGGCGTCGTCGGACACCATCACAAGCTCGTGAGCTGGGGGAACACCGTGGCTTCGAGCCACAACTGGCAGTTCGGCCTCGGCTGTGCCGCGATCATCGTGGCGGGGATCGCGGTCGGGGCGGGCTGGACCTGGGCGAAGCGCTTCATGTTCACGCTGCTCGGCTTCTCGCTGTTCGGCCTGATCATCGCGACGCTCGTCGCCTTGTTTGCCGGCAAGCACTCGTTCATCGGCGACTTCAACTCGCTGGCGAAGCCCTATACCGGGAATCCCGACACGTACCACGCGACGATCGCCGCGGCACAGAAGAACGGGGTCAACGTGCATCCGGCGTTCTCGTTTACGAAGACGATCCCGGTGATCGCGGTGATTGCGAGCATCTCGATCTACGCGTACTGGTCGACGTTCTTCGCCGGTGAGTTGCGTCAGGGGAACTCGCTGAAGACAGCGAACCGCATGGGTGCCGCGAGCATGCTGATTCTGGTCAGCGTGATCGTCTTCGTCGCGATCTTCTTCTACGGCTTCGGCAAGGACTTCCTTACCGCGGCCAACGCGGGTGGACTGCCGTCGCAGCTCGGAACCTCCGGAGCGTACTTCGCACTCAGCTCGTTCCAGGTAGGGAACACGGCGTTTGCGATCTTCATGGTGCTCACGTTCGTGCTCTTCTGGCCGGTGATCATCGCGGAAACCGCGCTCCAGCCGCCGCGCACGCTGTTCGCGTGGTCGTTCGACGGGATCATGCCCAAGCAGGTCGCGGGTGTGACTCGCCGCGGCGTCCCCCTGATCGCGACCGTGATCACGATCGCCGGCGCAATCGCCGCGTTTGCCTGGGCGGTCTACGTTGCGAAGAACTTCTTCCAGGTGATCGCCTACGCGACGCTTGCGCAGCTGATCACTCACACTCTGATCGGCTTCTCCGCGATCGCCTTTCCATATCGACGCAGGGCGCTGTACCAAGCGTCGGTCTCGGCGAAGGAGATCGCCGGAATTCCGCTGTCGGTGATCGCCGGCATCGGCTGCTTGCTGACGACGGCGTTCCTCTACTGGGCGTTGATCAACTACCCGTTCTTCGGCGTGAAGACCGAGGCCAACCTCGGTTACTGGCTCGGCGGCACGGTGGCGTTCGGCCTGCTCTGGTACCTCGGAGCACGCTATTTCCGTCGGTCGCAGGGCGTGGACATCGACCGCGTCTATGCGGAGATTCCACCCGAGTAGACCGAATCGGCTCGGAAGTGAGAGGGACAGGCCCCCGAGAGGGGGCCTGTCCCTCTTTTATGCCTGCTCGAGCCAGTGGTCGAAGATGTCGGCGTAGATCCTGTCGCTGTCGCGTCCGCCATAGTCAGACCAGACGTCACGCTGCCGAAAGCCGACGAGATACAGCGTCTGCTTCGGGAGACCGTCGCCGCCGTACGCGCGTGTTTCCGGATTCGTGAAGGAGTCGTACACGCGCTCGATCGTGCCGGTTTTTCCCTTGAGGTAACCGGGCGTGCGGTGATGGCCTTCGTGATCGCGCGCGTCGATTCGAACCCGCTGCCCAGGCCGGTAGCTCACTCGTCGAGCTCGCCCGGCCCGAGGATGCCTTTCTCGGTGAGGATCGTCTCCATCGAGGACAGCCAACGCTCGTAGTAGGAGGCGCGCTCGTACTCCTCGCGCGGCATGCTCTCAATCCCGCGGCGCAGCTCGTCGACGTTCATGACGCCGCGCACGGCGAGCGCGCCGACGAGCGCGTCGGTGAGCACCTCCCAATCCTCGAGCTCGTGCTCGGAACGATCGATCGACGCGTCGGTAGGCCAGCCACCGCGATCGTTCACGCGATTCACATGGAGCCAGCCGGGCTCGAACCGGCGACCTTCTGGCTGCCAGCCAGACGCTCTCCCAACTGAGCTATGGCCCCTGGGTCGCGCCAGTGTACCTCGAACAGAAAAGGGGTCAGACCCCCGGAGGGGGTCTGCTGACCCTTGTTAGGTGCTCCTAAGCCGTTGCGGCCTCGACCTCGACGTTCGGTACGTCGCCCCACAGCTCTTCGAGCCGGTAGTACGCGCGCGCGTCGGGGGTGAAGATGTGCAGGACGACGTCGAGGTAGTCCGCGACGATCCACGTGGACTCCTGCGCGCCGTCGACCGACTGCGGCAGCAGACGCACGTCGTCCTTCAGCCGCAGGTGCACCTCGTCGTAGATCGCAGCGGTCTGCCGCGGGTTCTGGCCCGTGCAGATGACGAAGAAGTCCGTGTAGCTGCACGCCGGCCGCATGTCGAGGATGACCACGTCTCGCGCCAGCTTGTCCTGGGCGATGCCGGCGATGCGGCGTGCTTGTTCGAGCGCTGTCAGAGCTCGAATGTTAGCCACGGTACAGGCCCAGCTCCGCGATCAGCTCGGCGACGCGAGCTGGCACCAAATCGTCGATCGGCTCACCGCGACCGACGCGCTCCCGCACCTCGCGAGATGAGATGGGAAGCGGCTCGATCTCGAAGAAGAGCACACGTTCCGGATGTTCGAGCTCGGCCAGGACGGCGTCGAGCCGATCCTGTGGATTGCCCGGCCGGGTTGCGACCGCGAGGCGCACGCGCTCGAGGACGGCATTCGGTTCCTTCCACTCGAGGAAGTCGCAGAACTCGTCTGCACCGATGAGGAACAGCGGATCGCTCCACCGGGCAGCGCGAAGCAGGTCGATCGTGCGCGCGTGTGGATCGGGCTCGACCTCGTAGTCGGGGAAAGCAGCACGAGCGAGCCGCAACCGCGTTACGGCATCCGCGGCGACGTCCTTGTGACCCGGGTGTTCGGTGACGAGGATCACGAACTCGTCGAAGTCGAACTGTTCGTTTGCCGCCCGCGCGAGTTCGATATGACCGTTGTGCGGTGGATCGAACGCTCCGCCGAGCACACCGGTCATGCCAGGCTCGAAACGCGCGACTCGTACGACGGCGTCTCACGGAGCCACCTCGCGAAGCCGGTGACATCCGGGAGGAACGCGCTTGCCGCCTCGATCGCGCCTTCGGTGTCGTACGCGCTCGTCCGTAACTCGACGCCCGCGCCGAGCAAAGCCCACCAGGCGACTGGACGAACGGTTGGCGCGCCGACGCTGCCAGGATTGACGACGCGTCTTCCGGTCACCGAGAAGTCGAACTGCAGATGCGTGTGGCCACAGACGACGGTTCGTTGCGTCACCCTGGCGAGTGCGTCGCGCCACTCACTCTCCGCCGACTCCGGCGTGAGGATCTCTTCCTCGCTGCGAGGTGTGGCGTGACAGAAGAGCGTCGGTCCGAGGCCGTCCACATCGAGGCTGAGAGCCGAAGGCCAACGCGAGATCCGTGTCAGGTGTTCTTCGTCCAATCGATCCCGCGCCCACGAATGGTCTGCGGACGCGCTTTCGAGAACGAGCGTCTCGCAGTTACCGCGGACAAAGTGGGTCCGATCGCCGAGCGAATCTGCGCGCTCGAGACACTCCGCCGGCCACGGCCCCCAGAGGAGATCGCCGCCGAAGACGACCGCGTCAGCAGCAACGACATCCGACTCTGCGAGCACGGCATCGAGCGCGGGCAGGTTGCCGTGAACGTCGTAGAACGCGGCGACCGTTAGCCCCACTCACGCACCTCGCCCTCGACCTCGACCTCGTCTCCCTTGCGTGCGCCTGCGGCTTTCAGCGCTGCCTCGAGCTCCGCGTCGTCGGTCGGTGGCCGACCCGCGATGCGGAAACCGCGGTCGGTGCGCAGGATCCGATAGTGCCGCGCATTCGGACGCGGCCGGTAGACGAGGAAGTCGACGAGGCCGTCAGCTTCCGCGAACGGAGTCTCGGCCGGCGGACAGAGCTGAAAGAGCGAGCGTTTCAGCTCCTCGACGCCCGCCCCGGTCGCACACGACACGCGAAACACGCGAACGATGCGGGGGTCGTCGACGGAAAACGCGGGATCCGGCTCGAGGTCGATCTTGTTCAGGACGACGACCTGTGCACGCTCGTCCAGCCCGGCGCCGTACGCCGCGAGCTCGCGGTCGATTGCGTGCCAACGCTCGTCTGCGTCACCCTCCGACGCGTCGATTACGTGCAGCAACAATCGGGCGCGCTCGAGGTGCGCGAGGAATGCGTGACCAAGCCCGACGCCCTCGCTTGCTCCTTCGATCAAACCGGGGACGTCGGCGACGGTGAGCTGCCGCGCGCCGTCAGGCGAATCGACCGTGCCGAGCACCGGCTCGATCGTCGTGAACGGATACTCGGCGACCTTCGGCCGCGCGTTGGAGATCCGTGCGAGCAGTGACGATTTGCCTGCGTTCGGTAGACCCGCGAGCGCGGCGTCGGCCATCAGCTTGAGCCGAAGCTCGAAGTCCGCTTCCTCGCCGGGGATACCGGTCTCGGCGAAGCGCGGTGTCCGCCGCGTCGGTGTCGCGAAGCGCTTGTTCCCGCGGCCGCCGAGCCCACCGCGCGCCGCCGTGACGCGTGCACCTGCAGTCGCGAGGTCGGCGATCAGCTGGTCGTCCGCATCGAACACCTGCGTGCCGACGGGTACGCGGAGCTCGATCGGCTCACCGGCCGCGCCGTGCTTCAACGAGCTGCGGCCCGGTTCGCCCCTTCCCGCGGCAAACCACCGACGTCGTCGAAACGACGAGAGGTCGCGCAGATCGGGATCCGCGAGGAAGACGACGTCGCCGCCGCGGCCGCCGTCACCTCCGTCGGGACCGCCCTTCGGGACATGCTTCTCACGCCTGAAGTGGAGGCTGCCGTCGCCGCCGCGCCCCGCCTGCACGTGAATGCGGGCGCGGTCGTGAAACATGCGTTTTTACTCCGCGCCGTTGACTTCGACGAATCGCTTCTCGCCGCTGGAGCGGAACGCGACCGTCCCGTTGCGCGTCGCGAAGATCGTGTCGTCGCGGCCGATACCTGTGCCGTCACCCGGACGGAACTTTGTTCCGCGCTGGCGCACGAGGATCATCCCCGCCTTGACGTCCTGGCCGGAGAAGATCTTCACGCCGAGCATCTTGGGGTTCGAATCGCGGCCGTTGCGCGACGAGCCGAGTCCCTTTTTGTGTGCCATCTACTGCTTCTCCTTCTTCGCCTCGAGCACCGATTCGAGCGTAGCGATTGCGCCCTTCCGCTGCGCGTGCGCACGCTCGTACCCGAGCGCTGCCTCGACCGACTCGAGCTTCCATCGCTTCGCCTTCTCCGTAATCTCGGCCACCGTGAATTCCGCATAGCCCCGCGGCGGCTGGGTGGCAGCCTGCGCCGGCCTTGTCGCGGTCTGTTGCTTGGGGGTTTCGGCGGGCTTCGCCGCGGCTGTCCGCTTGCCTGCGCCGATCGCCTCGATTTCGATCTGCGACAGCTTCGCGCGGAAGCCGGTGTGTCGCTTGTAGCCCGTCTTCGGCCGGTACTTGCCGATGCGCACCTTGTCGCCGAGCGCATGGCCGACGACGCGCGCTGTCACGGTCGTCCCGCTCGGATTGAGCTGCGCCTTGCCGTCGCCGCCGACGAACAGGATGTCGGGATGGAAGGTCTTCCCCTCGTCCGTCGCGAGCCGGTCCACGAGCAGCTGATCGCCTTCGCGGACGACGTACTGCTTGCCGCCTACGGCGATGATCGCGTAGCTGTCGGATTTCGACTTCGTAGCCATGACGTGGAAAACGCGGGCATCCGGCCCGCGAGGGCAGGCAGTCTACCGGAGATTCACTTCTCCGAAAGGTCGTCGCCCCACTCCGACATGGGAACATAGCCCCATTCCGGCTCGGTCTCGGACTGCGCGGTTGTGGTCGTCGTGGTCTTCTTGCGCCGATTGCGGCCACCTCGGCTGCCGCGCCGCGTCTTGCGCTTCGGCTTCGGCTCCTCGGCGCCGTCCTCCGCGACGGTCGCTTCGGCTTCCTCGTCCTCGCCGAGTGAGGGATCGGGGACGTGGATTTTTGCAACCTGCTGCGCCTCGCCAGCGCCGTTCCCTGACGCGGAAGCTGCGGTGGCCGTTGTCTTTTTCTTGCGGCCCCGCCCGCCGCGCGAGCCTCGGCGCGTCTTCCTCGGCGTCGCCTCTTCCGTCGTTTCACCCCTGGCCTTCGGCGCCGTCTTCTTCGGCGTCGCCTCTTCCGTCGCTTCACCCTCGGCCTTCGGCGGCGGCTTCTTTGCAGGAGCACGCGTGGGCTTCTCCGCCTCGCGTTCCGCCGTGATCGGAGCCTCGTCCGGCCTCTGCGCGTCAGCGAGCGTCGCGTACGCAATGCCGTCGAGCACGCGCTCGACGTGCACCTTCACCTTCTTACCCACGAGCTTCGCAGCGTCCGCGACGTAGACGTCATAGCCGTCGAGCTTCCCGACGCCGGCCTGTGCGTCGTAGAGACCGACCTCGCCGAGCTTCAGCTCGACCTCGGCGCCTTCGTCGAACGGCCCCTCGACCGCAAGGTCGTCGCGCTTCCCTTCCCCGAGCACGAGGAAGTGATCGAGATGTACGCCGTCCTTGCCGACGAGGAAGAACCGGCGCCGCATTTGCGCCTCGAGCTCGACGAGCCGCTCGGCCCCGGGGCCGACGAGGAGTGATGCGATCTTCGCTGCAACTTCGACCCGGTACGCCTGCGAACGCGACCCGGCCGCGAGGGCGCGCAGCCTCCGTTCGATGTCGAGCGCAGCGGTCTCCTCCGAGACGACGATCCCGTCGCCCCCGCAGGTCGGGCACTTCTTCGTCATCACCTCGCGCGGGCCTTCGGTGACGTTCTGCCGAGTCATCTCGACGAGGCCGAGCGGCGAGATCTCCACGACATACGTCTTCGTGCGGTCGCGCTCGAGCTCAGTGCGAAGAGCCTCCTCGACCGTCGCGCGGTTCTTGGGATTCGCCATGTCGATGAAGTCGATGACGATGATGCCGCCGATGTCGCGCAGGCGGAGTTGGCGCACCACCTCCTTCACCGCTTCGAGGTTGTTCTTCGTGATCGTGTCCTCGAGACGCGCGCCGCCGGCCTTTGCACGCGAGCCGACAAACCTTCCGGTGTTGACGTCGATGACCGTGAACGCCTCCGCGTAGTCGAAGACGAGATAGCCGCCTGACGGAAGATCGACGCGGCGGCTCAACGTCGAACGGATCTCGGACTCGACGCCGAACGCATCCAGCAACGGCTGCTTCTCCTTGTAACGGACGACGCGCTCGACCATGTGCGGGGACGTCTTCTTGAGGTAACCGACGATGCGTTTGTACGCGCGCTCGTTGTCGACCAGCGCGCGCTCGAAGTCGTCGGTGAAGAGGTCGCGCACGACGCGCAGCGGCAGCTCGGACTCCTGGTAGATCAGCTCCGGCGCCTGCGCGTCCTTGGAGCGCTGCTGGATCGACTTCCACAGCTTCTGGAGAAAGACGAGGTCACGCTCGACGTCCTCCGCGGACGCGCCCTCGGCTGCAGTGCGGACGATCACGCCGCCGTCCTTCGGAGCGATCTGCCTGATGATCTCCTTCAAGCGCTGACGCTCGTCGTCGTCGAGCCTGCGCGACACGCCCTGGCCTTCGCCGGTCGGAACGAAGACGACGAAGCGGCCGGGAAGCGAGATCTCCGTCGTCAGCCGCGCGCCTTTCGTCTTCATCGGATCCTTGACGGCCTGCACCATGATCGTCTCGCCACGGCTGATCAGATCCTGGATCTTGCGACCGGAGCGCGCCTTCCCCTCGAGCTCCGGGGTCACGATCTCGTCGACGTACAGGAAGCCGTTCTTCTCGAGGCCGATCTCGATGAACGCGGCCTCCATCCCGGGCAGGACGTTGTCGACGGTGCCGAGGTAGATGTTGCCGGCGATCGAGCGACGCTCGGGCCGCTCGAGGTAGACCTCCGCGACCTTGTCGTCCTCCAGAACGGCGACGCGCTGCTCGCCGACGTCGAGGGAGATCAAGAGCTCGCGCTTCGCCTTCGGTAGTGGACGAGGCTTCGCGATTTCGCGCCTCCGCCGTTGCTGTTGCGTCCGCTCGCGCTGGCGCGGCTGCGACTTGCGATCCGGTTTCTTTTCGCTCGCCTTCGCCTGCGGCGCAGGCGTCGTCGACTTCTTGCGGCCGCGGCCACCTCGGCTACCGCGGCGGCGCTTCGGCTTCGTTGCTTGTTTGGTTGTGCCCGCCTCAGGGGTGGGCGAAGAAATTACGGGCTCGGGTTTTTCATCGGGAGCGGCAGCCTCAATCGGCGCCTGCTCGGGTGCCTGTCGGCGACGTCGGAACCAACGCAAAGGGAAACTCCTTCCTGCGCGCCGGCGCTCGCGAACGTGACGCAGAGCGCGCGCGGCAGGTCGTAGCTGTCAGAGAGGTACATCTGACCTAAGGGTAGCAACGGGCTGACCGGGGCCTCTGCCGTCCGAGGCCGGACCTACCCTTCGGCCCATCGGCAGAGCGGGAGGGAGGCCTCATGACCGGACAACGAGAAGCCCACGAGCTGCTACTGATCGAGGAGGCCGACGCCTGGTTCGAGTACCTGGAGGCGACGCGCGGCCAGTCCGCCGTTCGTTACAAGGAAGTCGAGCCCTGGGCGTGGGCACGGCTGACGCAGCGCCTCCGGGCGATCAAGACGAGGCGGGCGAAGCTGCGGCCGATTCCCGAAGCCGCGTGATCGCCAAAGCGAGGGAATGATCGTGGCCTCGTTGGCACCTCCGGTAACTGGGGCGCGTAGCGCTTGGGCGATCGAGCCGCGTCAGCGGCGCGGCGCCCGTGCGCGCGCGTGGATCGCCAGGAGGATCCCGATCGCAAGGAGGTTGGCGATCATCGCCGAGCCGCCGACGCTGAGGAACGGTAACGGGATGCCGGTGATCGGCGCGATCCCCATCGTCATCCCGACGTTGACGAAGATCTGGAACAGCAGCGCGAACACGATCCCGCCCGCGACGATCGCTGAGAACGCGTCGCGCGCGACCGCGATGATGCGGATCCCGCGCCAGATGACGAGCAGGTAGAGCGCGAGCAGGATCGAGGCGCCGACGAAGCCTCGCTCTTCGGCGAGCGACGCGAACACGAAATCCGTGTGGTGCTCAGGCAGGAAGTGCAGCGTCGTCTGGGTCGCGCCGTTCGGACCGCGCCCATTGAGCTCGCCTGCACCGACGGCGTTCTTCGACTGGATGATGTTGTAGGTCTGTCCCTGCGGATCGCTCGAGGGGTGGAAGAACCCGGTGAGTCGATTGACCTGGTAGTCCGGCAGCACGTGGAAGCCCGCGGCCGGAGCCGCCCACAGGACGAGCGTGGCGACGAGAGCAGCGGCGACGCCGAGAGTCGCGAGGTGCGACCAACGCGTGCCGGCGACGAAGAGGATGGCTACGAGCGCCGCGGCGTACACCATCGACGTTCCGACGTCGGGCTCGACGAGCACGAGCAGGATCGGAACGCACGCCAGGCCGACGACGTGCAACGTGGTACGCCAGGTACCGAGCTGTTTCGTGCGGCCGGCGATGAAGCCGGCCAGCGCGAGCACGAAGAGCACCTTCCCGAACTCCGACGGCTGGAACCGGAAGAAGCCGAAGTGAAGCCAGCGCTTCGAGCCGCGAGTCGCGGACCCAGCGAGGAAGACCAATGCGATCATCAGCGCCGTCCCGATGCCGATCGGCCGCCACCGCCGGCGATACCAGTCCGGATCGATCGCAAGCACCGCGACGAAGGCGACGAACCCGACTGCCACGTACACGCCCTGTCGCACGACGTAGTAGTTCGGGTTGCCGGGAACGTCGTGACGCGTGATGCCGGCGATCGCCCACAAGCCGTAGGCGATGAGCCCGACCACCGATGCGACGAGGATCCAGTCGAGCCTGCGGAGGAACGCAGCGACGTCTGCCGCGTCGCGGCGGCGCGCGCGGAGCTCCGTTCTCGGTGCGTATTCCACGGCCATTAGTCTGCGGTCCTTCCAACGGGCTCGGTACGCGGGCCGGTCGCGAGCACCAAGCGATGCAAGGACGCAGGGAGCGGTCGTAGCCGGAGGCTACGGGCGCGACTGAGGACGCGGCAACGCGCCGAGTGATCGCGGGCAGCACGCGCGCCGATGTCGTTGGGAGGGCCGCTAATCAGAGTGCACAGGTCCTTGCTGTGTCGCTTGCTTGTGGAAGAACTGCTCGAACACGTGCAGCGCCGCCGGGGCGGCGGCAGTCCCGCCGTGGCCACCGTTCTCGATCAGCGCGCAGACCACGAGCTGCGGTGTGTCTGCAGGCCCGTACCCGCACCACCAGGACTGGTCGAACAACCGAGGATATCCGTCACCCGGATCGATCAACTTCTCTGCCGTTCCCGTCTTGCCCGCGATCGCGACCGGGAACGAACCGAAGATCGACGTCGAGGTCCCGAACGATGCGTGCGTTGCTTCATAGAGACCTTGGCGCACGACCGCGAGGGCAGCCGCGTCCACGTTCGTCGGCTCGGGCGCAGAGGGCGGCGCGGTCGGCAACACCGCTCCGCGCTGGCCGTTGGCCGGCGCCTGCTCGACGTCCTCCTTGAAGTGCGGAGTGACGAGCTTGCCGCCGTTCGCGATCATCGCGTAGAAACGCGCCATCTGCAGCGGCGTGACCAGCAGGTCCTTCTGCCCGATCGCGAGCTGGATCGAGTCACCCGGCTTCCAGAGCCGGTCGATCCGCCAGCAGCACGGATCCGTCTTCTTCGTGTAGGTCGCCTTCCGCCAGTCCGGTGTCGGCACGAGTCCGGTCGACTCCGGACCGATATCGACACCGGTGTTCTGGCCGAAACCGAAGCGGTATGCCCAAGCCTCGAGCCGCGGGCCCGGCATGCCGTAGAAGCGGTAGCCCACTTGGTAGAAGTACGTGTCGCACGACGCTGCGAGTGCGGTCGGCAGCGTCATCTGCGAGTCGGCGAACGGATCCCAGTTGTGGAACGTCTGCCCTGCGACCTTGTACGAGCCGGTGCACGCGAGCGTCGAGTACGGATTGAGCACGTGCTCCTCCATCGCCGCCAACGCGGTGACCGGCTTCCACGTCGAGCCCGCAGGATACGTCGCATCGAGCGCGCGATCGAGCAGCGGATAGTTCATCCGCTTCGCGGTTCCAGGAGTAAGTCCCTCGGCCGCCAGCGCGTGCTCGGACACGCGACCGGTGAAGACGCTCGGATGGTAGGTCGGCCACGACGCGAGTGCACGAATCGAGCCGTCACGCGGATCGAGCGCGACGATCGCGCCGCCGTTTGCGGCCCAGCAGCCGGTGCAGGCCGAGTTGCGTCCGTCCTGCATGCCGATCTGCAGCGCCTGTTCCGCGGCTTGCTGCAACTTCAGGTCGATCGTCAGACGGAGCGCGTTGCCCGGAGCGGGCAGGCGAATCGTCCGCAGGTTCGTCCGCGGCCTGCCAAGCGAGTCGACGACAAGCGTTGCAACGCCTGCGGTTCCGCGCAGGAACTTGTCGTACGTCCCCTCCACGCCCGCCTGCCCGATCAAATCGCCGGCGTGGTAGCCCTTGAGCGTCTTGAGCTGCGGCGGAGAGATCTCTCCGACGTAGCCGAGCAACTGCGCCGCCAGCGGGCCGTACGGGTACTGCCGGAGATACGTCTGCGCGAAGTGGACGCCCGGGAAGTTCTCCTCCCGCTCGGTGAGGTAGCCGATCTGCGCGAGGGTGACTCCGTACTTGACGGTGACGGGCGTGAGCGGGTCGTTGCGGTGCTTGCGAATCGCTGCCGCGATCTGCCAGAGGGGGACGTTCAGCACGCGCGCGAGCGTCCGCAACTCCTGGACTCGCACGGGGCGTTGCTTCGGCAGATCCGACGACCAGATCTGCACCGCGGTGCTGGCGTTGTTCGTGACGAGCACCCGTCCTTGGCTGTCGAGGATCGGACCGCGCGGCGCCTGGATCCGCACCGTACGCAGCTGGTTGTTCTGCGCTGCGCGGAGGTACTGCGCACCGGAAAGGACTTGCAGCGCCCAGAGTCGGAGGAACAGGACAGCGAAGACGACGATCGCGAGTACTCCCAGCGCTGCGATTCGGAGCGCAAGCCGCGGCGTCAGGCGATACGGCTCGGCGACACTCGGGTCCGGAGGCAGGAAGCGCGAGAGGACACGCTTAGCCAAGGAGGCGAACCTCCTGCGTGCGCTCCGTCCACTCCGGCCGGCGCAAGACGCGCCGGACGACGGCGTAAACGGGCCACGTCAGCAGGACGTTCAAGACCACCGTTTGAGCGAGGCTGTCGAACAGAACGAGCCGCGCCGGCGCGGCCTGGCCGAGCATGAAGTGCAGCATCAGCGCACCGAGCTGGTACAGCACGGTGATCACCGCGACGGAGAGCAGCGGTGCATGCGCGCGGTCGCGACCCGTCGTCTCGCCGTAGCGTCCGGTCCAATAACCAGCAAGCGTCAGCAACAGCGACGTGAAGCCGAGCATTCCGAATACACCGGTGTCGGCGACAAGTCCTGCGCTGAATCCCGCCACCGCGCCGAACATCGCTCCGCGCAGCAGCGAAACGCACACGATGGTGACAAGCAGGAGCTCTACCCGGCCGTGTAGCACCGTCACTCCTGAGAGAATCGAGATCTGGATGATTGCGGCGACGAAGAGGAGGGCCGCGGCCTTCGCCGAGTCGTACGCCGTCACCGGCTTCTGACGCCCTTGCGCGGGATCAAGGCGGTGACTGAGTCGAGCGCGCCGAAGTCGACGAACGGCTGCACCTGCACCTGCTTGTAGTCCGCGGTGTCGTTCTGCCCGACGAAGATGACGCGGCCGATCGGAATGTCGGCCGGGTAGAGCGACGGGTACTGCCTGGAGCGCGTGCCGGCCGTCACGATCGTGTTGCCCTCCTGCACGTCCTGCGACTTGGGCACGCGATCGAGGATCATCGTCTGTCCCTGCCCGTGGCGGATGAGGCCGATCGCGCCGCTCTGCAGGTCACGTGCCTCGACCGCGTTCTCCGGGTCGGTGATCAGCTGCACCTGCGCGAAGCTCGGACCGACATCGGTGACACGACCGACGAGCCCGTCCTGCGTGACGATCGGCGTGTTGACGGTGATGCCGTCGTTCGAACCGGCGGCGATCTCGATCTGCTGATCGAACTCGCTCGGAGCACGCGCGATGATGCGTGTGTTCACCGCGAGGTAGTCGCGCGGGAACTGTGCGGAGTCGAGGTAGCGGAGCAGCTTCCGGAACTCGATGTTCTTCTGCTCGGCTGTCTGCCCCTGGATGTAGCTCGCGCGCAGTTGGTCGAGCTCCCTGCGCAGCCGCGCGTTCTCGCTCTTGGCGTGCACGAGCCCGCTGAAGTAGCCGTAGGTGTCACGGAACGGCTGCGCGATCCGCTCGGCCCCGACCTCGAACGGTCGCAAGACGGTGGCCCCGCCGACCTCCATGCCGTGCAGCGCGCCCGACGTCGGCTGTCGGAACGAGACGGAGATCAGAATGAGCGAGAGGACGAGCAGCACTCCCACCACGGCGCGGCGCTTGAGCGCCGAGCGCGCACGCGAAGGAAACGGCTGTGGCCGAGGCCTGGAGACGGGCGCGTCGAGGACCGCGCTGCTGCTACGGGTGCGAGGCACGGCAGCGACCTAGGTTATCGCGGTGGGCGGCGAGGTGGGCCAATATCCGCGATTTCGTGCTTTCGTCCGTTCGATTGTGTCGAAGGGTTCATTTGAGACGGACGCGCGGCCGAGCCGCGCGTCCTGAAGGTCGGCACCGTAAGCGGCGCCCTAGCGCGGTCGGCGGAGAATGTCGCCGCTATCGATGGTTGCGGCGCGCGCGGGCGCTGCGGTGGATTGCCTCGAACTCCTCGAGGCTCCGCCCGGAGCCGACTGCCACGCACGTCAGGGGGCTTTCCGCCAGGTGAACCGGCATCTGCGTCTCGTGGCGGAGGCGCTCATCCAGGTTGGTGAGGAGCGCCCCGCCGCCGGCGAGGACGATCCCGCGGTCCATGATGTCCGCCGCAAGCTCGGGCGGCGTCTTGTCGAGCGTCGACTTGATCGCCTCGATGATCTGCGCCACGGGCTCGTCGAGCGCGCGCCGGACCTCCTCCGACGAGAGGATGACCGTCTTGGGCAGGCCGGTGAGCATGTCGCGTCCGCGCACCTCGGCCTGCACCTCCTCGCGCAGATCGAATGCGGACCCGACCTCGAGCTTGATCTCCTCCGCGGTCTGCTGGCCGATCAGCAGTTTGTACTCCCGCTTGATGTAGTTGATGATCGCCTCGTCCATCTCGTCACCGCCGACGCGCATGCTCTGCGAGACGACGATGCCGCCGAGTGAGATGACCGCGACCTCGGTCGTACCGCCGCCGATGTCGACGATCATGTTCCCGGTCGGCTCGGAGACCGGGAGGCCGGCGCCGATCGCAGCGGCCATCGGCTCTTCGATCAGGTA
The DNA here is from genome assembly GCA_046730515.1 of Actinomycetota bacterium. Taxonomy (GTDB): domain Bacteria; phylum Actinomycetota; class Thermoleophilia; order Gaiellales; family Gaiellaceae; genus 3-1-20CM-4-69-9. The sequence goes on along the minus strand of JBKPJA010000007.1, from coordinate 22,190 downwards.
CGCCTGACGCGCACCCGCGCTCAGCGTTGCTTCCTCGACGGCGCGCTTCTCGACACCTGTGACTCCGGAGGGGACGCAGACCACGACGCGCGGATGGGCGAAACGATGCTGGTGCACCTTCTGGATGAAGTGACGGAGCATCTGCTCTGTGACGTCAAAGTCGGCGATGACGCCGTCCTTGAGGGGGCGGATCGCGGAAATCGTTCCGGGCGTCCGGCCGAGCATCCGCTTCGCCTCGACGCCGACGGCGTGCACCTCCCCAGAGCGTTGGTCGATCGCGACGACGGACGGCTCGGAGAGGACGATCCCGCGGCCGCGCACGTACACGAGCGTGTTCGCGGTGCCGAGATCGACCGCCATGTCGCGCCCCCCAAACCCGCCCAGCCCATCCAGAAAGCCCATCGCCCGGCGAGTGTAGCTAGGTCCGGCCGCAAATTGGGCGCAAAACGACGAAGGGCCAGTGATCAACAACTCGACCGGCTCCTCCATTTAGCAGCTGTTAACGAGAACATCGTCGAACGGAAGTTGCTGCTGAATCGTTTGATCGGCCGAGGCGATTGCCGGCAGTACAGCTGCAGCCAGGAGTCCGCAGACTGCTGCTCGCAGCAACCGCCTTACCCGAATCCGTACGCGCCGGCGAAGTGCTCGGCCAAGAGACGCACTAGCAGCGCCGCCGGGAGACCGACGACGTTCAAGTAGTCGCCTTCGATCCGCCGGACGAGGCCGGCGCCACGGCCCTGGATCGCGTACGCCCCTGCCCGCCCCTCCCACTCCCTCGTCGCCACGTACGCGCCAAGGTCGCGCGGCGTCAGTTCGCGGAACGTGACCCGGGTCGACTCATGTTCGACGACCTCCCAGCCCGGCGTCACCAAACAGAGACCGGAGATGACCAGATGGGTCCTGCCGCCGAGATCGTCGAGCATCTGCTCCGCATCGGCGACGTGTTCAGGTTTCCCGTAGATGCGGCCCCCGAGCACGACAGCCGTGTCGACGCCGAGCACTGGCCGCTCGCCTGCCTCCTCCGCGAGGGAGTGGGCTTTTTCGCGCGCGTGCCGGCGCACGACCTTGACGGCGTCGCCGTGGAGCGGGTCGTCCTCCTCGTACCGGGGCGGAACGACGTCGAATGGGATTCCGAGCTGCTCGAGGATCGCTCGCCGCTGCGGCGAGGTCGAAGCGAGCAGGATCGGCGACACAGGGGGCGCGCTCACGCGACCTTGCGCGCCTTCCAGATGTTCTCTCCCGGCCAGCGCCGTGCCCAGTCCAGCGGCACCCACCCCGTGTACGTCGTCGTTGCACTCGGCGGCGGCCTCAGCTCGATCAGCGCCTCGACCTCGAAGCCGTTGGACCTCAGCAGACGAATCCATTCGCCATAAGGCAGCTGGAACTCGATCGCCTCCCAGCTTGTGTCCTCGATTCGGTGCATGCCGAAGTAGTCGCGTCTCAACTCGGCGGTTGAGCCGTCACTCGATTCGTCCGTGCAGATCGTGGCAAGCGGACTGGACATGTTGAACGCGAGCAGGCCACGCGGCCTCAGGAGACGCGCTGCCTCCGGCACGGTTCGGTATGGATCGGCCCACGTCATGCCGCCGTGATCGCAAAAGACGACGTCGAAGCTTTCATCCGGAAGGGGCACGTTCTCTGCGTTCGCCTCGACAAGTGGGAACTCGATGCCGGTCTCGGCCTGTAACCGACGTGCATGCTCGAGCTGCCGCGGCGACACGTCCACACCGACGCAACGCGCACCGAGACGCGCAAGCTTGATCGAGAAGCGAGCTGCGCCGCAGCCGAGCTCGAGGATCTCCTTGCCCGCCACGTCTTCGAGCACGCCGAGCTCGCGTTCGGGGATCGACCAGCCGCCCCAGACGACCTCGTCGACACCGAGCTGCTCGTCGTGCTCGGCCTGGTACTCGCTGCTGACTCGGTCCCAGGCCTGCCGATTCCGCGCGACATGGTCGCCGCTCATCGCTTACGAGCTGTCCAGAGCTCCTCGGCCGGCCACTGCCGAGCCCAGTCGGCGGTAACCCACTTGTAGTACTGGTGGGTTTCCGCATCTCCGGGCGCATACAGCTCGATCAACCGCTCGAGCTCGAAGTCGTTTGCACGAAGGAGATCGATGAGCTCGCCGTGCGATAGGTGAAACTCGACCTCGCCCGTATCGGGCCACTCGATGCGATTCATGTCGCGTTGCGGTCGAACCAGCTGCTCGCCGATCCCCTCCATCGTCATGCACAAATTGACAAGGGTCGAGTTCCGCAAAAAGACGAGTCGCGCGCCCGGTCGCGCTAGACGCGCAGCTTCCGGAATCCAGCGGTAGGGATCGCCCCAGATCGACGCCCCGTACTCCGAGTGCACGATGTCGAATGACGCATCAGGGAGGGGAACGTCTTCGCCCGGCGCCTCGATCAAGGGAAATTCGATCCCCGTCTCGCGCTGCATCCGACGCGCCGTTTCGAGTTGTGCAGGCGTCGGATCGACCCCGACGGCGAGGGCGCCCCGACGAGCGAGCCAGGCGGAGAAGTAGCCCGTACCGCAGCCGAGCTCGACGATGTCGAGACCGTTGACGTCGCCGAGGACGTTGAGCTCGGATTCGGGCGCTTGCCACACGCCCCAGTGGATTTCCTCCTGTGCCCACGAGCTCCGAGCAGCCTCGTCTGTGTACTCGGTGTTCGTCTTCGTCCAGTGGGCGACGTTCGCCTGGACGTAGTCGGGCAGGTCAGACGAGCTCATCGTCCGAGAACCAGAGCGCGATCTCGCGCTGCGCGGACTCCGGCGAGTCGGAAGCGTGGATGAGGTTGTCGGGCATCGAGAGAGCAAGGTCGCCGCGGATCGAGCCGGGCTCGGCGTCTGCGGGATTCGTCGCGCCGACGGTTTTTCGGAGCGTCGCGATCGCGCCCTCGCCTTCGACGACGAGCGCGAGCGTCGGACCGGACGTGATGAACTGGACGAGCTCGCCGAAGAACGGCTTCTCCTTGTGCTCGTCGTAGTGGCGCTCGCCGAGGTCGCGGGAAACGAGAACGAGCTTCCCGGCACGAAGGGTGCACCCGCGCCGCTCGATGCGGGCGACGATCTCGCCGGCGAGCCCGCGCTCGATTGCGTCGGGTTTGATGAGGATCAGGGAACGCTCCAGCGCCATTCAGATGCTCCCGCGGACGAAGGAACTCATCCCGCGATGATCTCGCGCGCGTAACTTGGACGCGTAACGTGCTCGAGTGCCACGAGCGCCGGAGTCTACTCAGAGCGCCGTCGCCGTCTCGGCCGTGCTTCGAACGTCGGGAACTCGCCGACCGCCGCAGGCTCGACCGCGGTCTCGCAGTACGGGCAAATCTGCCACAGCGCTTCGAGCGGCGCCTTGCAGTTCGAGCACGCCTGCCGCAGCTTCGTCGTGCACACCGGACAGACGAGGTAGTCCGCACCGACCTCCGCGCGGCATACCGGGCAGTGCAGGTCCCGGCGCGAGAGCCGATCCTCCATCGCGCGGATCTCGAGCTCGCGCTCGCGGATGTCCTCCAGATACTCCGGCGGACGGAAGAGCATGTAGATCAACGGCCCGACGAACGGGATCAGCCCGAGCGCGACCGACGTCCAGACCAAGAACGAATCCTCGACTCGCCGGCGCGAATCCTTGTACACCCAGTAAGCGAGGCTGAGCCAGAAGAGGGCGAGCACGAATAGCGCCAGCCGCCAGAGCACGCCCCAGGTCCCGGAGCTGAAGAAGTCGTGCACCCCGCTGAAGGTGCTGGCGATCACAGGAAGATCCTTCCGATCAGGTATCCGGCCGCAAAGGCTAGCCCGATAATCGCCGCGACGATAAAGGCCGCGAACGCGAAGACGCTGATCCGTTCACCGACTGCGGCCATCGGACGGGTTCTAGCCCTCTCGCCAGAGATCGGCAAGGAGGTACAGACTGCCCGTGACGAGAACGGGGCCGAGGACACGGCCGCGACGGAGAGCCTCGCGAGGATCTGGATCGATTTCGACACGCTCGAAGTACGGTTCGGCGTGCTCCGCGAGTTCCTTCTCGCCGACCGCCCGCGGATTGGACGAGCTGGTGGCGATCAGCGTCCGGCCGGCTCGGGCGAGGCGGTCGAGCATCGCGTCGAGGTCCTTGTCGCGGAGGATGGACGCGACGACGACCCAGTCTCGCTGCGGGAGGTGAAGTGCCTGCCAGTCGAGGCCCTCCGGGTTGTGCGCGCCGTCCCAGAGTTCGTTGGGGCCGCGCCACTCGAGCCGGCCGGGGAGGTGGATCTCGATCTCCCAGCCGATCGTACGGCCGACGAAGCTTTCGGCGGCCTTGCGGGCACCGCCGTTCAGGACACGGCCGGCGTCTGACCCCAGACGTGTCCATTCGGGCTCGCCGAGGACGAGCGTCGCGCCCGGCTTGACGACGGCGAGCTTCTCGCCGGCAATCGCCTCGCGCGTGCCGCCGAGCACCTCGGTGTGGTCGAGGCCGACGTTCGTCAGCAGGACGATCTGCGCGTCGATCACGTTCGTGGCGTCGTAGCGTCCGCCGAGACCCGCCTCGACGACGGCCACGTCGACGGCGCGCTCGCGGAACTCCGTCAGCGCCGCCGCCGTCAGCACCTCGAACTGGGTCGCTCCCTCTGCGTACGGACGCACTCGCTCGACCGCGTGCTCGAACGTCTCCGGATCGGTGTCGAGACGTTCGTGCCAGCCCGAGACGTGGGGCGACGTGTAGGCGCCGACGTTCAGGCCTTCGGACTGCAGCAGTGCCGCGATCGTGCGCGTTGCAGTGGACTTGCCGTTCGTCCCCACTACGTGGATCGAGGGGTACGCGAGCTGTGGTTCGCCGAGATCGCGCAGCAACTCGCGCATGCGCTCGAGCCCGAACTCCTCGGGCCACGGCGACAGCGATTCAAGCCAGCTAACTGGTGAGAGCGTCGAGCTCACGGCGATACCGTTCGAGCTTGTCGCGTTCCGCGTCGACCACCTCCGGCGGTGCGCTCTGGACGAAGCGGTCGTTCGCGAGCATGCCTTCCGCCCGCGCGATCTCTTTCCGCAGCCGCTCGATCTCGACGGCGGCGTTGCCGTCGGCCTTCTGGCGTTCGGGCTTGACGACCGCTTCGAAGATGCGCGCCTGCTCTCCATCGAGCGCGACGCGCACGCCGCTGCGGCGGAAGATCTCGGCCGCGTCTTGCACCTCTTGCAGAGCGGACGCCTCCGTGTCGTCCCCCGCCTGCGGCCAGGGAGCCACGATCAACCGCGTCTCGCGCGCAGGCAGGTTGCTCCAGATCTCCTCGCTCACGTGCGGCATCGCGGGGTGCAGGAGCTTCAACAATCGCTCGAGGGCGGCTGCAGCCGTCGCGAGCGCGTCGGCGTCGCTGGCGTAGATGCGCGGTTTGATCGCCTCCAGGTACCAGTCGCAGAAGTCGTCGAACGTGAGGTGGTACAGCTCGTCGACGAGATGCGAGAAGTCGAACTCCTCGAGGTACGACTCGATCGCGCGTTGCGATTGTGAGAGCCGCGCGAGGATCCATCGCTCTTCGAGCGCGGACGGACGCTCATCGACGCCCGTCACTCCCGCCTGAAGGAGGAGCCGGCTCGCGTTCCAGAGCTTGTTCGCCAGCTTGCGCCCCTCCTCGATCGCGCCTTCGGAGAATGTCACGTCCTGCAACGACGCCATCTTCATCAAGCCGTAACGCAGTGCGTCCGCACCGTGCTGCTCGATGTTGTCCATCGGATTCATTCCCGTGCCGAGGCTCTTCGACATGCGCCCGCCGCTCGGCGCGTGCACGAGTGAGTGGATAACGACGTCGGTGAACGGGACGTCCCCCACCAGCTCGAGGCCGCTGAAGATCATCCTGTTCTCCCAGAGCCGGATGATGTCGCGCGCGGTCGTGTTGAGATCGCCCGGATAGAACGTCCGCAGGTCGGGCGTGTCGTCGGGCCAGCCGAGCGTGGCGAACGGCCAGAGCGCGGACGAGAACCACGTGTCGAGGACGTCCGTGCTACGAGTCAATTCGCGCGAGCCGCACTCCGCACACGCGTCCGGTTCTGCCTCCTGCACGATGACGTGGCCGTTCGGGCACTCCCACAGAGGCAGCTGGTGCCCCCACCAGATCTGTCGCGAGATGTTCCAGTCGGGCGCTTCCTCGAGCGAGGCGATCGCGAAGCGGTGCTGCGATTCCGGGTGGTACTGGACGCGGCCGCTGCGCAGCGCTTCGAGCGCAGGCTGCTTCAGCCCGTCCATCGCGCACCACCATTGCAGCGAGATCCGCGGCTCGATTCGCGACTTGCACCGGTCGCAGAGGGCGACCGTGTGGCGATACGACTCGCGCTTCTCGAGCTGGCCGCGCTCTCGCAGCCAGTCGAGGATGCGGGTTTCGGCCTCTTCCTGCGTGAGCCCGGCGAGCTCACCGGCCTGTGCGTTCATCCGCCCGTCGGGACCGATGACGGTTAGTTCAGGGAGGCCATGGTCGCGTCCGATCTCGTAGTCCTTGGCATCGTGGCCCGGTGTGATCTTGAGCGCGCCGGTTCCGAACTCGATTTCGACGCGCTCGTCGGTGATCACCGGAACGCGCCGTTCGACCCAGGGGACGATGACCTCGCGTCCGACAGCGTTGCGCCAACGTTCGTCCGACGGATTCACCGCAACCGCGACGTCGGCGAGGATCGTCGGCACGCGCGCGGTCGCGATCGTCACGCCGCCTTCCCCGCCGTCGGCGAACGGATAGAGCACGTACGTCAGCGCGTCGTCCACCTCGACGTGCTGTAGCTCGAGGTCCGAGAGCGACGTGAGGTGGAATGGGCACCAGTTGATGATCCGGTTCGCGCGATAGATCCACCCCTTCTCGTAGAGATGAACGAAGAAGCGATTGACCGCGCGGACGTACGCGTCGTCCATCGTGAACCGTTCGCGCCGGTAGTCGAGCGAAGCGCCGATGCGGCGGAACTGCAGCATGATCTTCCCGCCGTACTCGCGCAGCCAGTCCCAGACGAGCGCCTCGAACTTCTCGCGGCCCAGGTCCTGACGCGTCTTCCCCTGCTCCGCGAGGTGCTTCTCCACTGCGTTCTGTGTCGAGATGCCTGCGTGGTCGAAGCCCGGCTGAAAGAGGACGTTGTACCCCTGCATCCGCCGCTTACGGACGATTGTGTCCGCCAACGAGAGTTGGAGTGCGTGACCGAGGTGGAGATCACCGGTCACGTTCGGCGGTGGATGCGCGATCGCGAACTTCGGCCGTGGGTCGTCGGCCTCGGCGTTGTAGAGGCCCTCGCTTTCCCAGATGCCTTGCCAGCGCTCCTCGACGCCTTGCGGCTTGTACAGCGAGTCCATCAGGCGAGCTTAGCCGCGAGCCGCGTCGCGTTCAGATGCGCGATCGCCTCGATCGTAACCATCGGGTTGACGCCGCTCGCGCTCGGGAACGAGGAGCCGTCCATTACGTAGAGCCCGCGCGCTTCCCAGATCTCGCCGTCCGGCTTCGTCGCCGAGGTTGCGGGGGACGAACCGATTCGCGCCGAGCCCATCGGGTGGAAGGCGTAGAACGTGCAGCGGCCGGGGCCGAACCCGACCGCTTCCGCGTCGCGCAGAAACTGCTCGCGCGTGGCCTTGCCCGGCTCGTAGGAGACCAGGCGTGCGTGCGACGAGAAGATCCGCCGCGCGCCTGCCGCCTCGAGGATCTGCGCGGCGCCGTCGAGGCCCTTGCGGACGTGGCTGATATCGGCCGCCTTGAGCCGGTACCGAACACGCGGGCCGCCGGCCCGACCCGTTACCACCTCGCCTTCGCTGCGGTCGCGCAGGAGGAGCCCGATGCCGGTCAGATGCGGAAGCTGGGCGATGAGCCCCGCGTGCTCGTCTGCGCTCTCCCAGGGCGCGAATGCGACGAGCACTCCCGGATGAACGGGCGCAGTCTCGTACTTGAGGCCGTAGCCTGCGCCGTCGAGATCGCGGTGCTGGTCGGAGTAGAGCGCCTGCATCGTCCCCTCCCACGGCCGAATGTCCTCGTCGAAGATGCCGCAGACGCCTGTGGTCGGGTGGAGGTGGAGGTGACGGCCGATGTTCGGGTTCTCGAGTCCGGATGCGCGCAGCAAGACAGGTGTCTGCAGAGCACCGCCGCACACGACGACTGCACGTGCGCGCACGTTCACTGTGTAGCCGTCACTCGTTTGTGCCTGCACGGCGCGGACGGCGCCGTTTACGCATTCGATGCTGTCTGCGCGCGTCGAGGCGAGGATACGAGCGCCGGCGGCCTGAGCATCTGCGAGCCACGTCACGAGCGTCGACTGTTTGGCACCGAACGGACAGCCGAAGCCGCAGCGTCCGCAGACGACGCCTTGCTCACAGCCGCGCGTGTTGCGCGGCATCGCCTCGACGTGCCAGCCGAGCCGCCCGAGTCCGCGGCCCATCGCTTCGTCGCGCTTCGACGGTCGTCCTTCGTCCTCGTTGACGCCGAGCCTCTCGCACACGGCGTCGAGGCTCGCGTCGAAGTCGCGTGAGCTGAACGGCTCGCCCCATTCCGCGCGAACCTCCTCGGGAGTGCGGAAGGACGTCGTGTAGTTGATCGTCGTCGTGCCACCGAGACACGCTCCTGCGAGCAGACCGACGCTTCCTTCCGTCGTCGTCAGCGCTGCCGCCGCGACGTAGAGGCGGCGGTAGGCGTCCAGCTCGGAAAAGCGGAAGTCGCCGTCCTCGTAGTGCGCGCCCGCCTCCAGGACGACCACGTCGAGCCCGGCCCGCGCGAGGACGGCCGCAGCGACACCGCCGCCGGCGCCCGAGCCGATCACGCACACGTCGCACTCGAGTTGCGTGTGGCGATCGACGCGGAGTGGTCGGATCCGCCGTTCGCCGCCTTGTAACAGACCATTACTCGGTGGGGTTCGGGAGTAGTACGGGATCAGACTGCCGCGGCGCAGGCCGTGAAAGACGCGACGGCGAAGCGCGAGTGGACTGTCCCGCCACGCGCGGAGGATCTGCTCGCGGCGCTCAGGCGAGCGCCGGCTGAACCGCCCACCGAGATCCCAGACTGAGAGAAGCGCCATCAGCGCGCGGCGATCGTCTGCCGGGGTGAGCTCGAGGAGGACGTCTGCTCCTCCCGCCGCTGCCGCGCCGGGAACGAAGGTCTCGCAGATCGCTTCGAGCGCGCGTCGTTGACGGCGCGTCATTGTCAACGGCCGACTGCGTAGCCCTGCACACCGCGCGGGTTTGCGGCGGCCTTGAGAAGGCCGTTTTCGCGCGCGGTCGCACTCACGCGTCCGAGCGACCAGTCGTCCGTGACGACGACGTCGTGGCCGCGTTCGCGCAACTCGGCGATCGTCGCCTTCGGGAAGCGTCCCTCGATCTCCAGCTGACCCGGATGCGCGTCACGCGGATAGAACGAGCTCGCGAAGTGATTCGTGTGGAACGACGGTGCGTCGATCGCAGCTTGCAGGTCGAGGCCGAAGTCGGTGTGTTGGAGGTAGAAGAGCAGCGACCACTGGTCCTGCATGTCGCCGCCGGGCGTGCCGAACGCACAGTACGGATCGCCGCCGCGAAAAGCGAGTGAAGGCGACAACGTGGTGCGAGGGCGCTTGCGCGGTGCAAGGGAGTTCGCCAACCCCTCCTCGAGCCAGAACGTCTGGGCGCGTGTCCCGAGCGGGAAACCGAGCCCGGGCACGACGGGTGCGCTGTGCAGCCAGCCGCCGCTCGGCGTCGCAGCCACGAGGTTGCCGTCGCGATCGACGACGTCGACGTGACAAGTGTCGCCCGCCCGCGTCGGCTCTCCCACACCTGCGGCGACCTCGCCCCGCGTCGGCGACGGCAGACGCGGGTCCGCGCCTCCCGGACGAAGCTCGGTGGAGGCGGTGTCCTCGAGGAGCGTGCGGCGTTCGGCTGCGTACTCCTTGCTCAGGAGCAGGTCGAGTGGAACCTCGACGAAGTCCGGATCGCCGTACCACGCTTCGCGATCGGCAAATGCGAGCTTCGCGGACTCGACGACGGTATGGACGAAGCCGGCGCTCTCACGTCCCATCGCCTCGAGGTCGAAGCCCTCGAGAAGCGCAAGTTGCTCCAAGAAGGCCGGGCCTTGACCCCACGGGCCGGTCTTGAACACGGTGTGACCGCGGTAATCCAGTGACAGGGGCCGTTCGAGCGTTGCGTGCGACGCGGCCATGTCGTCGGCGGTGAGCAGCCCTGCGTGCCTTCGGCTCGTGCTGTCGATCACCTCGGTACGCGCGAAGCGATCGATCGCCTCCGCAACGAAACCGTCGTACCAGAGCGCACGTGCGAGCTCGAGCTCCTGTTCGCGCGTCCCGCCGCGCGACTCCTCGACGATGCGCCTGTACATGGCTGCCAGCTCCGCGTTGCGGAAGAGCTTTCCGGGCGTCGGGACACCGTCACGCAGGTAGACCTCCGCCGACGTCGTCCACTCAGTTCGGAATATCTCCCCCATCTGTGCGATCGCGGCGCTGATCCTCGGCACCAGTGGATAGCCGTTCTCCGCATAGCCGATCGCGAATTCGAGGACTTCCGCGAGCCGCCAGGTGCCGAATTCGCGCAACAGCAGGAGCCAGCCGTCGAACGCGCCGGGAACGACCGCGGGGAGGTGACCGGTGCCGGGAATGAGGTCGAGGCCGAGCGCGCGGAAGTGCTCGATGGTCGCGGCGGCCGGCGCCGTGCCCTGTGCGCAGATGACGTGCACCTCTTCGTCGCGCGCGCTGTAGAGAACGACGGGGAGATCGCCGCCGGGCCCGTTCAGGTGCGGCTCGACGACCTGCAGCGTGAATCCCGCGGCGACTGCCGCGTCGAACGCGTTGCCTCCGCGCTCGAGCACGGACATCCCGGCCGCGGACGCGAGCCAGTGCGTCGACGCGACCATCCCGAACGTGCCGCGCAGCTCCGGTCGCGTCGTGAACCCCACGGCGCAGGACTCTAGTCTCCGCATGTGCGCTACGGGATCTGTCTCGCGAACATCGGCACGTATTCCGATACCAACGCCGCGGTGCGCGTCGCGCGCGCAGCCGAGGAGAACAGCTGGGACGGGTTCTTCACCTGGGATCACTTGGGTTTCGTCTGGGGACCCCCCGCTGCGGATCCGTGGGTGACCTTGACCGCCGTTGCCTGTGCGACAAAACGCATTCGCATCGGCACGGCGGTCACGCCTGTCCCGCGGCGCCGCCCACACGTGCTGGCGCATCAGGTCGCGACGCTGGACGTAATCAGCGGCGGCCGTGTCGTGTTCGGAGCCGGGCTCGGCGGGGTGGCTTCCGAGTTTTCGAAGTTCGGCGAGTCGGATGACCCGAGAATGCGCGCGCAGATGCTCGACGAGGGGCTCGAAGTCCTACGTGCGCTCTGGTCCGGAGAGGTCGTCGAGCATCGCGGCAAGCACTACACCGTCGACGGCGTAAGGCTCGCGCCCGCGCCCGTTCAGCAGCCGCTGCCGATTTGGATCGGCGGCAACCGCCTGCCTTCGTTGCGACGAGCGGCGCGCTGGGACGGTTGGTGCGCGGACAGCTCGGATCCCACCGGAATGACGTTGTCCGGGGACGACGTGGCACGTGCGATCGAGACGATCGGCCGCAGCGACTTCGACGTCGCCGTGATCGGTTATCAGGACCGCATCCTGCCGCGCGAGTTCGAGCGCGCGGGAGCGACCTGGTGGCTCGAAAGCCTGCACGACCGCCGCGGTCCGCTCGACGAGATGCTTCGGCTGGTAGCCGCCGGTCCGCCTCGCTAGCAGTCTCCTGCTTCCTTGTCTTTTGGCGGCGAGCCTGGGATAGTCACCCGTCGCTGCGATCGTCAGGAGACATCGTGGAGCCGAGCCGTCGGGACACCTTTCTCAAGATCGAGCCGCTCGATCGGTACAGCCCACTTGCGCCTGTCACGTGTGCGCGCCGCTTCGGCCGCGACTGCATGTTCAACGAGGGCCATGAACTCGGCCGTGTCTCTCCGCAGGAGATCGCTGCCGCGACCGTCAACGCGATCGTCTACCGCGAGTACCTCGACCCGGACTACACCGTTCCCAATACAGCGAAGCTGGTGCCCGCCGACGTCAACGAGCCGCCGTGGAACCGGCGCGTTCCCGGGGCCCTTCTGTGGACCCGTCCCGGTGAGCGCCTCCACATCCACGTCTTGAACGGCGATCCCGATGCGTGCCACAGCTTCCACGTCCACGGCGTCAAGTACGGGATCGACTCCGATGGAGCGTGGCCGTTCGGCGTGCACGCCCCGGACGGGCGGAGGAGTGACGAGATTCGTCCGGGAGAGCGCTGGACATACGTGTTCGACGCGACCGAGGAAACGATCGGCGCGTGGGCATTCCACGACCACTCCCACAACGTCGCGCAAATGGTCAACCGCGGGCTCTTCGGTGGGCTCATCGTTCGCGATCCCGCGGCTCCGTGCCCGGATCACGAGGTGCCGATGTTCGTCCATGAGATGGTGGGGACGGGCATCGAGTGCAGCTTCCTCAGCAACACGCTGACGCCGGGAGACACGTTTCAGTTCCCGTTCGGCACCGATGAGGGGACGTGTCGGTACCACTGCCAGATCCACGGCCCGACGATGTGGGGCGAGGTGCAGGTAAGCGCCGGAGCGCCCGCGCCGGGGCCGCCGCCTCAAATCCGAGCGATCGACAACCAGTGGAAGCCGCAGATCCTGCAGGTTCCTCCCGGCACGACCGTGACGTGGCGAAACGACGAAACCGAGGCGAACCACGACCACATCGTCGTCTCCGACGGTGGCGGCGCCTCCACGTTCTGCCTGAACGGCCGTGCTTTCGTTGGCAATACCCCGACTATCGTCGCCCAGAGCCGTCAACACCTCCGCTGGTTCCTCTTCAACCTCGACCTGGCGGGCGTCTGGCACAACTTCCATCCGCACTCGGCGCGCTGGCGACTACCGAAACCCCCGGGCGGTGCGGCCGACGTGCACGGTTTGAGTCCGGTCGAGAGCTTTGTCACGGAGACCGAAGTGCCGCGCGCACTCCGACTACCGTGCGAGCTCGAGGAGCTGCAGTGCGACCCACCGCCGGACGCCTGCCGAGTCCGTGTGAAAGGCGACTTCCTCTTTCACTGTCACATCGAGGAGCACATGATGCGCGGACTCGCCGGACTCGTTCGCGCACATGAGTGGGTGTGGCTGACGGAAGACGCACTGAAGGCGCTTCCGCTGACGCTACCGCTCGACGACGGCGCGAACGAATGTCCCGTCGTGGACATCTACCGCTGCCGCCCGCGCAAGCGGCCGCGTGACGGCGGGAAACCGAAGCAGGACGGCGAGACGATGACGATGCCGTCGCCGCACGTCATGCCTGCGCCGCCGCCTCCCATGGGACCGATGAGCGGCATGGGAGGAATGACAGCGACCCCGCTCGACCTGAGCGAGGCGGCCACGCAGGGCGTGTGGGAGCTCCTGCCTTGCGACTCGCAAGTCCTGGCCGTTCACGCTGCGCTCATGCACACCGGGAAGATTCTCTTCTTCGCCGGCTCCGGGAACGACGAGCTCTACACGACCGGCTTGCGCAGCATCGTCTGGGATTACGAGCACGGCTCGTTCTACCAGCCGTTCACACCGACCGACTTCTTCTGCGCCGGCCAGTCCTTCCTTGCGGACGGACGTCTCTTCGTCGCCGGCGGAACGAAGGATTACGGCTTCACCGGATTGCCGGACGGCTACTTCTTCGATCCCGCCTCCGAAGACTGGATCCGTGTGCAGGACATGGCCGAGGGTCGCTGGTACCCGACGCTCTTGACGCTGGGCGACGGTCGCATCCTCGTTACGTCCGGTGGGCCGAATCGCGATGAGATCTACTCATCCGTAACCGGCTGGACCCGCCAGCAGGCCGGGCAAGGCTGGCCGCTCTACCCCCACCTCACGCTGCTCAAGAACGGCCGCATCTTCTACAGCGGTGCCCACCTCGGCGGGAGCGGCGGGCTCAAGCCGGGAATCCTGAACCTCGCCAACCCTGGTGCAGGGCTCACGGGCGTCACGATCCCCGCGTCGTTCGATCTCGACCATCGCGACCAGGGCGCCAGCGTCCTCCTACCGCCGGCACAGGAGCAGAAGGTCCTCATCCTCGGCGGCGGAGATCCGGCGATCACCGCTGCGCATGTCATCGATCTCAACGCTGCGACGAAGAAGTACGTCGCAACAGGGAGCCTGCACGAAGCGCGAATGCACGTGAACGCAGTCATCCTTCCGGACCGCACGGTGGTGGCGACCGGCGGCAGCGGCGCGGGTGAAGATCCGACGCAAGCCGCGTTGTATGCCGAGACCTACCACCCCGGTTCAGGGAACTGGGTGCTCGGGGCAAAGGCGACTGTTCCACGGCTCTACCACTCGGTGGCGTTGCTTCTCCCCGATGCACGCGTGATCACAGCCGGTTCCAACCCGCATCGGCGCGATGACGAGCTCAGGCTCGAGCTCTACCACCCGCCCTATTTGTTCAAGGGTCCGCGGCCCTTCATCGACGAGGCGCCGCACCACGTCGCTTACGGCGAGACGATCGAGATCCACACGCCTCAGGCGCGCGACATTCGCTGGGCCCAGCTCATCCGCCCCATGGCGACCACACATTCCGTCGACACGGAGCAACGGCTCGTCGACCTCCCGATCGCGCGGCGCACTTTCTGCCGTCTCGAAGTGCGCATCCCGCGAGAGCCGAACATCGCACCGCCCGGCTGGTACATGCTGTTCATCACGGAAAGGCACGGCGTCCCGTCGCGGGCGACCTGGGTGCACCTCCCACCGCAGCCTCCGGAGCGCGCCCAGCCCGAGGTCAAGCGGCCTCGACGAGCGGAGAGGCACGTCGCGGCACGCCGATTGTCCGTGAAGCCGAAAGGGCTAAAGATCCGGCGCGAGCCGGAGGAGTAACGGCGAACCTCAGGCGGACTCTTCGGCGAGCTCTTCAGGCTCTTCGGAGGCGCTCGTCACGAGCGTCGGCTTCAGATCCTTCTCGATCGTCTCCTTGGTGATGACGCACTTGGAGACGTCTCGCCGAGACGGGAGCTCGAACATCACGTCGAGCAGCGCGTTCTCGATGATCGACCGCAGTCCGCGCGCGCCGGTCTCGCGTTCCAGCGCCTTGTCCGCGATCTCCCAGAGCGCGTCGTCCGTGAAGACGAGATCGATGTTGTCGTAGCCGAAGAAGCGTTGGTACTGCTTGACGAGCGCGTTCTTGGGCTCCGTCAGGATCTGCACGAGATCGTCGCGCTGCAACTGGTGCACCGCGCAGATCACCGGCAGCCGGCCGATGAACTCCGGGATCAGACCGAAGTTCAACAAGTCCTCCGGCATCACCTCGGCGAGCAGCTCGGACGACTCCATCGAGTGCTTCGAGCGCACCTCCGCGCCGAAGCCGACCGCGCTCTTGCCGATCCGCCTGCCGATGATCTTGTCGAGCCCCGCGAACGCGCCGCCGCAGATGAAGAGGATGTTGGTCGTGTCGATCGAGAGGAACTCCTGGTGCGGATGCTTGCGTCCGCCCTGCGGCGGCACCGACGCCACCGTCCCCTCCAAGATCTTCAGCAGCGCCTGTTGAACGCCCTCGCCGGATACGTCGCGCGTGATCGACGGGTTGTCCGCCTTGCGCGCGATCTTGTCGACCTCGTCGATGTAGATGATCCCCGTCTCGGCCTTCTTGATGTCGAAGTCCGCGGCCTGGATCAGCTTCAAGAGGATGTTCTCGACGTCCTCGCCGACGTAGCCGGCTTCCGTCAACGCCGTCGCGTCCGCGATTGCAAACGGAACGTTCAGGATCCGCGCCAGCGTCTGCGCCAAAAGAGTCTTCCCGCACCCGGTCGGCCCCAGCAGCAAGATGTTCGACTTCTGGAGCTCGACCTCGGAGTCGTCGTTCCCCATCTGCACGCGCTTGTAGTGGTTGTAGACCGCAACCGCGAGCGTGCGCTTTGCCTCTTCCTGGGAGACGACGTAGTCGTTCAGGACCGAGTAGATGTCCTTCGGCCGCGGCAGGTTGTCGAGGTCGAGCTGTGCCGGAGCGGTCAGCTCCTCATCGATGATCTCGTTGCAGAGATCGATGCACTCGTCGCAGATGTAGACGCCCGGACCGGCGATCAGCTTCTTGACCTGGCGCTGCGACTTCCCGCAGAAGCTGCAGAGAAGCTGCTCGTTGCCGTCTGATGCTCGGGCCACGGGTCTCCTTTTAGTACGTCGCGCCGGATCCGTCTACCGATGCGCGATCACATTGTCGATGATGCCGTACTCCAGCGCTTCTTGCGAGGTCATGAAGTAGTCCCGCTCCATGTCCTTGGCCACCTGCTCCTGGTCGCGCCCGGTGTGCTCGGCCAGGATCTCCTCGAGCCGGCGCTTGAGGGCGATCGTCTCCCGCGCCTGGATCTCGATATCCGTCGCCTGCCCCTGGAACCCCCCTGAGACCTGGTGGATCAGGATCTTGGCGTTCGGCAGCGCGAGCCGCTTCCCTTCCGTTCCCCCGGAGAGGATCACCGCGCCCATGGACATGGCGATCCCGACGCAGATCGTCTGGATATCGGGCTTGATGAACTGCATGGTGTCGTAGATCGCCAGCCCGGAGTACACCTGGCCACCCGGCGAGTTGATGTAGATGGAGATGTCCTTGTCGGGGTCTTCCGACTCGAGATGGATCAGCTGGGCGATTGTGAGATTCGCAACCTGATCGTCGATCGGGGTACCCAGGAAGATGATCCGCTCGTTGAGCAGTCGCGAGTAGATGTCGAAGAAACGCTCGCCTCGCGAGGTCTGCTCGATGACTGACGGGATGACGAGATTCTCAGGGGTCATGCACGCTCCTTGCTGCCGGGGGTCCACAGTTTCGTCTCGGTCTTGGGCTTTTCCTTGTCCGGGGTCCAGATTGCCTCACGCGCCTCGGCCTGCTCCAGTGAGATCGGCTTGACCTCCGCCGCGATGCGATCCAGCGCGCGGGCCATGCGCAGGCTCTGACGCTCCTGCTCGTACACGCCGCTCTCGCGGAGCTGCGCGATCACTCGTTCGGGTTCCTCGAACCGTTCGCGAATCGAAGCGTCGACGTCCTCGTCGGAGACCTCAATTCCGAGCTGGTCGGCCGCCGCCTCGAGCACGAGCTCGCCCGCAACCGACCGCTTTGCCTCTTCGTGGACCCGCGCGACCAACTCCTCCGCCGATGTGTTGGTTACCTGGAGATAGGTGTCGAGCGTGCCGCCTCGGCGGCGCATCGATTCGTCGAGCTCGCGCAGCAGCGTCCGCGTGCGCGTATCGACCAGCGGGCCGGATGGATCGACTCTCGCTGCCTCGACGAGTGCGTCAAGAGCGTTTCGGCGCAGCGCCTCCTTCGCCTGCGCGTCCAGCTGCGCCTGGAGACGACCCTCGATCTCCGAGCGCAGCTCGTCCAGGGTGTCGAACTCTGACGCAGCCCGCGCCAGCTCGTCGTCGAGCGGCGGCAGGACTTTCTCCTTCACTTCCTTGACGGTCGCCTGCACGATCGCGAGGTTGTCGCCCGGTACCTCGAACCGGATCTCCCGTGTCTCCCCGGGGGACATACCGACGAGCTGCTCCTCGAGCTCGAGAATCAGCCGCCCGGAGCCGAGCTCGACGACGTAGTCGCGCTGGCTGCTGTCGCCGTCCTCACGAACGAGGTCGACGACCACCGTGTCGCCGGGTTGCGCGGCCCGATCCGCCTGGACAAGCTCCGCAACGGTCCCTCGCAGCACGTCCAGCTCCGCGTCGACGAGCTCCACCGGCACCTCCCCTTCTGGCGCCGCGACCTCGAGCTGCGTCCAGTCGGGTAGCTCGGGCTTGGGCAGCACAGGGACGGTCGCGGTGAAGCGCCAGTCCTCGCTGTCCGAAGCCGGCAGCTCGTAGTCGAGCTCGGGACGGTCGGCGGGACGGATCCCTGCGCGCGCGACCGCGTTCCCGTACCAGCCGCCGATGTGACTCTCGATTGCCTCGGTGTAGAGGCGCTCCTTGCCGATGCGCGACACCAGCACCGGGCGCGGCACCTTGCCCTTCCGAAAGCCCGGGATCTTGACGCTCGCGGCGAGGTCGGAGGCTGCGTGCTCGACTGCATGGTGGACGTCCTCGCGCGAGACGTCCACGGTAATGCGGACTTTGTTGTCCGGAAGCTGCTCGACGACAGGTGCCATTCAGACCATTAGACCAGACGAGTTATAGGCTCGGTCCGATGCGTCTCTACGTCGTCGCGCGCCACGGCGAGTCCACACTCAACCTGGAGCGCCGGGTGAACGGCGATCCATCGGTGCCCGTCGCGTTGACCGCCAAGGGGCGCGACGAGGCCCGACTCCTCGGGCGACAGGTCGCGCACGTTCCGATCGAGGTCTGCGTGCACTCACGCTTCGGCCGCACGCGCGAGACCGCGGAGATCGCGCTCGCCGGACGCGATGTGCCCTTCGAGACCGAGCCGTTGCTCGACGACATCGACATCGGCGAGCTCGAAGGGAAGACGCTCGACGACTATCGCGACTGGAAACGGGGTCATACACGCGACGATGTCTTTCCCGGTGGAGAGTCGTTGAACGACGCGGCGCGCCGATACGCGCGCGCGTACCGCAGGTTGATCGATCGCCCCGAATCGCAAATCCTCGTGGTCACACACGAGATCCCTCTTCGTTATGCAATCAACGCCGGGGACGGCAGCGACGACCTCGACGGACCGACGCACCGGCTGGCGAACGCGACGCCGTACCTCTTCGACGAGGCGGCGCTGGCGCGGGCGGCAACGAAAATCGAGCGCCTCGTCGGTTAATCGCTAATCGTCGTCGTCGTCGTCGGATAGCGGGGGAACGGCAGGCCACTCCCGCCCCATCACCTCGCGGTAGCCGTAAAGACCAATCCCGATGTGGAGTCCGATTTGCACCACGAGATAAGCGATCAAGAGATAAGCCCCAAAACGTTGCCGGGCGGCAGCCGCAAGCGTGCCGAGGATCAGCATGAGGAGGGTCGCCGACGACGCGGCGCGATAGGCCCGCGCCCAGAGCGGCAGATTGCTCGGCGACCGCTGTGCCATGCACACACTGAATACATCTGCCGTCGCGGCCGACATGCGCGGCCGCGGCTCACTCACGCTTGTCGCGAGAATGCCCCCTCGAAAGTCGTCATGGCTGCGAAAGCGGCCGGACTTTCGACGGGAGTGCGGGCGAGAGGACTCGAACCTCCAAGGGACTTGCGCCCCACTGGGACCTAAACCCAGCGCGTTTGCCAATTCCGCCACGCCCGCCGGCACACGGAGCGTAGCGCCCGAGACGACGGGAAACCCATCTCGGCGCCTCCCACTACTCAGGGGTGACGTACGCAGCCGTGAGGCCGCCGTCGACCAGGAAGGTTGCACCGGTCACATACGACGACTCGTCGCTCGCAAGGAACAGCGCGGCGTTGACGATCTCGCGCGGTTTCGCAAGTCGTCCCATCGGCAAGTGCACGCGCCGCCGTTCGTAGGCCGCCGGGTCGTCGCCGAAGATCCTCAGGAGGAGCGGCGTCTCGACGGGGCCTGGGCAGAGCGCGTTGACGCGAATCCCCTGCCGCGCGAACTGCACCGCCAGCTCACGGCTCAGCGACAAAACGGCTCCCTTCGACGCGGTGTAGGAGATCTGCGACGTCGCAGCGCCGACGAGCGCGACGAACGAGGCGACGTTGATGACCGATCCTGCCCCTCGCTCGAGCAGATGCGGGATGCCGTGCTTGCAACACAAGTAGACGCCTTTCGTGTTCACGTCCTGGACCCGCTGCCACGCATCCGCTTCCGTCTCGAGAATCGAACCGTCGTCTGCGGGGGAGATCCCCGCGTTGTTGTAGAGGACGTCGATCCCGCCGTACCGCTCGGCGGTCTCGTCGTACATCCGCCTCACGCTCTCCGGATCGGCGACGTCGACCTGCACCGCGAATGCGTCGCGTGCGTCCGAGGCGGTCTGCTCGGCCGCGGCACCGTCGATGTCCGCAGCGCAGACGCGTGCGCCCTCGTCGCAGAACAGGAGCGCGGCCTCTCGGCCCATTCCCCCGCCGGCGCCGGTGATCACACAGACCTTGCCTTCGAGACGGGCCATCACATCGCCACGAAGACGTTCTTCACTTCCGAGTAACCGTCGAGCGCGTGCATCCCGAGTTCACGGCCGAAGCCCGACTGCTTGAAGCCGCCGAACGGGGTCGACGGCCGCACCGACGTATTGGAGTTGATCGACAGCACTCCGGTCTCGAGGGCCCGCGCGACACGCAAGGCGCGCGCGCCGTTCTCCGTCCAGATCGACCCCGACAGGCCGTACGGCGTGTCGTTCGCGATTCGGATCGCGTCGTCCTCGTCGTCGAAGGGGATCAGCGCCGCGACCGGGCCGAACACTTCCTCGCGCGCAACGCGGTCGTCGTTGGTCGCCTCGACAAGGGTGCACGGAAACCAGAACCCGGGTCCAGCGGGAACTTCGCCGCGGAACAACGGATTGCCGTCGACGAAGGAGGCGACGGTCTCGCGCTGCTGTGCAGAGATCAGCGGGCCCATCTCCGTCTCCTCGCTCTGCGGGTCGCCTACCTTGACCCCGCGCGTGGCGGCGACGAGCAATTCACTGAAGCGGTCGTAGACGGAGCGCTCGACGAGGATGCGCGAACGCGCGCAACAATCCTGGCCGGCGTTGTCGAACACCGCATAGGGCGCGGACGCAGCCGCCCGTTCGAGATCGGCGTCTGCGAAGACGATGTTCGCCGATTTGCCGCCGAGCTCGAGCGTGACACGCTTGATCGTCCCGGCCGCGCCCTGCATCACGCCGCGCCCCACCTCGGTCGAGCCGGTGAAGCCGATCTTGGCGACGTCGGGATGCTCGACGAGGCGCTGTCCGACCACGCGGCCCGGCCCGACGAGGATGTTGACAACGCCCTCAGGGATGCCCGTCTCGAGCACGAGCTCCGCGAGGCGCAACGCCGACAGCGGCGTCAACTCTGCGGGTTTCAACACGACGGTGTTCCCGCACGCAACCGCGGGCCCGAGCTTCCAGCTCGAGATGTTCAGCGGGAAGTTCCACGGGACGATCAGCCCGACGACGCCGAGCGGCTCGCGGAAGGTCATGTCGACGCCGCCGGCGACCGGGATCGTCGCGCCGTGATGCTTGTCGACCGCGCCGGCGTAGAAGTGGAAGACCTCCGCGACCATCCCGACCTCCGCGCGTGCGCCGGCGATCGGCTTGCCCACGTTCTGTGACTCGATCCGTGCGAGCTCCTCGCCGTGCTCCTCGACCAGCGACGCGAGCCGGCGCAACAGTCGCGCGCGATCCGGCGGGGTGACGGCACGCCACCGAGGAAACGCCGCCGTCGCGCGGGCGACGGCCGCGTCTGTCTCCTCGATTCCCGCAGCGTCGAGCTCGGCGATCGTCTGCACTGTCGCGGGATTGACGACGGTGATGCTCACCGGCCTACCTTAAAAAAGGGTCAGAGCACAGAGGGGCCTGACCCTTCTGCACTTGTCCTAGCCTCGGCCTCCGCCCTTGAAGACACCGACCATGTGACCCTCGGGATCGGTGAACAGGGCGAATGTGACCATCCCGGCGTCCGTCACCGGCATCACGGTCTTGCCGCCGTGCTGCTCGACCTTGTCGAGGTACGCCTGCGGATCGTCGACCTCGACGTAGACCGTCACGTGACCCGGCCCCTCCTGGGCCTGCCCCACGCCGCCGCCGATACCGCCGTCCCCGGCGGAGACCATCCCGTACTTCATCGGCCCCGGCGCCTGTTCGTACTTCCAGCCGAAGACGTCACCGTAGAACTTCTGCAGCGTGTCGGCGTCCTTGCCGACGATCTCGAACCACGCAACTGGATTGGCCATTCAGGCCACCTCCTCTCTTTGGCGCTGCGACTCTAAGCGGTAACGCGCCGCCTCGCGCACCAGTTCCGCGAACAGCTTCTCGTCCTCGCCGGCCTCCGGATGCCACAGGACACCGACGGTGAAACGGCGGTCGGTCGCCTCGACCGCTTCGATCGTTCCGTCCTCCGCGTGAGCGGCCACGCGCAATCCGTCGCCGACACGGCCGAACCCCTGGTGATGGTGGGACTTCACCGGCGAATGGCCGCCGAGGACACCGGCCAGCTTCGTCCCCTCGTCGAGTATCACGTCGTGATCCGCGAACGTGCCGGGAGTGTGCTTGTGCTTCTCGTCGCCGACGACATCCGGCAGGTGCTGGACGAGGTCACCGCCGCGCGCGATGTTGAGTACCTGAGACCCGCGGCAGATCGCGAGCACAGGCATGTCGCGCGCGAGCGCTGCTTCGAGCAACGCAAGCTCGCCGCGGTCGCGTTC
>JBKPJA010000006.1:0-20248 GCA_046730515.1 Actinomycetota bacterium | reverse complement strand
CTCGTCGGCGCGGAGGTTGAGCGCCGGACGGATGAAGACGTCCCAGAAGCGATCGATCGCCGCGCGCGACGCACCGAGTCGGCGCAGCAGCGCGCCGAACGTCTCGCCGTCACGTGCCTTTGCGGTGCGCAGGCGCGCCGTCACCACCGGGATCATCCAGCGGTCGCGCCGTGGGAGATGCGCGTACGTGAGGAGCGCGGGCAGGCTCGGCTTGATCGGGGACTCGCTGCCGTCCTCGCCGATCACCGGGAGCGCAAGCGGCCTGCGCACGTACGAATCGCCCTCACCGATCCGTTCGAGAAAAGCGAGGTAGTGCGTGAAACAACCGAGCGCGATGTGCTGGCCGTTGTCGGGCGGCGGCGAGGGATCGCCCTCGCGTTCCGGCAACGTCTGCACTGCGCCGCCGAGTGTCGGCCTCGCCTCGAAGAGCGTGACGTCGTGTCCCCGGCCGAGCAGGTCGAGCCCGGCGGCACAGCCCGCGAGCCCGCCCCCGACGACAACCGTCTTCATCTTCGCCAGCCCTCCCCGACGATCCGCAGCTTCGTGAACGCCGACAGCTGCGGCGGCCCTTCGAAGACGTCGAAGTCCGCCGCTTCGATCCGCTCCAGTGTCGCGCGGTAGAGCCCGGCGAATGTGCGGACGCACAGCGCGCTCCGCGAGTCGAGCGAGCTCAGCACTCCGAGTCCGTCCTGCAAGTACGCGCGAGCGCGTTCCGCCTGGAAGGTCATCAGCGCACGCCAGCGCGGCGTCACATTGCCCGCGGCGATGTCGTGCTCCGTTACGTCGAACGACGCGAGCTCGTCCTGAGGGATGTAGACGCGCCCGAGCTGCCAGTCCTCACGGACGTCGCGGATGATGTTGATCAGCTGCAGAGCGACGCCGAGCGTCTCCGCGCGCGAGACGTCGTTGGAGCCGTAGACGGCGACGCACGCCACACCGACCGCGCCCGCGACCTTGCTGCAGTAACCGTGCAAGTTCTCGAACGTCGCGTATCGCTGTTGCTCGAGATCCTGCAAACCGCCTTCGACGAGCGCATGCAGGGCGGAGGTCGGAATTGGAAACCGTGTACGTGCATCAGCGAGCGCGACGAGCGTCGGATCATCCCTTGTAACAGTCTGTCGCAAGGCGTCGTCGAGCTCGACGAGCTGCGCTCGCTTCTCGGCCGGCGGGAGCTCCCCGTCGGCGATGTCGTCGACGCGTCGCGCGAATGCGTAGATCGCCGCGATCGCGCGGCGCTTCTCGCGCGGCAAGACCATGATCCCGTACGCAAAGTTGCGTGCGCGCTTACGAGTCAGACGTTCGACCTCGGCGTAGGCGGCGTCGACGCTCATCGAACCGCCGCCAGCGCCAATCTCATCCGCGAGGGACGGGGACGCTGCGTGAACACGTCCCACTGCGCGGACTCGAGCGCCTCGATCGCCGCGAGACCGCCGCGCGCGAAGAGGCCGACCGCACGGCCGACCCGGCCGCCGATCCGTTCCTGCAACAGACGCCCGGATCCCAGGAGCCCACGTGCACGGGCAGCCTCGAACTCGAGCAAGGCGCGCAACTCGGCAGTCGGCCGGTCGAGCACGTTCACCTCGAACAACCGCCGGTCCTCCGCCGGCAGATAGATGCGGCCGAGGTCGAGATCGCGCGGCACGTCTTGGAGGAAGTTGACGAGCTGCAACGCGGTACAGACGTCGTCGCTCGCGGTGACGAGCTCCCCGTCGCCCCCGAGCCGCAACACGCCGAGGACGAGCCGCCCAACCGGGTCGGCCGAGTGCTTGCAGTAGAAGCGCAGGTCCTCCCAGGTCTCGTACTCGGAGATGCGCTGATCCATCCGGTTCGCCTCGATCAGGCGGACGAACGGCTCGCGCGGCAGCGAGAACTCCCGGATCGTCGGCTGCAGCACGCGCATGACCGGCCACTCGGGAGCACCGGAGTAGCAGCGCTCGACTTCGCGCTCGAGCTCGTCCAGCGCCGCGAGGCGATTTTCTTCGATCTCGTCGCCGAGGATGTCGACGAGGCGCGCGTAGCCGTAGATCGCCCTCAGGTGCGGCCGCAGCCGACGCGGGAAGAGGAGCGACGCGACCGGGAAGTTCTCCGTCCGTGCCCGCCTGGCGACCGAGGCGACGTCCATCGGTCTGAACAATCGCCCGCGAGGCCGCACCACGTCAAACGGGGCGCACCTGGGCCTTGCGCCGGGGCGGTCAACGGTGCTTCAATCTGTAGGGCGCCTTCTGCTCAGACCCCGCGCGGCGCCGTCCAAGCCCCGATCGAAGGAGATCCGACTGAGCGAAGGTCAAGAGTCGGCCGAGCAGGGCAGCCTGGAGAGGAATCCCGTGCTCGGAATCGAGACCGCGAACGGGGCCCGCATCGTCCGCCTCGCGGGCGAGCTCGACCTCTATAACGCCGGCGTCGTCCGCGACTCGCTGCTCGAGGCGATCGACCACGGCCCTCCCGATCGTGTCGTCGTCGATCTCAGCGAGGTCGATTTCATCGACTCGACCACGCTCGGTGTGCTGATCGAGGCGCGAACGAAGCTCGCGAATCGAAGGAGCTTCATCCTGGCCGCACCGGGGCTCGAAACGCGACGGGCGCTGCAGATCTCCGGCCTCGACCGCCACTTCGCCGTCCACGACACGGTCGAAGAGGCGCTCGAAGCTCCGCTCTAGTCCGCAGTCGCCGGGGCGGCCCCCGGCACCTGTACGAGCTCTTCACGGCGGATGAAGAAGAGCGTCGCGAAAAACGCCGCCACGCCGAACGCGGCCATGACCCAGAAGGCAAGCGCATAGCCGTCCGTCAGCAGTTTCGGCGTGAGCAGCTTGTGGTCAAAGTGGCTCGTGAACACCGTCGAGGCAAGTGCGACTCCGATCGCGCCGCCGATCTGCTGCGACGTGTTGATCAAGCCTGACGCGAGACCCGCCTCGTCGGCTTTGACACCCGCGAGAGCGGCGATCGACACCGGCACGTACGAGAACGCGATCCCGACGCCGACCAGAAGATAACCGGGCAGCAGATCAGCCGCGTAATGCCCGTGAACGGGGATCTGCGTGTACCACACCATGCCGGCCGTGAGCAGCACGAGGCCGATCGAAAGAATCGGTTTCACTCCGACCCGCGTCACGAGCGCCTGCGAGGCACCCGCCGATACGACTGCCGTGCCGGCCGTCGCGACGAAGGCGACGCCCGCTTGCAGCGCCGAGTAGTGCAACACGTCCTGGACGTAAAGCGTCAAAACGAAGAAGTTCGCAAAGAGGACAGAGCCGAGCAGGAAGCCGACGATGTTCGCCCCCGCAACGGTGCGCACGCGGAAGATCGAGTACGGCATCAACGGCTCGGGTACACGCCGCTCGATGACGAGGAATGCGGCGATGAGTACGCCCGAAGCGATGAGCAGGAGGATCGTCCGCGGTGTTCCCCAACCCACGAACGGCGCGCGCGAAATCGCATAGACGAGCAAGGCGAGCCCGCCGGTGATGGTGATCGCACCGAAGGGGTCGTAACGGCGTACCGCCTTCTCGACGCGGCTCTCGCGCACGATCCGCGGCGCGGCCGCGAACACGAGTGCGCCGACGGGAACGTTGACGAAGAAGATCCACTCCCAGCCCGCGTACTTCGTGAGCACGCCACCGAGGAGCACTCCGACAGCGGCACCACTGCCGCCGAGCGCGCCCCAGATCCCGAGCGCCTTGTTTCGCTCCGCTCCTTCGGTGAACGTCGTCGAGACGATCGAAAGCGCGGCCGGCGAGATGATCGCGCCACCGAGGCCCTGTACCGCGCGCGCGGCAATGAGCATGGTGTCGCTCGACGCAAGTCCGCAGATGAGGGACGCGAGCGAGAAGACCGCGACGCCGAACATGAACACACGGCGGCGCCCGAGCAGGTCGGCCGCGCGTCCCCCGAGCAGGAGGAAGCCGCCGAACGTGAGCGCGTAGGCGGTGACGACCCACTGCAGGTTGCCCTCGGAGAAATGGAGCTTGCGCCCGATCGTCGGCAGCGCGACGTTGACGATCGAGACGTCGAGGATCGTCATGAAGAACGCCGTCCCGACGACGGCGAGTGCAAGCCAGCGACGCGGATCGAGCTCGGTTGTCGCCAAATCGCCTCCCTTAAGCGGAACGGACTTCCTGCAGCCTACGCACCAGCCGGAGGTCGTCGTCGCGATTTCGGACCGTGATGCGGATTGCGTCCGGGAGCCGGCGAACGGGAAGACCGCTGCGCATCAGCTTCTCGGCCGTCTCCGCAGCGTCGGGAAACTGGACGTAGAGGAAGTTCGCAGCCGACGGGCGGGGCTCGAGTCCGATCGCGCGGAGATCCTGGGCAAGGCGCTCCCGTTCCTCGACGATCGGGGAGACGTCGGGCGGCGATTCGAGCGCCGCCAGCGTAAGCGCGACCGAAAGCGTGGAGACGGGTGCAGGATGCTGACGGCGGTTGAGCTCATCCGCCGCGTCACGGCCGGCGAGCGCGTAGCCGACGCGAGCACCGGCGAGCCCGAACGCCTTCGAGAACGTGCGCAGCACGATCACGTCGTCCTCGATCAGATCGACCGCGCTCACGCCGCTGTACTCGAAGTACGCCTCGTCCACGACCAGCGGCCGTGCGTCGGGAAGCTCGCCGAGCTCACCGGTCGGATTGTTCGGCCGGCAGCAGATCGTCAACGCTGGTTCTTCGTCACCCACTCCAGCCCCGGCGAGCCAGGTTGCGATCTCGAACAGCGGATACGTCGGCGAGTTCACGATTGCGATGTGATCACCGCGGCCCGCGAACGCGCGCGCGACGAGCAGGATCAGATCATCCGCGCCGGCGCCGAGCACGACGTTCTCCGGCGCGACGCCTGCGTACTCGGCGAGCGCCGGCGCGAGACGCGGGTAACCGCCGTGCGGATACGTGTGCACGGAGGCCAGTGCGTCTTGCAGGTTCTCCGCTCGTGCGTAGGGAGGCGCGTGCGGAGACGTATTCCCGTCGAAGCGGAGGACCTCGGAGGCCGGAATGCCCGCGTGCTCCGCGATCCACTCGGTCGGGGGCGCGTCATATGACTTGTACTGTCCCGGTAGCAGCCGCACCCGGGCTTTCTAACGGTTCGCGCCAGCCTACGACCCACCGACCTTCGCGGCCGCCAGCAGGACGAGCACGACTGTCGTCACGGCGAGGAGCCCGTGCGCCGCGACGATCGGCACCGGGAAGTGCTGTTCGGCGGGAGCTCCGACCACCGACCCCACGGCCGTCGCCCGGGCCTGCCGCCGCTGCAGCCAGATGAAGAACATCGTCCAGCCGAGGAGCGCAACGACGACCAGCACGCCGAATGCAACCCATGCGAGCCAGTCCCTGTCGGCGGCGAGGTAGATGATCCAGATCACGAGACCGGCCGCGGCGAGCAGAAAGTGGCTGAGAATCAGCGGCGGACGAATCCGGTTGCCGCCGTCACCCTCCTGGCGCATACCTCCTCGCGCGACCCAGATCGAGAGCAGCACGAAGCCGCCGCCGGCGGTGATGATCCAGGTCACGAGCGCAGCCCACTTCATCGCGTCTCCCTTCGAAGAGCATTAAGACTGCTGGATCGTATTTACAAGCCGGACTCGAACTAAACACGTGTCACCTTCGTGGCACCCGGATGTCTCACAGGCAACCGTGAAGCGTGCGTCGAGCAAGCCCGAGATCAACCCTTCCCACAAGCCGCGGTCGACCTCGCGGGCACGAACGTTCGCGCGCACGAGCGGACGCAGAGGACACGTCGGCGTCTGGACGACTCCCTCCTGTTCGGCCACTCGGACGATAGACGCCTGGAAACCGGCGCGCCGAAGCGCCGCACATGCTCCCGCAAGCGCGCCCTCGAGCGTCCTGCGCGGACGCAATCCACGCGCAAAGGTGCGGCCGTACGCCGCTCCGATCTCCCGCAACCGGCGCGCGCCGGGGACTGCGTCCACGAGCGCCGAGAACAGCTCCTCGTAGCGGCGCGGCGGCAGCTCGAGCGCACTGAGCTCGGGTGCCGCGCCGTAGGTCTTCGCGGGACGCCCGGCGCCCGGGCCTGAACGTCCCGTCCGCCGTTCGAAGCTCGTGACGACCAGGCCCGCACGTGCGAGCCGTTCGAGTCGGTTGCGCGCGACGTTGCGATGGATGTCCTCGGCGGCGGCGAGCTCGTCGGCGGTCACCGGGCGCGGCTGCGCTCGAACGAAGAGCAGCGCGTCGCTCAGTCCGGGATCCAGAAGCCGGTCGAGTGCCCCCACGGCCGTTCTAGCTACAGGCTAGCGGGAGAAAGAAAAGCTAGTCGCGAACGAACCAGACCAGCCCGGAGAGCGCGAAGCTCACCGAAGCGACCATCGCGAGATCGAGTCCCCAGCCGACACTGACGAACGCCTGGGCAACCGGTCCGCCCCTGGAGATCGCGGAGGCCAGACGGTGGTGGTCATGGACGGTGATCCCCGCTCCGGCGAGCCCGGCGAGGACAGCCCAGGTGCCGGCCGCGCGGGAGGTTCGGGTCGCGACGAGGAGGACGCTTCCGAGCAACGCGAAGAGGACCACGAACCAGCCGTGGTGGTCCGCGTCGGTCCCGTTGACGCTCACGAGCCCGAGCACCTTCGCCCACGGGCCGAACGCACCGATGAGCATGAAGCTCGCGCTTGCGAGCGCCCAGATCAAGACCGGACCGTTGTCGATCTGACGGCGCCGTGTCTTGACGCTCGTCGTCACCGCGACCGTCGGACGCTTGCGTCCACCCTCCCGACACGACGCGCACTGGTTCGAGCCGAAGGCCGCCATGTGGGGCTCGATCGGCCGCGCGCAGTCGACGCACGTGGGCTGTGAGATCGCGCTCATACCGAAGACGCCTGCCGGCAGGCTTATCGGCAGATCGAGCGCTTGTCTTGATGAGCGTTAGATCAGCCGGCGACGAACGGGCGTGCGATCAGGAGACCCAACGCGAGGACCGTGACGATCAGGCCGTACCAGCTCCACCGACGCTGAGTCCGCTTGAACTGTTCGACGCTTTGCCATTGACGGTTCCGCCACGCCCACTCGCTCCCATGGGCTCCGAGGATGAACATCACCGGGATGCCGACGATCGGAATGAAGGTCCATAGCGCAATCCAGGTTCGGTTCTTGATCCCCCAGATCCAGCCGAGCAGGAATGCGCCCCAGTTCCAACCTGGCACCTCGGCGGGAACGTCGGCGAAAAAGCCGTGACCCGAGCTGTTGTTCGGGCGCGCAACGGTAGGCGCGGCGATCGCTGACGAGATGTCGTATTGACCGGCCATTGCCAGCTCCTTTCCGGGACTGGCTTCGACCCTACGGCTGCCTTGTGATCAAAGAATCAAGCGGCAGTAAGAATCTCTTCACGGTCAAGCCGTTTCGAGACCGTGCCGATGGCTATCTAATGACTATCCGGCGGATTACGTGGAACGGCGAAAAGGAGCAGCACTGGATGGCTGCAGCAACGCCCGTCGTTCCGGATGCGCCGGTCCTCTGCGGGAAACGCCTGCCGCCGTTCGAAGACCTCGAAGAGGACGACGAGGCGATCGAGTTCAAGACGAAGCCGATGTGTCGTCGCTGCTCGCGCGTCTGGTCGAAGATCTTCAGACAAACACGCCGCCTCTTTGCAGCAAGCGTGAAGCGCGACCTGGATGCGCTTCCGATCGTCGACGAGCCGGTGACGGATCACCCGCGCTGACGACGGCGACGCCGCCGGCGCCAGGTCAATCCTTGAACCGCTCGGTCGCGGCGAGCGCGGCCTCTCGCATTGTGTCGCTGCCCGTGTGGCCGGAGTCACCGACGACGACGAGCTCGGCATCCGGCCACGCGCGCGTTAGCTCCCACGCTGTTGCAAGCGGAGAACCGAGATCGAGCCTGCCGTGGATCACGATGCCGGGGATTCCAGCCAGCAGATGCGCGTCTCGCAGGAGTTGCCCCTCCTCGAGCCACGCCGCGTGCGAAAAGTAGTGAGTGCAGATGCGAACGAAGGCGAGCTGGGCATCGGCCGGCCTGTCGCTGTAGGCCTTGGGCTTGCCCTTCGGCTCGAGCGAGATCACAGCGTCTTCCCACGCGAGCCAAGCCTGCGCGGCCCGTTCCCGTGTACCGCTGTCGCTCGACGCCATCAAGCGCGCGTATCCCGCCACCACGTCGTCATCGTCGACGCCGGCACGAAACCGCGCCCACTCTTCCGGGAAGAATCGCGCGACGCCTCGATAAAGCCAGTCGATCTCCGATGGGCGAGTCATCGTCGCGCCCAGGAGCACGATCGCGGCAACGCGCTGCGGATGCCGTTCAGCATAAGCCAGGATCAGCGTTGACCCCCACGAGCCCCCGTACAGAAGCCACCGCTCGATTTCGAGCTGTTCGCGCAGCAGCTCCATGTCGTTGATCAGGTGTTCGGTGGTGTTCACGCTCATGTCGGTCGACGGGTCGCTCGCGTGCGGGGTGCTTTGCCCACAGCCGCGCTGGTCGAATTGCACGACTAGGTAGCGCCCGGGGTCGAAGTAACGCCGGCTACCAGGGCCGCAACCGGAGCCGGGCCCGCCGTGGACGACCAGAGCGGCTTTGCCGTCCGGATTACCGCTGGTCTCCCAATAGACGAGGTTGTCATCGCCGACGTCGAGTGAGCCGTACGCGAACGGCTCAACGGGCGGATACGGCTCCACGCCCCGCCAGCGTACGCCAAGCTCGCCAAACGTGGATGCACTCGGGTGCGCCGGCGTTCCGGAATGACGCCCATAGGATTGCGGCGTGCCGTGCACGCTCAGGAACATCAAGGAGGATCTGGAGGACATCGGCTCCAGGTTCGACGGCGCGCCGGACCTGGAGTTTCGCGCGGCGACCAAGGCGCTCGCGCTCGAGACATCCGCCCTGAGCTACCAGCGCGTCCCGCCCGGCTATCGCTTTCCGTACGGCCACACCCACAAGACGCAAGAGGAGGTCTACGTGGTCCTGCGCGGGAGCGGGCGGATGAAGGTCGACGACGAGATCGTCGAGCTCGAGGAATGGGACGCGGTGCGCGTCCCGCCCGGTACGTGGCGAGGCTACGAGGCCGGCCCGAAGGGCCTCGAGATCCTCGTCATCGGCGCGCCCAATCTCGGCGACGCGCCGCGCGAAGACGTCGAAGGCCAGCGCGACTGGTGGTCTGACTAGCGGAGCTCCGGAAGTTCCACAGATTCGGAACTCCACTGCGCGACGGCTTAGAAAGAGAAGCCGACGCCCGGACTCGAACCGGGGACCCCTTCATACGAGAACGCCGCGACAGCCTCCGGCTGCTTCCGGTCCTCAGTAACAGAGAGGGTTTCCGTATCGTCGGCACTGTTCGGCGGGCGGGTGATGGCCGAGCCACACTTGCACGACCTTCGGACTCGCACCGTGCCGGAAGAGAACCGATGCGCACGTGTGACGTAGCGTGTGGAAGCCCACGAACGTCTCTGCGCGCTTCGGACGGGACCGGCTTTAGGGGGTCACATCACGCCGGGCTCGGCGAATCCGACCTAGCGCCAAGCGCCGACGATCATCCAGGCCGGTGATGATAGGTGGAGTGCGCCGCGGCGATCCTCGTCGAGCAGGTCGGCAGGCGTCGGCTGCGTTCGTGAGAGAGGAGCCGCGCTGGAAACGCTGATCCTGAGTGTCCTCGGTTTGGGGCTCGCGATCGCCGTCTGCAGCCCTGTTTCCGTTGTGACGGTCATCGTCCTGCTCTCGATGCCCTCCGGCCGACGAAGGGCCGTCGCTTTCGTCGTCGGGTGGCTGCTTGCGATCCTCGTGATCGGCGCCGTCACACTGTTCGCCTTTCACGGCCAAGACTTCAGCTCGCACAAGACGACTCCCTCCCGCCTCGCATCCTCGATCGAGATCGCCGTTGGCTGCATCGTCCTGCTCGCCTCCGCTCGCGCGTTCCGCCGGCGGGCGACACATCCAGCCGGCGCGGAGACTCCGAGATGGCTCGACCGTCTCGACCAGACGAACTGGTTGCTCGCCGTCGTCCTCGGCGCGCTCATGCTCACGTACTCGCTCACGATCGCGGCCGCTGTGGAGATCCTCAAGGCGAACGTCTCCACCGTGGACGCCACTCTCGCCTTTGTGGTCTTCGCGCTGGCTTCGATCGCGAGCATCGTCGCGCCGATCGTCCTCGTTCTCGTCGCGCCGACGCGGTCGGCCAACATGCTGGCGGCTTGGCGGCGGTGGCTGCTCCGCAACTCGCGCGCGATCGGATTGATCGCGTTGATGGTGATCGGAGCGGCCCTGATCGCGAGGGGCATCCATGATCTCGTCGCCTAGTGGTGAGGATGGAGGGTGCGCTCTAGAACGCTCGTCGACCGTGCCGTTGTCAACTCGTTCCAGCTGCTTCGTGCTCATCGCGGGCGGCGTGAAATGCATCACGCGCCGCATCGACACTTTCGAAGACGTGCTCGGCTCCGATCTTGTCCGTGATGCCGAAGCGGTCGAGCTCACTTCTGATGTGCGGCGTCGCGTCCGCAACCGCGAACACCACCTTTCGCTCCGCGAGCTGATCGGCCACAGCCGCAAGCGTCTTCCCGCCTGTGTAGTCGACGTCGTCGATCGCGTCGGCCTCGAGAACGAACCAGCGAGGCCGATCGGGAACGTCGACGAGCGCGAGCACTTCCTCCGACAGCCGCGCCGCGTTCGCGTAGAAGACGCCGACGCCGAACCGGTAGACGACGAGACCCGGCTCCGAGACCACGCCCGGCCTCGCGGGCTGCGTCTCATACCGACCGGCGCCGTCCCAGCCCACCACGACGTCTCGCGGCATGTAGTGGCGGCGGACGTGCAGGATCACCGACAGGACGATCGCGAGGACGATGCCCTGCTCCACTCCGACGCCGACGACGACCGCCGCGGTGACGAGGGCGACCCAGAACTCGTCGCGTCGCAGCCGCCAGATGTCGTGCATGTTCGCGATTTGGACCAGCTTCAGGCCGATCAGGAACACGACAGCGGACAGGACCGCGTTGGGAAGGTACTGCAGCGGTTTCGTCAGGAAGAGCAGGACGAGCACGACCACCAAGGCCGTCGTCAACTGGGCGAGCTGCGTATGACTCTTCGCCTCGTCGACCATCTCCGTCTTCGTCGGGCTTCCATTGACGACGAACGTCGAGCTGAACCCGGCCGCGAGATTCGCCGCGCTCAACCCGACGAGGTCGTCGTTCTCGACGAACCGCTCCTGATACTTGACCGCGTACGCCCGCGAAGTGGCCGCGCTCTGCGCGAGGATGACGAGGAACATCGAAAGTGACGTCGCGAGCAGTCCGGTCGTGTCGCTCCACGTGACGCCCTTCGGGAAGCCGAAATGCGGCAGTCCACTCGGAACGTGCCCGAGGGTCGACACGCCGTGCGCGCTGAAGTCGAAGATCCAGCTGAACGCGATCGCGCCGACGACCGCGACGAGCCCGCCCGGGATCACCCTGATCCATCGCTCGAAGACGATCAGCGTCGCGAGCACGGCGAGCGAGACACCGAGCGTCGCTCCCGACGTCTGGCCGATCTCCGTCAAGGTGTCCCAGAACTTGACGACGGTTCCGCTCAGTCGATCGAGATCGACCTTCGGGGACGGCACGCCGAGCAAACCCGCGAGCTGCCCCATCGCCACCTGGATCCCGACCCCCGTCAGGAACCCGACCAGCACGGTCCTCGAAATGAAGTCGGCGAGGAACCCAAGCCGTGCGAGCCGCGAGAGGATGAGGAATCCCGCAGCAAGGAGGGCACTGAGGCTCGCGAGCGAGAGCCACTGCGAGGTGTTCGGCTGCAGGCCGGAGATCCCGAGCGACGCGATTCCCGCGAACATGATCGCGGCCGTGGCCGAGTCGCCGCCGACGACGAGATGGCGCGACGAGCCGAAGATCGCGAACGCAAGGATCGGAATCAGGATGGTGTAGAGACCCGTGATTACCGGAGTGCCGGCGATCTTCGTGTAGCCCATGACCTCGGGAATCGCGAGCGCGGCGAGCGTGATTCCGGCCACGACGTCGCGGGAGAGCCACGACCCTTGGTACGGCCGGATGCTGCCGAACAGCGACGGGTATCGAGCGGCCCGGTCCGCGTCAGCCGCCCGCGAGGCTGTTGATCGTGATCGCCAGGAAGAACACGAGCACGACCTCGGACACCACCCACGCCTGGTCGGTCATCCAGTTGCGGATCTTCGGCAGAACGACCTCGGCCCGCCTGCCGAGGAGCACGACGCCGAGCGCCGGCGCGCCGAGCAACAGGAGGGTCAGCGCCACGAACGGTAAGCAGTGCCACCACGGGTCGCCGTTCCGAGCGACGTGCAGTCCGGCCGTGACTGACGTGAGGATGTCGGTAGGGAACACGCCGAGCAAGAGAAGCCCGAGCGTGAACGCGAACTTCGGCTGCGCCCCCTGCAGTTTGCCCATCCACTTTGGCGGCGTGCTTGTCTTCCGTGTCAGATAGACGCGGGCGATGAGGATGAGCAGCAAGGCGAGCACGATCCAGTCGATCACCAGGTTCGTCGTGTGGTCGTTTTCGGCGGCGCTCTTGGCTCCGGCCGCGACGAGGTACGCGGCGGTGACGACGGTCGTGATCGATGTGGCCGCGCCGGCGACGTACGCTAGCGAGGTCCGCGCCCAACCCTGGCTCGTCGCCAGGAAGAACGACGTGATGATCTGCGGCCCCGCGATCATCACGAACGCAAGCGGGAGGATCTGGAGGAAGCTCATCGCTTCACCAAATCGTCGTCAGGGTGCTGCCGATGGCGGTCAGCGGAAACGTGAAGAACATCGCCACCCGGATGACAAACGCCGTCGCCGCCCACCACCCACACCCAGTACTTCGACCGCACGACATCGATGTTTACGAAGTCCGGCCACGCCGGCCGTCGTCCACTCGGGATGATCGCGTCGACGGGCCAGCCGCGCCACTAAGAACGTGCTCGACCGCGGGTTCAACAAGGCAGCCGAGGCAACCGGACTGAACCGCGAAGGCGTCCCGAAGCTGACGCCACACGACCTGCGGCACACGGCGATCTCGCGCTGGATCGCTGCGGGGATCGACGCGGTGACGATCGCGCGCTGGGCCAGTGACACGGTCGCCGTAATCCTCGACGTCTATGCGGGCGAGTTCGACAAGGCGAAGCGTCGCGCCGACATCCAGGCGAAGCTCGCCGCGGGCACGGCGATCCGTCTCACCTGAGTCGCGGCCACGCGATGCGAGAATCGGCGTTCGTGGTCCGGATCAACGACTGGCCGGGGCGTAGCGGCGTAGAGGGCCTGCGTCAGTGGCCACGAGTCCTGCAGCTTGCCGAGGCTGCCGCGGAACCACCGTTCCTCGGACTCGTACTCCTGGGTTCCTTTGCGCGTGGGGACGCGGATGAACTGAGCGACGTGGACTTCATAGTTTTCGTAACGGAAGGTCGATTCGCGGGGGCGTGGGAGCAGCGGCACTTGCTCCATCCCAAGGACGCAGCGTGCTGGGACTATGAGCGTCCGCCGGATCGAGAGGTTGCAGGTCACCGCTGGCTCACGAACGACCTCGTGCTCTTCGATGGGCTGATCGCAACGCCCTCGGGGACACGCGTGGCAGATCCGCTCCACGTACTCGTCGCTGACGCCACTCTCCGCGGTCAACTCGTGAAGCGAGAGCCGATTTCCGACCCGGAGAAAGAAGAGCGAAAAGACGAAATCACACTCCACGAAGTCGAGCAGCTCTACGGGCGACTCAAGCTCGCGTTCCGTGCCCAGCGCGCCCGTCGGTGACACCGGTCGAAGAGAAAGACCGACCCAAAACCGCCCCCCACGCGAAACGAGGCCCTCACAAGAGGGCCTTAACGTCTGCGGATACGGCTCTGGAAGGGAAGCCGACGCCCGGACTCGAACCGGGGACCCCCTTCATTACGAGTGCAGGCGCAAGCGGGCCGGTTATGCCCGCTCTTGCAACCTCGAATCCGGGGTCGGCTCAGCGAGTCGGGAAGCGGGTCGACTATCGCCCGCTACCCGACTTCACTCCGATTAGTGGATCTGCGCCACAGTGATGTTGAACTCCCCGACTGCACCGGGTGCCAAGGCGCTCACACCCGGGTGGTACTGGCCGGCTGCAGCGGGTATGCCCGTATCCACCCCGGTGTACGGGCTGCTTCCTGGGAAGAAGTCAATGCACGGCCCCGTCAACCTGGTCGGATTCACCGACGCGGTGCCCGTGATCACGAAGGTGCCTCCGGTTGCGTCCCAACTCGAGACGTCAAGACTCAGATGGCACGTAAAACCCGAGCCAGAGGGCGCGTGGAAGTACTGCGCGAACTCACAGTCGCCATCGTTACCGGACGTGACCCCACCGGCGAACGCGCACCAACCCCAGAACCCGAACGCAGTACCGGTACCCGGAAAGGTCGCCGTCCCGTTAATCGCCACCTGCCAGTTCGCCCTGCCGTAGGCAAGTGCAGGCGACGCAGAGCTCGCGACAACCGCCACCGCAATTAGGCCGACCACCGCAAACAGGAGTGCGGCCCGGCGAAAACGTCGCAACATCCAGATCCTCCCCTCTTGACGTTTCCAGGCGCTTGTACGCCTGGCTATCAAAAGCCCGATCCGGGTGGGTTATTACCCCCCTTACCGACCGTTTGTCAAATTCACTTGCGCGCGAGCCGATTCCTAAACTCACTTACCGGGACCACGCCCGAATGTGAGCGCACGACGTCGCGATCGGCTCCAACCCTAGACGTTGTGAGGCAGGACACACATCGGACACACCAGGCCGATCGATCCGAACACCAAGTCCCTCGAAAGTCCGATGGCTCCTAAAGAAGCCGACGCCCGGACTCGAACCGGGGACCCCTTCATTACGAGAATCGAGGAGAGCAGGGTCGGGCATGGCCAGGCGACTCTGGGAGCCCCCTCATGGGTACTGCGATGGTCACGCGTGGGCAGCCATACCTGCCCGCACACCGGCCCACGCGCTCATCGCCGCTGTGCGCCCCCTGCAGGAGCTGCTCGACGGGATCGACGCCTCCGCATGACGGGGAGCGGGTGGAGGGCTCGATGATGTCAGTGCCGGGCTCGGGTTAGCCAGAGATTAGTCGCGTCTCCTAATTTCGCTGTGTCTGAGATGAGCTCCCGAGGAGGAGGTCCGCCAATGAGACACGCGACTGCGGCATAGCTCTGTCGGCTTCCGAGCCGAGACCGCATCTGGCCGTGCGGCCAAACCTGCACAACGTTCAAGGGAGACGTAGCAATGTCAGAAGACCACGCCACGCGTCATTTCCGACGCGTCCTGCTTCTCCTCGGGCTGATGGGCACGATCGCGGTGCTGCTTCCGAGCGTCGCCAGCGCGGAGGCCTCTCCATCGACAACCGTCAAGTTGTCACAGAATGCGCAGCTCATCAATCCGGGTCAGATCAACGTCGAAGTCGCCATCAACTGCACGGCAGGCTACGGCTACTTCGTCAATCTGGACCTCGTCGAGCCGACAACTTCCGGCTTCACGATCTTCGGAAGCGGGTCGAACTTCGGTCAGTGCACGGGACAGCAACAAAAGGTCGCTGTCTCGGTCTACTCATTCTGCTGTGCCCCGCCATGGCAGCTCGGCGACGCAAGCGCGACAGCCACTGCCTACGCAGGTCCGATTGCCATCGACACGAAGACGATCCACATCACGATGTAAGGCGAACTTAAGGAGGGGCCGGCAAAAACGGCTCCTCCTTCGCCTACCGCGAAAGGAAAGCCGCGAAGCCGACGCCCGGACTCGAACCGGGGACCCCTTCATTACGAGTGAAGTGCTCTACCAGCTGAGCTACGTCGGCGAAGCCCTTACTGTAGCGGCCTTCGGCGTCGAGTCCCTCCCGCGAACAGGGCGCGCCGTCGATCACGACGACGCGCCCTCTAGAGCCTTCGACCTAGCCCTTGGCGAGTTGGCCGCGAATCTCTCCATTCGGGTTCTTCGCGGTGTGGACGTTCACGTACAGCAAGTGCTTCGACAAGGCCGTCATCAACGCGCTGCTGATCGTCGATGTACCGGTTTGACCGTTCTTGCAGGGAGCGCACAGCGCGACGACGATCGCGCCGGACTTTCCCTTGGCGGCCTTGTGAATATGCGCCTGTATGGCCGGCCCGGTGAGTTTGGCGAACGTCAGCCGCCACTTGAGCTTGTGGCCGCTGAGCGTGCCTTTGAACAGACCGTGGGCCGCCGTATCGCGAACGGTCTGCTTCGGCACCTCCTGACCCGAGCTGAGGGCTGCCGTCCACACCTGCGCACTCATCGACGCAGCCGACAACGCGAGCGCCAACGCACACAGCGCTCCTGTGGCAAGCAATAGGACAAGTTTTCTCACGTTCTCCTCCTTTACGAGCGCGCCCGCTAAGGGATCAGCGCTTCAAGAGATACGGGAGATAGTCGCCGAGCGGATTGCTACTTGTGGCCGTTTCCTTGCCCGTTGCCGTTCCCATGGTTGCCGTCGCCCTCCTGGGCGGACGCGAACTGCGCGTCGTCCGTCGGCGCCGGCTGCGGGACCGACTGGGTGTCCTGCACCACCGGGTGCTTCTCCTGTCCCTTACCGGGGTTGTCATGCGCGGGAAGCGACTGCGCGGCAGGGGGATCCGCTTTCTTCGATTCGTCAATTTGCTCTGTTGCCGATGTGGGCGGAGTAGCGGGCTGAACGGATTCGGGCGGCAGCGAATTCGAGCTCGGGATCACCGATGAAGTGCGCTTGGGCGCTCGCTTCACGGCCGGAATCTGCTTGACAGCTGCGTGGACGCGATGCGTCATCGCCACGGCGACCGTCGGCGACGACGCGCTCGTCCGCAAACTCGAACCGATCGGTGCACGTGACGTCGGCGCAGCGGGTTGCTTGCGCTGCACGAGGCGATGGTGTCCGTCGGAAACAGTGACCGCGGCGGTCGTTGCAACCGCGACCGTGACAGCGACCTTCAACGCGGCACTTCCGGTGAAGAGCGCCTTCAGCGCGGCGAGCACACCGCCTGCATCGACGCCGTGACGTGCACGCCGGCGCCAGCTGGAACGGTCGGGCTCGATCTCGAGTCCCGCGGCGAGTGAGCGACGCGCGCGAAAGATCAGCGTCTCGACTGCGGACTGGGACAACCGCAACTCCTCCGCGATCTCGCGGTACGATAACCCTTGCCACTCGCGCAGCAGAATCGCGCGCCGCTGGCTTTCCGGCATTTGTTCGAGAACGTCCTGTAAACGCATCAACTCGTCTCCGAGCTGCTCGCGCGCGGGAATGACTTCCTGTAGCACCTCGAGGTTGTTCGGCGCCTCGACCCGGCCGCGCCGCCACGTCGAACGTCGCCGCGAAAGACAGACGTTGTGCGCGATCTTGAAGAGCCATGCCGATTCGACCTGCGGCACGATCCCGCGTTGCAGTCCGCGGAACGCGTTCATGAACGTCGTCTGCACCGCGTCCTCCGCTTCCTCGCGCGAGCCGAGCTGGTGCAGGCAGTAGCCCATGATCTGCGCGGAGAAGCGTTCGTAGAGATCGCGCGTCGCGTCCGACTCCGGCGCAGCGGAACGCTCGACTTTCGCCGCCCGGCCGATTGCGGGTACTGCTGCCATTTCTCCTCAGGTTGTGCGGGGCTTGCGGGGACTGCGCGGCCTGCCGCACGGGACGCGCCCTACCGACTCAGTGTGGGCGACCTCAGGAGAGCGTTCAAGACCCTTCTAAAGCAGGGCGCTACGGGTTGAAAAATGGAATCAGTCCCCGCCGGCGGAAGAACCGCCCTCGCCCGAGTCCACAGTTTCGGAGCTGTCCTGCTCGGAGCGCTGGGCGACCGGACCACTTGTCTCTTCCTGCTGCGACGGCGCGGAAGGGGCCGCCTCGTCGGAGTGCTCGGGCTCTGCGTCGTGCTGCGCGGCAACAACGGGCGCCTGAACGGCGCGCGCCTCGGAAACGGCGACCGGGGCGCGTGTAGGCGTACGACGAACGTGAACGGCATCGCGCGTGCGCACAACGTGCACATGCGAGTGCGGCAGCGCGACAGCGCCCGCGGCTGTGAGCGCAACGCCCCCGGTGACAACTGCCAGCTTCGCTGCGATCGGAACGGACGCCGCCGACGCGGGGCCGAACCCGGGGACCAGCTGTGCAAGCTGATCGCGAAGCGCAACGGGAATCAACGCTGCGTTCGCGCCGGTGAGCGTACGGCGAAGTTGGCGCCGTGCGCGAAAGAGCAACGACTCGACCGCGGGACGCGTGACACCGAGCGCGGCGCCGAGCTCGGCGTACGACAGTCCACCGAGCTCGCGAAGCAGAAACGCGCGCCTCTGGCGACGGGGAAGCGCCGACAGCGCGATCCACAGCGCGTCTAGATCGACCGCGCGGATCGCCGTTGCGAGCGGGTCTGGAAGGTCGTCCGGCAAGGCGAGCGGCTCGCGCATCCGTCTGCGAATGCGAGCGCGACACTCGTTGCGCGCGATCGCCGCCAGCCATGCGGCCTCGTCGCGTGGATAACGGCCGCGCAGCAGGCTGCGGTGGGCCGAGAGAAAGACCTGTTGCGTCGCGTCCTCGGCCTCGACAGCGTCGCGCAGAAGCAAACGACACAGACCGAGCACCGTGCGCCCGTGCGCGGCGAACAGCTCACCGAGATACGCGCCGGCCGCCCCGGGATCAGGACGGCCGGCACGCAATCGTTCGACGTTAGTCGCCGCTCCCTCCTCCGTCGTCGTCGCCCTGGTCGTCGTTGTCGTCACCCTGGTCGTCGTTGTCCCCCTGGTCCTCGTCCTCGGCGGTCGCCTGCCCGCCGGTGAGGTTGAGATTCAGCGTGACGGTCTGACCTACGAGCGTCGCGGGCAACTGGATTCCCGCGGGCAGCGGAATCGTCAGCGGCTGCCCGTTCACGCTCAGCGTGATCGTCCCTGTGCCGACTCCGGTCACGACCGCCTGCACCTGAATGGACGAAAGCTTGCCGACGACCTGCGTCGAGCCTGCGTTCAGCTGTCCGCCCTGCGTCACGGTTGCGGTCGTGTTGATGACCGAGCCTGTCCCTGGTTGCGTTGCGACCACGGACGCAAGCTGACGGCCGTTGTGGACCGCAAGCAGGCTGTGTCCGCCCGCGAGGAACGTCATCGCGCCTGAACGTCGGACGATGACCGCGTGAATGCGAACACGATGCGCGAAGCCGATCATCCGCACCGAGCTTCCGCTCACGCGGACGCGCGCACCGATGCGCGGGTGCACCCGCGCGTGCACTGTGGTAATCGCCCCCGACGTGGATGCGACCGCGATGGCGTTGCCTGACTTGCCGACCACGATGCCGGTGAAGCTCTGCGCAGCCGGAGCTGCTGACGGGAAGATCGCGACCGTCGCGACGACGGCGGCCGCGAGCACGAGCTTCTTCATGTGGACTCCTCTGCGGCTGGGGTTTGCCTCCTCAAGAGTCCGGCCCGGGCGGAAAACTTGCGCGCCGCAGGTTAACTGGCGATCGTCACGGGCCCGGCGAGCTCGCGGCGCAAACGGGTGAAGAGCGCTTCGAGCGCGAGGGACGGCGAGAGGTTGAACTCCTCGAACTCGCGCCAGGTCTCGCGGACGAGCTC
Organism: Actinomycetota bacterium; assembly: GCA_046730515.1. Taxonomy (GTDB): domain Bacteria; phylum Actinomycetota; class Thermoleophilia; order Gaiellales; family Gaiellaceae; genus 3-1-20CM-4-69-9. Next base: position 790 of record JBKPJA010000006.1, on the reverse strand, counting down.
ACAGGCGCGCTCGGCGCCGGCGAGCCGCTCGGTGGTTCCGTCTTGCGAGAGCTGCGCGAGCCGGTCGTAGTGGACGACCGCACGCTCGGCTCCGACCGCGACGGCCACGAGATCGCGGTACCACGAGGCGAGCTCCTCGAGCCCCGCAAGCAGCTCGTCCCGCTCGGCGCCTCGCTGCGCCCGCCGCAGCCGCTGCTCGGCCTCGCGCGCCGTCAAGTCGAGGCGGTCGAGCTCGGCCTCCGCCTGCTCCTTGGCTTCCTGGCCTCGCTCGCGCGCGCCTTCGAGCAGCCGCGCCGCCGCATCGGCGGGTTCGAACGCGGGATCCGCGTAAACCGCGCGCGCGACCTCGAGCAACGCGTCCCGCCGCGCGGCCGCCTTCGGATCGAGCAGCCGCGCCGCCCGATCGAGCCGTCCCGCCGCAACGCGTGCGAGCGCGGTCGCCTGCTCGGGCTCGAGCTCGGGCGCGCGCGCGGCGATCTCCTCGCGGACCGCGCGCTCGGAGAGACGGCTGAACGGGACGAGCTGGCAGCGCGAGCGGATCGTCTCGGGGAGCGGGCCGATGTCGTCCGCGACGAGGACGATCACCGCGTACGGCGGTGGCTCCTCCAGATCCTTGAGTAGCGCGTCGGCCGCGTCTTCGTTCATCGTCTCCGCGCTGAAGACGACGTAGACACGCCGTTCTGCTTCGAACGGACGCATGTGCAAGTCGCGCCGCAACTCGCGCACGTCGTCGATGCGGATCTGGTCGCCGACCGGCTCGACGACGTAGAGATCCGGATGCGCGCGACGC
>JBKPJA010000005.1:0-2683 GCA_046730515.1 Actinomycetota bacterium | reverse complement strand
CCAGAAGCTCTTCGCCGACTCGCTCGCGCTCTTTCTCGCGCGCGAAGACCGGATCGAGGTGGTCGGCGTCGCGGAGAGCGGACAGGACGCGATCGACCTCGCGCTTGCGCACGCCGCCGACGTGGTGCTCATGGATCTGTTAATGCCGCGCATGGACGGGCTCGAGGCGACGAAGCGTCTGCACAGCATCCGCCCCGAAACACACGTGATCGTCCTGAGCGGTCTCGGCGACGACGACGCCGCGGCACGGGCGCGAGCTGCGGGCGCGGATGCGTACTTGCAGAAGGGGCAAGTCCACGAACAGGTCGTGGAGGCGATTCTCGCCGCGGTCGAGTCCTAGCTGCGGCCGCTGACGGTCAGCTGGTTCTCGGCGTGTCGGATGCGCTGCTCGAGCTGCCAGCGGTCTGCTGTCGACTCGCCGCGCTCGACACGCTCGAGCTCCGCCTGCGCTTCCTCGAGCTGAGCCTGGGCTCGTGCGTCGTCGATGTCGTTCGCCATGACGGCGTCGTCGACGAGGGCGATCGCTCGGTCCTCGAGCACCTGGAAGAAGCCTGGGCCGGTCGCGTACTCCCGCACGTCGTCGGCATCCCAGTCGAGGTAGATCCGCGTCGAGCCGGCGTTCAGCGTTGCGATCAGCGGTGCATGGCGTGCGAGCACGCCGATCTCGCCTGCCTCGCCCGGAACGATGATCAGCTCGGCCTCGCCCTCGAACGCCGGCCCCTCCGGCGTCACGAGCGAGACGTCGAACTTCTTGCGATCGGCCAACGTTAGTGCCCCGTCCGGCAGTGGTCAGGGCGTTTCTGGCGGAGCACGAGTCCGCCATGCGGCGTCCTCAGTCGCGGTCGGGCGGACGGGCCCGACCGCTCCCTGCGTCCTTGCCTGGCGGCCTCATGCAGTCGCCAGAAACGCGAGACCATCACCGGACGGGGCACTACGAGACCGTCGCGGCCTCGGGCTCGCGCGCGTCCTCGCCGATCTGGACGTCCTCGGCGGGCTCCTCCTGCTTCTCCTCCGTCTCGCCGCCGATCTGCTTGGCCTTCTCGACCGCGCCCTCGATCGGGCCGACCATGTAGAACGCCTGCTCCGGCAGCTCGTCGTGTTTGCCCTCGATGATCTCCTGGAAGCCGCGGATGGTGTCCTCGAGCTTCACGTATTCGCCCGGGGTCCCGGTGAACTGCTCGGCGACGAAGTTCGGCTGCGAGAGGAAGCGCTGCACCTTGCGCGCGCGCGCGACGACGAGCTTGTCCTCGTCGGACAGCTCGTCGATGCCGAGGATGGCGATGATGTCTTGCAGGTCCTTGTAGCGCTGCAGGATCTCCTGTACGCGCGTTGCCGTGTCGTAGTGCTCGTCGGAGATGATTCCCGGCTGCAAGGCGCGTGAGAACGAGTCGAGCGGATCGACGGCCGGATAGATGCCCTGCTCGACGAGTGTCCGCGTCAGCACGACCGACGAGTCGAGGTGCGCGAACGTGTTCGCAGGTGCCGGGTCCGTGAGGTCGTCCGCCGGGACGTAAATCGCCTGCACCGACGTGATCGAACCGCGCGATGTCGATGTGATCCGCTCCTGCAGCTGCCCCATCTCCGTCGCGAGTGTCGGCTGGTAGCCGACCGCGCTCGGCATGCGGCCGAGCAGTGCCGACACCTCGGAGCCCGCCTGCGTGAAGCGGAAGATGTTGTCGATGAAGAGCAGGACGTCACGTCCCTCGTCCCGGAAGAACTCGGCCATCGTCAGGCCGGACAGGCCGACACGCAGGCGCGCGCCCGGCGGCTCGTTCATCTGGCCGTAGACGAGCGCGACCTTGTCGAGCACACCCGACTCGCTCATCTCGAGCAGCAGGTCGTTCCCCTCGCGTGTGCGCTCGCCGACGCCCGAGAAAACGGAGTAGCCGCCGTGCTCGCGCGCGACGTTGTGGATCAACTCCTGGATCAGCACGGTCTTGCCGAGGCCCGCGCCGCCGAACAATCCGACCTTGCCGCCGCGGATGAACGGCGCGAGCAGGTCGATCACCTTGAGCCCCGTCTCGAACACCTCGATCTTCGGCGAGAGGTCGGTGAACTTCGGCGGATCGCGGTGGATCGACCAGCGCTCGACGTCCCCGGAGGGCGCAGGCTTCTCGTCGACCGGATCGCCGATCACGTTCCAGATCCGTCCGAGCGTGGGCTCGCCGACGGGAACCGTGATCGGGCCGCCGGTGTCGACCACCTCGAGGCCGCGCGCGAGACCGTCCGTGGAGTCCATTGCCACTGCGCGGACGCGGTCGTCGCCGAGATGCTGCTGCACCTCCGCGATCAGCGTCCGGCGCTCGTCGGGGTCGCGGCTCTCGCCGCCGCCGTCGATGACGGGGATCTCAATGCTCAGCGCGTTGTTGATCTCGGGGAGGGCGCGGGGGAAGACGGCGTCGAGAACGACACCCGTGTTCTCGACGATGCGGCCGGCGGGGTGGTCGGTCTGCTCAGGCATACGTATCACGCGGCGGACCGCACTCAGCCGTCCCGCCCCGTCGCGAGGAGTCTATCCGCGGTCCTACTGGGCCAACCGCACAACGCTGTGCGGCCGGTTGATTCTCACCAGAGCGACCTCCCGCAGCAGCTGGAAGTCGAGGTTCGGCGCTTTGACCTGCGTGGGCGCGGCCTTTGGGACCGCGGGCTGCTGGCTGGGATGACGCTCGAAGGTTCCCGCGAG
>JBKPJA010000004.1:0-9148 GCA_046730515.1 Actinomycetota bacterium | reverse complement strand
GATGCCGTGCGGCCGCGAACCGCAGCGCTCTTCCTCTACGAGCGTCGGATCGTGCTCGTGCTGGCCGGAGGAGCCGTGTTCGCCGCCGCGGGGCTCGCGGTCCTACTGGGCAGGTGAGAGCTCGACCTTGCCCTCGTGCTTCTCGATCCGCTGCACGCGCACGCTGATCGGGTCGCCGAGCCGAAACGTGCGACCGCCGCGGCGGGCGACGAGCGCCGTGCCGAGGTCGTTCGGCTCGAAGTAACCGCCGCCGATTCGCCGCGCGGGGAGGAAGCCTTCGAACACTTCGCCGAAGCGGACGAACAGGCCGGAGCCGATCAGGCCTACGATCTCTCCCTCCCACTCCGTCTCCCAGCCGCGCTCGTAGAGCTCGGCGTCGAGCAGCCAGGCGAGGCAGAGCTCGTCCGCGAGGTACTCGACCTGGGCGGCTTCCCGCTCGCGCATCGACGTGTGCTCTGCGAGCGCTTCGAGGTCGGCGGGGACCGGCTCGTCGGAGGCGCCGAGCTCGCGCAGCAACGCGCGGTGGACGACGAGATCCGGATAGCGGCGGATCGGCGACGTGAAGTGGCAGTACGCAGGCGAGGCGAGACCGGCGTGGCCGAGATTGTGCAGGTCGTAGCGCGCCTGCTTGAGCGAGCGCAGGACCAGCGCGGGAAATGCTTCGCGCCCGCGTCCCGCGCGACCGACGTAGTCCATCACCCGCTCGCTCGTCTCGGCCGCGAGCTGGGCCGCCAGTGCGGGACTGAGCTGTTCGGGTGCGGGCGGCGTCGGCACGCCGAGGTCGGCGAGCTTCGCCAGCAGGCGCTCGATCGCATCGGGATCGGGACGCTCGTGCACGCGATAGAGCGCCTCGCGGCGGTGCGACGAGAGGAGCTCCGCGACCGCCTCGTTCGCCGCGATCATCAACTCCTCGACGAGGCGATGCGCGGTCGGCTCGGATTCCTTCCACGCGCGCAGGACACCGCCCCGGCCGTCGAACTCGAACGCGAACTCCGGGCTGACGATGCGCAACGCCCCGCGTGCGAACCGTCCCTCGCGTAGTCGCGCCGTCAGCAGATCGGTGAGCTCGAGCGCGGCGACGATCTCCGGTTCGGCTTCACGGCGCTCTGCCTCGCCGTAGGTCAACCGCGCGTCGCTGCGGATGACCGACCGGTAGAGCGAAGGCTGTCCGTCCGGCGGAAACTCGACGGTGACGGTGAGGCGATCGGTGTTGGGCCGGAGGCTGCAGAGGTCGTCGGCGAGCTCGGGCGGCAGCATCGGCGCTGCGCGTCCGGGCACGTACGTCGTGAACGAACGCGCGGCCGCTCCGTGGTCGATCAGCGAGCCGGCGGGGACGAAGTACGGGACGTCCGCGATGTGCACCCACGCGCGCACGCCGCCTTCGTCCTCGCGCACGGAGATCGCGTCGTCGAAGTCCTTTGCGGTCTCCGGGTCGATCGTGAACGTCGTCAGGCCGCGCAGGTCGACGCGGCCCTCGAGCGAGGGGTCAGGCGGCTCGTGCGGTTCGAACTCGGTGCGCGCCCCCGTGTGGACGAGCAGCCCTTCGAGCACGGCCTCGATGTCGTCCGCCTTGCCCAGCGCGCGTTCGACACGCGCGCGGCCGCGGCCGGGGAGAGCGACGACGAGATCGCCCGGACCGACGTCACCGAGACCCTTGCGGTCGAGGACGAGCGGCACACCCGGCACGAAGTACGGCTCACCGACGACGAGCTTGCCGCGCCTCGCAACCTCGACGACGACTCGGTCTGCCAGCGCTAAATCTGCAGGAAGCGCCGGATTGTCAGGCCCGAGCCGGCAGCGCCGAGGGCCAAGCCGATCGCCACGAGCACGAGCGCGTTGAGCGGGAAGGCGATCGCGTGGACGTCGCTGCCGCCGTTCAGCGGCCCGTGCAGCAGCGTCGGCAGGACGAGCGTCTTGCCGAGGACGAGCAGCAGCACGGCACCGACCGCTCCGGCGAGACCACAGAGCAGTCCCTCGAGCATGAACGGTCCGCGCACGAACCAGTTCGTTGCGCCGACGAGCTTCATCACCTCGATTTCGCGGCGCCGCGAGAAGATCGAGAGCCGGATCGTGTTGGCGATCAAGAGCGTGGATGCGAGGATCAGCAGGATCGCCGCGGCGATGAAGAACGACTCGATCACGTGCGTGACACGCAACACGTGATGCGTGAGCTTCCCGCCCCAGTCGATGTTCTGTACGCCGGCGAAGTTCGCGGTCTGCAACTCCTTGCCGATGATCGGGGTCTGGTCGCCGTTCTTCGGCGTGATCCTGAGCTCGTCCGGGAACGGGTTCGACGGCAGCACCTTGACCGCGGCGGGCTCTTTCTTGCGCATGATCGCCAGCGCCTGCTCCTTCGACACGAAGTTCACGCGGGCGACCCGAGGGTCGCCGTTGAGCCGCGATGCAACGGCGTTCTCCTGATCCTTCGATGCCTCGCGACCGCAGGTGGACTGCGTGCAGAAGTAGACGCGAACCGAGAGCTGACTCTTCAGCTGGTGGTCATAGGAGTGCGCCCAACTCCAGAGCGCGATGAAGAGACCGAGCAGAAACATTCCGATCAGCACAGTGACCGTCGCTGCCAAGGTCGTCGACATGTTCGCCCCGAGCGAGCGCATGGACTCACCGAAGACGGTGCGGACCCTGTTCACGACTCGTAGCCGCCGCGACGCTCGTCGCGCGCGAGCCGTCCGTCCTCGAGACCGATGACGCGGCGACGCATCTTGTCGACCATCTCGCGGTCGTGCGTCACCATCAGGATCGTCGTGCCCGAACGGTTGATGCGGTAGAGCAGCTGCATGATGCCGACGGAGGTGTCGGGATCGAGGTTCCCCGTCGGCTCGTCGCAGACGAGGAGCGGCGGATGGTTGACGAACGCACGCGCGATCGAGACGCGCTGCTGCTCGCCGCCGGAGAGCTCGTCAGGATAGGAGTTCATCTTGTGCGCGAGCCCGACGAGGTTGAGCACCTCCGGGACCTTGCGGCGGATCGACCCTTGGCTTTCGCCCTGCACCTTCAGCGCGTAGGCGACGTTCTCGGCGGTCGTCCGCGTCGGCAGCAGCTTGAAGTCCTGGAACACACAGCCGACGTTGCGGCGCAGCAGCGGCACCTTCGCCCGCCGCAGCCGCCCGAGGTCGCGCCCGCCGACGATGATCCGTCCGCGGGTCGGCTCGAGCTCCTTCAGCAGCAGCCGGACGATCGTCGACTTGCCGGACCCCGATGCGCCGACGATGAAGACGAACTCGCCCTTCTCGATCACGAAGGAGACCTCGCGCAGGGCGGTGACGTCCGGGTCGTAGACCTTCGTCACCGTCTCGAACACGATCATCGCGCTCGGGCTCGGCGCCGGCGGCAGCGGAGGCTGGCCGTTCGTCTCGGGCGCGGCTGCGATGATCTCGGGCTGGTCTGTCTGGAGGGTCGTGTCCGTCACTCGGGGGTCGAAAGCGCGGGCGATGGTCCTGGCCCGCACCGGGTGTTGGGAACTGCCCGAGTCTAGCGGAAGCTCCTGCTAGATAGCTTTTCCCGCAGCCCTGGCCAGCAGGTAGGCGTGGATGAAGGGGTCGAGGTCGCCGTCCAGGACGGCCTGGGCGTTCCCCACCTTGAGGTTCGTCCGCTCGTCCTTCACCTGCTGGTACGGATGGAGGACGTAGCTCCGGATCGCCTCACCGCCGAAGCCGATGTTCTGCACGCCGCCGCGCTCCTTCGCGAGCTCGGCCTCCCGCTCTTCCTCGGCCCGCTCCGCCAGCCGCGAGGCGAGGATCTTCATCGCCGTGTGCTTGTTCGCGGCCTGTGACCGCTCGTTCTGGACGCTGACGACGATGCCGGTCGGGATGTGCGTGATCCGAACCGCCGAGTCCGTTTTGTTCACGTGCTGTCCGCCTGCGCCGCTCGCCCGGTAGGTGTCGATGCGGAGGTCGTTCTCGTCGATCTCCGGCTCCGCCTCGTCGGAGAGGAGCGGCGACACGATCGCTCCCGCGAATGACGTGTGACGCCGGTGCGCCTGGTCGAACGGCGAGAGCCGCACGAGCCGATGCGGCCCGCGTTCCGCCTTGAGCGTCCCGTACGCGTTCTCCCCACGCACGATCATCGTCGCCGACTTGAGCCCCGCCTCCTCCCCCGGGCTCGCTTCGAGCATCTCCCGCTTGAAGCCCCGTCGCTCCGCCCAGCGCTGGTACATGCGCAGCAGCATCTCTGCCCAGTCCTGCGCGTCGGTGCCGCCGCCGCCGGCCTGGATCGTCACGACCGCGTCACCGGAGTCGTACTCGCCCGTGAAGAGCGCATCTTCTTCCAGGCGGTCGAGCTCGTGCTCGAGCGGTCGCAGAGACTTGCGGATCTCGTCCTCCATCCCGCCGTCGAGACTGAACAACTCCTGCGCGTCCTCGTAATCGCGGCGCAGCTGCTCGTACCGCTCGAGCTTGCGCGAAACGCCTGCGTGCTCGGTGGAGATTCTCGCCGCACGCTCCTGGTCGTCCCAGAAGCCGGGCTCGCCCATCTGCGCCTCGAGCTCGGCGCGACGGGCGCTCAGCGCATCCGGGTCAAAGGTAATCACGGACCCAGGCCAACCTGGATCCGATCTCCTCGAGCTGTTGCTCCAGCGGTTGCGCGGTTTCTTCGGCCACGTGTCTAGGTTAGCGTTGGCAGACGCGCGCGGGCTCCAGGCCGGTGAGTGCCTCGAGACTGCGGTGCACGTTGACCTTGAAGTCGAGCAGGACGAGCCCCGGATGGAACGTCGTCAGGCGCGTCATCCCGTTCGGCGCGCTCGACACGCATCCCTCGAGCGTGCGCCAGTACGGAGAGAAACGAACGGCGACGCCGTACTCCCCCGGCGCGCTGACGCGGAGCAGCAGTTGCGTCGGTCTCACCGAGACGACATCCGCCGGCGCGGGCCCGGTGATCACCGGTGTCGCATTCGGCAGCTCGTAGATCACGAGGTGGCGCGCGCGGAAGACGACGTTCAGACCGGAGCTGCCACTCCGGAGCAGCGTCTCCTCGGCGCGCGAGCTGTAGTCGGGCGGAGCGTCGCTGAGAACGACGTAGCGGACGCCCTGGCTGCGCAGCCACTGCCGATATGTCTTCGGACCGATCTCGTCGTTGTAGAGAACAGCGTTGGCCGGAAAATCCTCTTGCCGGTACCAGCCGCGCACGATCGGCACGTTTGCCTCCGGGAGATACACGGCGTCCCAGTGCTCGAGGGTGTCCACGGCCTCGACTCGGTACGAGGGCGTGAGATTGTGGTGCAGGTAGCGGATTGCAGGCTGCCAGTACGACTCCTTCGACGCGGTGTCGGCGGCTGCGTGCCGGTAGTTCGCGATCAGCGGGGTCACGTTCCACACGCAGGCGATTGCGAGCAGCGGCACGGCGAGCGCGACCGGTCGCCACGCTGCGAGGGAGACGGCCAGCAACGCGAGCGGGATGGCCGCGTACCGCAACCGTTCGACGTTCGCCCCGAGCTCGGTCGGGACGATGAAGAAGATCACGCACGCGCCGAGGTAGACGATGAAGAGGCCGAGCAGTGGACGCGAGCGGCCCTGCGTCCGCGTGATCAATGCGCCCAACACGCAGAAGATCACGGCGGGAACGAGCTGGCTCGCGTGAAACGGGAATCTCCCGCCTTCCGGGAAGAGTCGTTTCACCGCAAGCTCGAGCAGCGCCGCAGCGCCGAGCACGGCCGCGGGAATCGCAAGCTCCTTTCGCGGCGGGCGGCGGGTGATCGCGACGCCGAGCAGCACGACCAGGAGGAAAAGAAAGGCGAGCGGACTCGCGGCGAGCGTCAGCAGCACGAGCACGGCGAAGCGCCCGCGCCGTCCCTCCTGCAACGCCCAGATCGCCAGCAGCGCGAGCGCCGCGCCGAGTGCGAACGGGAAGGCCGCGGAGAGAGCCGTACCCGCCCACACGAGCGCGAACGTCCTCGACGACCAGCGGGCGGCCTGTCCCCACTGCAGCCCGACCACAACGGCAAACGCGACTGCGGCTGCGGTGATCGACACGAGGCCGAGCACCTTGATCCCGATCAGCGCCGAGAGCGGGTAGTACAGGATGCTGTAGGTGACGAACGAGTAGCGGCCCGCGTACCAGAAGTTGTTCCAGAGCACGAAGCCGTGCTTGAGGAACAGCGTGCGCTGGTACAGGTGCGCGGCGAGATCGTTGCCCGGCGGGCCGATCCAGAGGAGGATCGCCGTCAACGAAGCGGCCGCGCCAGCTGCCAGCAGCGCTTCCTGTGTCAGCGCACCCGGGCGGCGAAGCGTCATCGGCGGCCAACCTTACCGGTTCGACCCGCTGACAAACGGAACACGACCTGAAAAGGGTCAGACCCCGGCTGGGTCTGACCCTTGTCGGCGGCGAGTGTCTGCGGGACACTCTGGAAGATGCGATTCCGCCGTAGCTTCATTGTCGGCGGCTTGATCGCGCTCTGCTTCGCGACGCCGGCATCTGCGCACGTCCTGACGGCGAGTGCGGCCACGCGCACGACGCCGGTGCTCCAGCGGCTGGTCAAGCGCCTCGTTCGCGACGGCGCGCCCGGCGCACTCGCGGAGGTGAGAACGCCGAGCCGAGTCCGCCGCGCAGCCGCAGGTGTCTCGGAGCGACAACCACGCGTGCCTCTGCACGCGACAGATCGCTGGCGTATCGCGAGTCTGACGAAGTCGTTCGTCGCCACGGTCGTGCTCGAGCTCGCAACGGAGGGCAAGCTGAGCCTCGACGACACAGTCGAACATTGGCTACCCGGCCTAGTCCCAAACGGCGCAGCGATCACGGTGCGAGAGCTGCTCGACCACACCAGCGGGCTCTTCAACTACAACGACGACGCGAGCTGGGAGCCGACCCTACTCGCCGACCCACACCGGATCTGGCTTCCGAAAGAGCTCATCGCCCTCGCCGACTCGCATCCGCTGTATTTCCCGCCCGGCACGGATTGGCATTACGCCAACACGAACTACGTCCTGCTCGGGCTCGTCATCGAGGCGGCGACCGGACGAAGCATCGACGACGAGCTCCGCGACCGGATCCTCCAGCCGCTCGGTCTCGCGGAGACCGCGTTCCCAGTCGGGCCGGATGACAGCGGCCTCGTCCACGGGTACGTCGGGCGCGCGACGCTCATGAGCGCGACCCCGCTTGTCGATGCCACCTCGATCCTCAACCCGTCGTGGCTGTGGGCTGCCGGGGCGCTCGTCTCGAATGCCGACGACGTGACGACGCTCTACGCGCGGCTCCTCTCCGGACACATCCTTCAGCCGGGCCTGGTGACGGCGATGGAGACCGTCACGCCTCCGGCAAGGGAGTACGGCCTCGGCTTGATGCGGTTCGACACTCCCTGCGGAACCGGCTTCGGCCACGAAGGTGACTTCAACGCCTATCGAACCGTCGCCGTGGCACGACCGAACGGAAGCCGTGCCGCGGTCGTCATGGTGAACGTCGACGAGACCTACGTCTCCTGGGCCGAGCTGGAGGCCACGGCGGAAACGGCTGCCTGCAGTGGGTGAGAGCGAAGCGCGGCGCTAGGCGCCGTGGCACTTCTTGAACTTCTTGCCGCTGCCGCACCAGCACGGGTCGTTGCGGCCGATGTTCTCGCGCTCCGACTTGACGATCTGTCGCGGCCCAGTGGCCACCGCGCCGCCGCCTGACATCGCCATCGTCGCCGTCGACGCAGTGCCCGCGCCCGCGGCGGCGATCGCCTCCGCGCCCGCGAGCGACTGGTGCTCGTACTGCAGATTCGCTCCCGGCTGCGCGCCGTTACCGTCGCCCACAGCGAGCGCCTCTTCCGCCGCGGCCGGCTCGAGCTGCGCGTGGAAGAGGATCTGCACGACCTCGTCGCGGATCGCGGATCCGAGCTCCGCAAACATCCCGTGTCCTTCGTTGCGGTACTCGACGAGCGGATCTTTCTGCGCCATCCCGCGCAGGTGGATCCCCTCGCGCAGGTAATCCATCGCGTCGAGGTGCTCGCGCCAACGCTGGTCGACGACCTGCAGGACGATGAAGCGCTCGAGCTCGCGCATCAGCTCAGTGCCGAGCTCCTTCTCCTTCTCGTCGTATTCGAGGAGCGCGTCGTCGCGGAACTCTTCGACGAGCGCCTCGCGTGACGTGACGTCGACGTCCTCCTCGCGCAGCTCGGCGGGCGTGATCTCGGTGCCGTAGAGCGCCTCCAACCCCTTGCAGAGCGCCTCGAGGTCCCACTCCTCCGCGTACTCCTCCTGCGTGAACTGCTCAACGGTGCGCCGGACGACCTCGTCGATCCACTCCTTCACCTGCTCGGACATGTCGTCGCCCTCGAGCACACCGCGCCGTTGCTCGTAGATCACCTTGCGCTGGATGTTCATCACGTCGTCGTACTTGAGGACGTTCTTGCGCGCGACGAAGTTCTGCTCTTCGACCTTCTTCTGCGCGTTCTCGATCTGCCGCGAGAGGATGGACGCCTCCATCGGCTGATCCTCGGGGATCTTGAAGCGCTCCATGATCCGCTTGATCCGCTCGCCCGCGAACAGGCGCACGAGGTCGTCCTCGCCGGAGAGGTAGAACCGCGACTCGCCCGGGTCGCCCTGGCGGCCGGAACGGCCGCGCAGCTGGTTGTCAATGCGCCGCGCCTCGTGGCGTTCCGTGCCGAGCACGTAGAGCCCGCCGCGGTCGATGACACCGTCGCCGAGCTTGATGTCGACACCGCGGCCGGCCATGTTCGTCGCGATCGTGACCGCGTGCGGCTGCCCTGCGTCTTTGATGATCTCCGCCTCGCGCGCGTGCTCCTTCGCGTTGAGCACGTTGTGCGGGATCCCCTGCCGCTTCAGCAGCTCGCTCAGGTACTCGGAGGTCTCGACCGCGATCGTGCCGACGAGGACCGGCTGGCCCTTCTCGTGCCGCTCCTTGATGTCGCGGATCACTGCAGTGAACTTTCCCGCGGTCGACTTGAAGATCAGGTCGTTCTTGTCGTCGCGCGCGACCGGCTCGTTGGTCGGGATCTCGACCACGTTCAGGCCGTAGATCTCGACGAACTCCTTCTCCTCGGTCTTCGCAGTACCGGTCATGCCGCCGAGCTTCTCGTAGAGGCGGAAGTAGTTCTGGAGGGTGATCGTCGCGAGCGTGACGTTCTCCTCCTGGATCTTCACGTGCTCCTTCGCCTCGATCGCCTGGTGCAGTCCCTCCGACCAACGGCGGCCTTCCATGA
>JBKPJA010000003.1:0-12648 GCA_046730515.1 Actinomycetota bacterium | reverse complement strand
TCGCGGGCGAGCCCGAGCATCCCGATCGTGCGCGGCCCGACCTGGAGCGGTGCGAGCAGGCGCGACTCCAGCCCGAGGCTCAGCAACTCCTCTTCCTCGGGATACTGCGGCGGGCGCATCGCCTCGCGGTAGACGACGTGTCCCTGCAGCACTTCCTCCAGCACCGAGCCCGCGACGGGGCGCGCCGAGCCTCGCGGAAAGACACGTTCCACGCCTCGTCCCGCAGCCGCCATCACCTCGGCACGATCGCCGTCGACGAGGACGATCGTCAGGCGCTCGAAGGGGACAAGCGCTCCGAGCTCGTGGATGAACACGTTGAACGCCTCGTCGACGTCGAGCGAAGACGCGAGGGCACGTGCACACCGATTCGCCGCCTCGAGCAGATCGACACGTCGCTCTGCGATCCCACGTTCGCCGCGCAGGCGCTCGACGAGCCAGCCGATGAGCAGGCCCACCAACAGGCCGACCCCGACCTGGAAGGTGACGAAGTTGACCTGGTAGTGATGCGGCGGGTAGTGGCGCGATCGCATCCACTCGAACGCAGCGATCACCGGCGCGGTGACGATCGCGAGGGCGACCGAACCGCGGATCCCGTAGAGCAGCGCGCCCTCGGTGATCGGCAAGAAGGTCAGCTGGCGAATCGGGGTCGCGCGTTCGAAGCTGTAGATGAGCATGTACGCCGAGACGATCAGTGTGTCGAGGGTGAGGGCCGCAAGTGCGAGTCGCGGGCCGATCGCGCGCCCCCGTGCAAGGACGAAGAACGTGATCGCTCCGGCTGCGAACACTCCGGTCGTCAGCCACGCGAAGAACTCGTAGTGCGGCGGGTAGCTGGAGCCGAGCGCAACCTGGAAGACCGCGAACGGAACCGCACCGAGCCGGACCCACGCGAGCCAGTTCTCGGCTTCCCGCAGACCTTTGCGACTACGAGCCGGCATCGCGCTCCCCGATTCGCGTAACAGCCCACTCCGCGTGCTCGCGCAGCAGTTCGTCCTCGCCGTCGAGGAACGGCTCGAGCGCGGCCGGATCGGCACCCGTGTTCCCGAGCGCGACGAGCGCGTTGCGCCGCAGATAGGTCGCGTCGTTGGATGGCACGTAGAGTCGCTCGTAGATTCGGCGCAGCTCGTCTGGCTCCCTCTGCAACCACTCGACGAGCGACACGTGCGGTTCGGACCCGTCAGGGGGCTGACCCCCGGCACGTCGCTTTTCGACACCGCGGTTCCACGGACAGACGTCCTGGCAGATGTCGCAGCCGTAGATCTGAGCACCGAGCTCGGCGCGAAACTCTTCCGGGATCGGCCCCGGCGCCTGCGTCCAATACGACAGACAGCGCGTCGCGTCGAGCGTGCCGGGCTCGTCGAGCGCGCCCGTGGGGCACGCGTCGATGCACAGCGTGCACGAGCCGCAATCGAGGTCGAGCGGCGGCGTCGGCTCGAGCTCGACGTCCGTGATCAACGTCCCGAGCACGACCCACGAACCGAAGCGGCGCGTGATCAGCATCGTGTTCTTCCCGTAGAAGCCGACGCCGGCGCGGACGGCCGCTTCGCGGTCGACGTGGTGGTTCGCGTCGACCAACACGCGGTAGCTGCCCCCGAGCCGCCGTCCAAGCGCAGCGAGCCGCTCGCGCAGGACGGCATAGCCGTCGTACCAGCTGTACCGCGGCAGCCTCCCCTCGCCGGGGCCGAGCGGCGGCTCGTCGGTCCAGTAGCAGTGCGCGGCGGAGACGACCGTGCGCGCGCCGGGCAAGAGCCGCTCGGGATGGCACGAGACCTCCGGCTGGGCCATCGTGAAGCGCATGCCGCCGAAGAGGCCACGCGCCCGCCGCCCGCGGATGTGTTGCTCGGTCTCCGCGTAGACGGAAGCCGCCGCCGCGCCTAGGACGTCCAAGCCGAGCTCTTCCCCCAAGTCCGCAAGCTCTGCGGCGGTCATATGTTCTGATTGTGCCGTGCAAGCCGTAAGAATCCACTCCGACGGCGGCCCGGAGGTCTTGCGCTACGAGGAGGCGCCCGACCCCGAGCCGGGCTCCGACGACGTTCTGATCGCGCTACGCGCCGCGTCGCTCAACCACCTTGACGTCTGGATCCGCAAAGGGCTCCCCTCCGTGCCCAAGCCGCGCATCCTCGGGGCGGACGGCGCCGGTGTCGTCGTCTCCGGCGAAGGATTCGAACCAGGCGAACGGGTGGTCGTCAATCCCGGGCTCGAGCTGGGCGACGGCACGATCGACGTCGTCGGGGAGCACTCGGACGGAACACACGCAGAGCTGATCGCGCTTCCGCGCTCACAGGTCTATCCGATGCCGGACGGCCTCACGTTCGAGGAGGCCGCTGCCTTCCCGCTCGTGTTTGAGACCGCGTATCGGATGCTCGTCACCAAAGCGCGGCTCGCGCCGGAGGAGTGGCTGCTCGTCTGGGGGATCGGCGGAGGCGTATCGACCGCGGCGCTCTCGATCGCAAAGGCGCTCGACGCGTTCGTGATCGTGACGTCGCATTCTGAGGCGAAGCTCGAGCAAGCGCGCGAGCTCGGTGCAGACGCTGCGTTGAACCACGAGACGGACGACGTCGTCGCAATCGTGAAGGAGCTCACCGGCGGCGGCGCACACGTCGTCGTCGACCACGTCGGCGAGGCGACATGGAAACGTTCTCTGAACGCGGCACGCGTCGACGGACGCGTCTGCGTGTGTGGTGCGACCACGGGCCCGAATCCACCGGCGAACCTCCACCGCATCTGGTGGAAGCAACTGACGATCTACGGCTCGACGATGGGTACGCGCGAGGACTTCGAGGCGGTCTACGAGCTCGTCGGCTCCGGCAAGGCAAGGCCGGTGATCGACGAGGTGTTCCCGCTCGCGGACGCGGCGGCAGCGCATGAGCGCCTCGAGGCCGGCGAGCAACTCGGCAAGATCATCCTGCGGATCCCGGAGTAAGCGACTCGAACCACCGCTGGACCTCGCGTGGTGAACGGAGGCGGACGACCTCGAGACTCGGATAACGCTCCCAGAGCGACGGCCAGTCGCGCCGCCGTCGGAAGTGCATTCGAACCGCGAAGCCGACTAGCGAATCCTTTCCCCAGAACGCGAAGCGCCACGTCCGCCGGTTGCCGTTGAACATGTCACGCTTCGTCACGATGTCCTTCACGGCACGCGTGACGAGGCGCTTGAGGACGAGCGGCAGCGACTGATCGAGCCACACGATCGTGTCCGCGCGAGTGAGGACGAGATCGCCGAGCTTGCTGTTGTAGCTGCCGTCGAGCACCCAGCCGTCCGAGCTGTTCATCACCGCCTCGACGTCGCGCCGCAACTCGTCATTCGTCGCCTCGACCCAGCCCGGCTTGTGGTTGAGCGCGTCGAGCTCCGTATACGGGAGGTCGAGCCTCGCGGCCAGCCGGCGCGCAAACGTCGTCTTGCCGTTGCCGCTCACGCCGACGACGGCGATCTTCCTCCCCATAGCCGGCTCCCAGTATGCAAATTCAAACCGGTGAGCCGACAAACCGACCGAGCCGTAAGTCAAAGGCGCACCGCTCGGACAAGAGCCGGGGGCTGCGGCTCCCCGCGACCCAAGCCGTAAGCGGTGCGCCACCTTCCTTGTCGGCAGGTGGGACCTACCTCTAAAGGGGGGCCGCGCAGCGCAGGGCTTTTAATAGTGATGCGTCTATTGAAATGAGCCGGGCGGGGACTGACGGTAGAGGCGGCCTCGCCCGGCTCGCGACGAACGCGAGGCGGTCCTCAGCGCCTCCCAGTCGGGCGCCAGAGCTCCGCTAGGGCACGTGCTTCTTTCCCGAGTCGGTAGCCGACGAGCCCACGCACGATCAATCCGAGCGGCCCGCCGACGTAGGCGCCGACGAACGCGCCTCCTCCCGCGCCGATCGCACGCGCGAGCCTCTCTCGTCTGTCTTTCCGGGCCACTCCGGAGGAACGTATACCGGCTAGTCGACCTAGCCTATCCCGAGGATGAACTTCGCGTCGTCGGACATCTTCTCCGGTGTCCACGGCGGGTCGAACGTCAGCTCCATGTCGACGGCTTCGACGTCGGGCAGCTCCTGCACGACGCGGACGATGTCCTGCTCGATCAGCGGCCCCGCGGGGCAGCCCATCGAGGTCAGGCTGTAGGTGACCTTCACGCGCGGGCCCATGACGTCGACGTCGTAGAGCAGACCGAGGTCGACGATGTCCATCCCGAGCTCGGGATCCTCGACCTGGCGCAGCGCTTCGGTGATCTCTTCCTTGGTGGGCACGAGGTCGAGTGTAGCCGCGGCCTACTGTCCGAGGAGCCGCACTTCCTCGCGCCGCTCGCGTGCGAAGAAGTGGATGCCGTCGACGAACCGCACCCAGTTGCACCGCGTGCACATGACAAGCGAATGTGTGCGCGCGCTGTCGGCAAGGAAACGCACTCCGCGCAGCAAGTCGCCGTTCGATACGCCCGTCGCAACGGCGATCACTTCTCCCGGAGCGAGCTCCTCCGTCGTGAACACACGACCGACGTCCTCGATTCCGGCCTCGACCGCGCGCTCGATCTCGGTGCGCGTCGTCGGCCACAGCTGCGCCTGCAGCTCTCCGCCGAGGCAGCGAAGGGCTGCCGCGGACATCACCGCCTGACGCGTGCCGCCGATCCCGACCGCGAGATGGTCGTTCGTACCCCGGATCGCCGCAGAGATCGACGCCGTCACCGTCCCGTCCTGGATCAGCTTGATGCGAGCGCCCGCCGCGCGAATCTCCTCGATCAGGTCGTGGTGGCGGGGACGGTCAAGGACGATCGTCGTCAGGTCGTTCACTCCGCGGCCGAACGCGTCCGCGATCGCGCGGATGTTCTCGCCGATCGGTCTCATCAGGTCGATCGCACCGCGCGCACGCGGCCCGACTGCCATCTTGCGCACGTACATGTCGGGCAACTGCAACAGCGAGCCCGGCTCGCCGACCGCGATCATCGACATCGCGCCGTTCCCGCCGCGCGCGACGACGCCGCGTCCCTCGAGTGGATCGACGGCGAGGTCAGCGGCAACGCCGCCGGCCCCGATCTCCTCTCCCGCGCGCAGCGGCGACTCCTCGTCGGCGGAGCCGATCACGATCCGTCCTTCGATCGGGAAGTCGTCGAGCGCCTCGCGCATTGCGCGCGCAGAGTCCCGGTCGGCGCCTGCTTCGTCGGCCCGACCGAGCCAGCGCGCGCCGGCGAGCGCTGCGGCCTCGGTCACCCGCGCGTAGTTCTCGCACAAGCAGAGACCCTGCGGCTGCGCGGGAGCTTCGGTCTCGAGCGCGGCTTCGATCGTCTCGGCCATCAGACTGGTTGTACCTCGTCGGAGGCCTCCAGCACCAACTCGATCACCTGGCGAATCGCCCCCTCGATGTCCCCGTTCTCGATCACAGGCACCCCGTGACGGCGCGCGCGCGACACGATGTGGTCCTGGATGCGGCGGATGTCGTCCAGGCGATCGATGTACTTCGAGTGGGGACGCAGCCCGTTGGAGCCCGTATCACGGATCATGAAGTTGCCGCTGTGGACCTCGGGATTGTCGATCGCGAGCACGCACTGGGCAACGAGCGCGCCTTCGATTCGTGGCAGCATCCCGGGCACGAGGTGCACGCCCTCCAGCACCATCGACCAGCCTTCCTGCAGCGCTCGCTCGATCGACGCCCGCACGCCCACGAGCACGTTCCGCGTCTGCTCGAGGAAGCCCGCGATCACCGGATCCTCCGCCTGCTCGGGCTGGCGCAGAGCCGCGGCCGCCTCGAAGCTCGAGTAGTGAATTGACGGCATGAACTCCTGCGAGAAGAACGCGCGCATCGTCTGCCGCACGAAGTCCGTCGAGGTCACGCGCGTGATGCCGAGCCGGTACGCGGCTTCCGTGGCGACCGTCGACTTCCCCGTTCCTGTCGAGCCGCCGATCAACAGGATCACCGGCAGGTCGAGCTCCTGGAGGTCTGCGTAGCGGCGCAGCCGCCGCACTGCCGCCAAACCGTTGTCTTCGCCGAGAGTCTCCATGGCGAGCTCCTCCAACCGCGCGAGGTCGACGGTTTGCTCGCCGCGCTGCGTGAGGTCGCCGTCGATTCGACGCGCGAGCTCGTACGCGCGCACGGCAGGGACGCCGACCGCAACGAGCGTACGCGCCATTAGCCCTTTGGAGAACGGCTGCTCCGCGCTTCCGAGCGGTAGCGGCTCTGCGTGCCGGCGGTGATTCATCCGCCGGCTCCCACAGGGAGCAACTCCTCGAGGTATGCGTCCAGCTCGCCGGAGACGACGTCGTTGACGGCGAGCACCGTCGGCACACCGCGCTCCGCGGCTGCCTCGGCGACGACGTCGATCGCCGCCGCCTTCAGCTCGACCACGTAGACGTCTGCGTCGATCTGTGCGAGATCGGCGCGCAGACGTGCGCGGTCGGCGAGGTTGCGGGAAACTGTGACGACCTCTGCATCGAGATGATCCGTCGGCGCTGGCCCGGTCGTGAACACTGCCGCGCGGCGGCCGTGCAACGGCGCGAGCGGACGCAGGCTGAGCTCGACCGAGATTACCCGGATGTCCTTCAGCGCACGGATTGCGTCGGCGTCCGCTTCGCCGAGCACGACAACGGCGTCGGAGATCAGCACGCGATACGCATTCAGGTACGCGGTCGCGTCCTGGCCCGGTCCAACGACGAGCACGCGCTTGTCGACGGCGATCGGTGGGATCGCCGCGCCGCTCCCATCGAAGACGACGAGGTCGGGCGAACGCTCGGCAGCCAGACGCGCCCCTTCGTGCACGTTTGAGTACGTAACCGCACCGGCGAGGCCGCCGCCCGCGCGTCGACACCCGATCGTGACAACGCCCGCTGCAACCGCAGTCTCGAGGTGGTCCGAAGCCGCGTGCCTGCCGGAACGGGAAAGTGCGAGCAACGACTCGAGGGTCGGCGCCGATTCGATCACCTCCGGACGCTCCGGGCCACCGCGGCCCATCGCGACGACGACGACGTTTGCGTCGTGTGCGAGCTTCCGTGCAACGTGACCGGTAACCGCCGTCTTCCCAACTCGCTTGCCCGTTCCGCTTACGGCGATCGACGGCAGCGCAAACGGCTCGTAGACAGGCGGCTCGAAGCGGAAGTCCCCCCCGACGTAGGGAATCCCGAGTGCGAGCGCTCGGCTTGCGATCCGGAAGCGGGCGGGCGGCGACAACACCGGCTCATCGGAGAGATCGACGACGATCTCCGCGGCGTCGAAGTCGTCGACGACCGGAACCCCGTAGTCCTCTCCCCCGCGCAGCTTCTCGGTGCCGCCTGCGAGCCAGACCCCGATGACCTCGTACGGCAGCGCGTCGAGCGCCGCACGCACGACCGGCGCGTAGTGCTCCCCGTCGATGACCACGACGGCTTTCACCGTCTGGCCGTCACTTCACCCTCGATCCGCGCGGTGTACTTCTCGAACTCGAGCGTATCGAGCGCGAACTGGATGATCTTCTCCTGCCCGTGATACGGGTACTTGCGCCAGACGTCGACGTGCGTGCCCGTGAACTCGATCACGTTGTAACAGGGACGCGTGTTGCCGCGGAGCCGCAGGGACGACACTGTGCCGGCGTTGACGACGAACAGATCCTCGAGCCGCCAGGCATAGGGAACGTGCTTGTGCCCCGAGAGGACGAGGTTGACGCCTGCGCGCTGCAGGCACTCGATCGCGTCGCCGGCGTCGTAGATGACGTTGCGCTCGCGCCCCGTCCCGGGCACCGGCAGCAGGTGGTGGTGACAGACGAAGACGCGGAGATCGGCCGGCGTCGCGAAGCTCTCCTCGATCCAGCCGTAGCGCCCGCGGCCGATCTGTCCGTGGTCGAGATCGGGCTCGGTGGAATCGACCGCAACAACGGTCACGCCGTCGACCTGCAGCACCGAGTTGCGGTCGCCGAAGAGCTCCTCGAAGTGGACGTAGCCGACGTTGCGGGAGTCGTGGTTACCGGGAATGACGACGACGTGCTCGCATTCGATCCTGTCGAGGTAGGACTTCGCCTGCGCGTACTCCTCTTTGAACCCGAAGGTCGTCAGGTCGCCGGAGACGACGACGATCTTCGGCTCGAGGTCGTTCACCTCGGTGATCGCACGCTCGAGCAGATTGGGAAGGAAGTGCGGCCCACCGCAATGCAGATCGGAGATCTGCGCGATCACGAACGGCTTGGCGGCGCCGTCGAGCTCAGCCATGGACGAAGCATAGGGCCGGTTCAGCGGCCCGGGGGCCATCCGGACCTCTTGCTACCCTGATTCGAGGTGACGCTGGAAACACCGGATTTCCAGGCATATCGAGGCCAGGAGCCCCCGCGCTTCGCGAACCGCGCCGAGCTCGAGTGTGCGAAGGTCCTCGACTACTACGGCGTCCCCTGGGAGTATGAGCCGACCACGTTCGTCCTCGAGGAAGACGACAGCGGACGGGTCGTCGAGGCGTTCAAGCCGGACTTCTATCTACCCGAGCAGGACCTCTACGTCGAGGTGACGGTGATGAAGCAGTCGCTCGTCACGCGGAAGAACCGCAAGCTGCGCAAGCTGCGCGAACGTTATCCGGACATTCGAGTAAAGCTCTTCTACAAGCGCGACATCGAGCGCTTGGCCCAGCGATATCGACTCGAACTGGCCTCGTAGCTGAGCGCGACGGGCTCGGCGAGATCTACCTCACGCGCGAGGAGCTGCAGGCGCGCGTCCAGGAGCTCGGCCGCGACATCGTGCGCGACTACGACGGACGCGAGCCCCTGCTCGTCGCCGCGTTGAAGGCGAGCTTCATCTTCCTTACCGACCTCTCGCGCGCGATGCCGATCCTGCACGCGATCGACTTCGTCGAGCTCGCCTCGTACGGCGCCGACTCGGAGACCGGCGGCCACGCACGCATCCGGTTCCTGAAAGACCTCGACACGGAGATTGGCGGCCGGGACATCCTCATCGTCGAGGACGTCATCGACACGGGTCTCACGCTCAACTACCTCTCCCGGGCGCTCTGGCTCCGCAACCCGGCGTCCCTGGCTGCGGTGACGCTGCTCGACCGCCCGTACCGCCGCCTGGTCGAGGATCTCCCCGTTCGCTACGTCGGCTTTACGGTTCCCGACGAGCTCTTCGTCGGGTATGGCTTTGACCTGTCCGAGCGGCATCGGGGCCTGCCGGACCTGCACGTTCTGCGCCCGAAAAGTTAGACAAGGCTAAACTTCGGGTTGTGGAAGCAACCCAGATCGTCGCCGAGCGCGTCCTGCGGGGTGACCGCAGGACGATCCTGCCCTTCCTAGGCCCCGCGTTCATCGCGTGCGTCGCCTACATCGATCCGGGCAACTTCGCGACGAACATCGCGGGCGGCGCGAAGTTCGGCCTGACGCTGGTCTGGGTGATCGTCGCTTCGAACCTGATGGCGATGCTGATCCAGACGCTGTCGGCGAAGCTCGGAATCGCCACGGGACGCAACCTGCCGGAGGTTTGCCGCGAGCGCTTCTCCCGCCGTACCTCGATCGGGCTCTGGATCCAGGCGGAAGTGATCGCAATGGCGACCGACCTGGCTGAGTTCCTCGGCGCAGCGCTCGGGCTGAAGCTGCTGCTCGGCATCCCGCTCTTCCCCGCCGCGCTGATCACCGGAGTGACCACCTTCGCCATCCTCGGACTGCAGCGCTTCGGGTTCCGGCCGTTCGAGGCGGTGATCACGGCGTTCGTCTTCGTGATCGGTATCTGCTACCTCGCCGAGCTGTGGCTCGCGCATCCGCCCTTCCTCTCAGTTCTGCACCACGCGGTCGTCCCGGGATTCAAGGGCCAGGAGTCGGTGCTCGTCGCGGTCGGGATCCTCGGCGCGACCGTGATGCCGCACGTCATCTACCTCCACTCCGCGCTGACTCAGCACCGAATCGTCCCGCGCAGCGAGCGCGAGGCGCGCACGATCTACCGCTACACGCGGATCGACGTGCTGATCGCGATGTCGATCGCGGGCCTCATCAACATCGCAATGCTCGTGATCGCAGCAACCGTCTTCTTCAACAGCGGACTGACGAACGTGTCTTCGCTCGAAGGCGCGCACCGCACCCTCGAGCCAATTCTCGGCGGGGCTTCAAGCGTCCTGTTCGCGCTCGCGCTGACCGCATCCGGATTGTCGAGCTCCACGGTCGGGACGCTCTCGGGCCAGGTCGTCATGCAGGGCTTCATCGGCCGGCGGATCCCGGTGTTCGTGCGCCGGCTGGTGACGATGGCGCCCGCGTTCGTCGTCATCGGGCTCGGCCTCGATCCATCGCGGACGCTCGTGCTGAGCCAGGTCGTGCTCTCGTTCGGAATCCCGTTCGCGCTCATTCCGCTGGTGATGTTCACGAGCAAGCGCGAGTTGATGGGCCCACTCGTCAACCACCGCCAGACCGTCGTCGCAGCAGTAGCCGTTGCGGCCGTGATCTGCGGGATGAACGTCTTTCTGCTTGTCCAGACGTTCGGACTAACCGGATGAGGACGTCCGGCGCGGGTACCCGCTACCCGCCCCTAAAACGGCCGGCCGCCCCGGGGGAGACGGCCGGCGTCGTCGGGAGACGACCTTTCGCACGCGGCGCGACCCTGTCCTCGACTCCGCCGCTTACGGATTACAAAAGGTAAACGGGGGCGGCCGGATTTGGGATACGGCCTGTCTAGAGGTAGCCCATCGGATCAACGGGAGTCCCGTTGATCCGCACCTCGAAGTGCAAGTGGGGCCCGAAGCAGTAGCCGGTGCAGTCGGTGAGGCCGATCACCTGCCCCTGGGTAACGGCCTGGCCGACGTGGACGTAGATCGTCTCCTGATGGCCGTAGCAGGTCGCCATTCCGCCACCGTGGTCGATGCACGTGTAGTTCCCGTAGCCGCTGACCCACCCCGCGATCACCACCGTTCCCGAGGCCGCCGCGTGGATCGGCGTGCCGGTCGGGACGCCGATGTCGATCCCCGGATGGAGCTTGCCCCAGCGCATGCCGAACGGGCTTGTCACCGGGCCGTTAACCGGCCAGATCAATCCGTGCGAAGAGGGCGTCGTGTCGGACGGCCCTTGCGCCGCTGCGAGCTGACCCCGGATGCGGGCGTCCTGCGCCTCGAGCGTCGCCGCTTCGGCGAACCAGTCCTGCTCCTGCTGCTTCGTCGATGCGAGCGCGTGCTGCTTCCTGTTGCGCGCACTGGCGAGGTTGCTGCGTGACGCAAGCAGCTGGTCGTGAAGCTGCTGCTGCTCCTGCGTACGCACGGCGACGGTTCTCGTCTCGGCTTGGACGACGCCGCGGATCTTGTTCGTCTGCCTGCGCACCACCCGCATCGCGTCGCGCGCGACCCCGACGTCGTGTGTGATCTTCTTGTCCTGTAGTGCGATCGCGTTCAGGTAATGGAGCTGCTCCACCGCGTCCTCGATCGACTTCGAGTTGAGCAGGACTTCGAACGTCGACGGGCTGCGCGACTCATAGATGTCCACGAGCCGCCGGTTGAGCATGTTCAACACATGCGTGTACTCACGCTGCAGCGCAACCAGCCGCTGCGTCTCGAACGCGAAGAGCGCATTGAGCTTGTCGAGCCTCCTCTGATGGAGCGCGAGGTCCTGCTTCAACAGCGAAAGGCGCTGCGACACACCGCCGACGCGGCGCTCGAGCGTCCGGATCTCGGTCGTGACCGACGCGATCTGCGCATTCAGCGCGGCCTCGTGCTGCTGTGCGGCCGCGATCTTCGCGTGCAGCTGCTGGATCTTGCCCGAATTGTCACCGGCAGCTGGCGCAGCCAGGACGAGGCATGCGCCGAGCGTGACGAACAGGGTGGAGCGTCGGAGCATGGCCAGAGCTTCGGCAGGGCGCCGGACGTCCCTGCCCTAGGGTTCTTTCTTCTCGCCCTGCGGGCCTGGCTCCGGGATGACGGCCGGCTCCGGCTCGGGGATGATCGCAGGCTGAGGCGGCGTTCCTTCGTCGGGAGGCGGATACGGCTCGGGGATGCGCGCCGGCTCCGGCGGATTGCCCTCGCCCGGCGCCGGTGTCTCGGGATCGGGCTGCGGTTCGACGATCTCAGTCGACTGAACCTCCAGGCGCCGACGCGTGAGCCGTTGACGCGACGCCTCGAGCTGGTCTTGCATCTCCGCCTCCCTCTGCGCGGCGTACCGGTCGAGCTCCTCCACCCGGCTCCGCGCCGTCTCTGTCGCCTCGGTGTCACCACGGTACACCGCTTCGCCCAGCTCGACCAGCAACCCGGTGCGGATCTGCGCCAGCCGCTGAAGCTCACGGCGCGCGGCCAGCTGGTGCGTCGCCGTCCGGCCGCGAGTCGCGATCGCCTCGGCTGCGAATCCCGCTCGGCCGCGGACGGCATCGGCCGTCGAGCGAATGACCGCTCCCTCCGGCTTGCGGCGCAACGCCTCGAGGAAGGCGAGCACGAGCAGGATCGTCACCCCGAAGAGGATCAAGCCGACCTGCCAGTGGCCGGTTGCGAACAGAATGATCGTGATTGCGAGCGCCGCGATGGCGAGCCCGAACGTGAGGTAGACGGGAGTCACGCCGTAGAACCGCGGCTCGACGCGTGTCACGTTGACCGGCACCGGTCCCGTCTCCTCGGGCGGTGTCTCTATCACCCAGGTGTCGCCGGCGACGGGAGCTCCGCATTGCGGGCAGTAGCGGGCCTTCTTGGCGAGCGTTGCGCCGCAGGTGGAGCACTTAGCCACGAGCGGGGACCTTCGTGCGTGTGCGTGCACCTCGGCCGTCCAACGCGCGCAG
>JBKPJA010000002.1:0-4253 GCA_046730515.1 Actinomycetota bacterium | reverse complement strand
GCTGCCGAGGCGTCGACCTTGACTCCGTTGACGAAGAACGTCGCCTTGAGGTTGAGCGCCTCGAGCGCCTGCAGAACGGCAGGTGTGTTCGGCCCGGGACCGTCGTCGAACGTAAACGCGACGGATCCGCCCGAGCAGTCGTTGTTGATCGGCGACGTGGCCGCCCGCGCAGGCTTGATCGACACGACAAGCGCCAGCGCTGCGCCGCACACGATGACCGGCAAAGCCTTCGCGATCCTGCGGATGTTCATTTTTCTCTCTCTTTCTTTCGGTCGTGCGGGTCTGTGCGACTACGCAGCGTCGGCGACCACTGCCGCCTGACGGAACTGCGAGATCTGAGCGGCAGACAGCTCGCGGGTCTGCCAGCGGTTGTCGAAGAGCTTCCCCAGCGCGACATAGCGCGTTGGGACGAGCAGAAGCACGTTGAGAACAATCGCCGCGGGCGTCCCGAGCCAGAAGAGCACCAGCTTGCGGCGTAGGGGAACACGCGGGCGGCCGATCAGGTAGAGCGCGGCGAGGCCGTAGCGCACGGCGACGTACGCGCCGAAATACGCCAGGAGGATCTGGCCGTGGGAGTCATACCGGCCTCCCGCAGTCGAGATCGTCGAGACCAGGATGTACGTGACCATGACCGGCGTTACGAGCAGCTGGGTCACGCCATACAGCGGACTGATCAACTGCTTCGGCCCTAGAAACTTGACGACATAGGGCAGCATCCACCACCACGACCTCGACCAGCGCAGCCGCTGCTTGTACGTACCACGAAGCGTCGTCGGCATGTCGGTCTCGACAAGCGCCTCCGCAACGGCGACGACCTCGCCGCGCCGCAGCGCCCGAAGCGCCAACCACCGGTCGTCTCCCGTCCCGCATTCGACGGCGTAGCCGTCTAGGTGGTCATAGAGGAGCTCACTTCGGTAGAGCGCGAGCGCGCCGGAGGTCGTCTCCAGGGCGCCGAGCATCGACCGCGACGCCCGCATCATCACGCAGGAGGTCCCGATGTCGATGTCGGCGGCGAGACTGACCCAGCTCTCGGCGTTGTTGCGGATGTAGATCATCCCCGTCGCCGCCTGGATCTTTGGGTTGTGCATCGCTCTGAGCAGCTGCTCGCAGGCATCCGGGAACGGCTCGCTGTCGGAGTCGACGGTCAGGACGAACTGGTAGTCGTCGCGGTCGAATTCCCTCAGCACCGCAACCTGCGCGCCGCGCTTTCCCGTGTTCACCTGGCTCGTCCACGTCACTCGCGGGTGGTCGACGGTCGGGACGACGGGGATCTGGGAACCGTCGTCGATCACGACGATGTCGACCGGAACCGTCTGGTTGAGCAGCGCGACGACCGTCCTGTGCAGGCCGTCCGGGTTCTCGTTGTATGCCGGGACGATGCAGAGGACCGACCCCGGCGCGGGCGGGTTCTTTGTGTGCCGTCGTCCCACCGCAAAGGCGACTAGGCAGAGCGCAATCACGCCGGCGCCGAGGTACCAGTACACGATCAGCACGTAGTCGTGCGTCTGCCCGTTGACGATCATGGTCACGACTGCGAGTACGGCCACGACGAATCCCGTGACCATCCAGTGAAGGAGCGCTTTACGTGTCACGAGGGCCCCAGTCGAAGAGACACGTCAGCCGGCGGTACGTCCAGGCGCAGACAGTGATCAGCCCAACGCACCCGCAGATCGTCCAGTCGAGCCCCGAGCTCGAACCACTGATGGCAGCAAAGATGGACACGGTCGTACAGCGCTTCTCCCGCTAGTGGACATCCGATGAGATCCGCCCCGACGTGGCCGGCATCGCCGAAGCGGCGCCGGCGGGGCTCGCCCCTACGATCGCGACGGTATCCCTTCGGCAAACGCGGCCGGGAGACACATTTGCGTCATCTTCCGCGGCGGCCAGGGCTGTGAGACGAGACGGGTCACGCCGCCATGAGTCACGGCTTCTACGAACGGGCGGAGCGGGCGGGCGAGGAGGTGGTGATCGAGGAACGGTGTCGTCGCCCGTTCGACGATGCCTCTAGCTACGGTTGCTGAGATGCGCCCGGCATGATTCGAACATGCGACCTCAGCCTCCGCAGGGCTGCGCTCTATCCCCTGAGCTACGGGCGCGGGGCGACCTAGTGTAGCCGGGCCGGTCGGCCCTCGATCTCGAGCGTTGCGTCGCCGGACACTTCGCTACGCACGTAGCCGAGCGCAAGCCCAGGGACGGCGCTCGTCACGCGGCCTACGACCTTGTCGCCGTCTCGAATCTCGTCTCCCGGCCGCGCTGAATCGACCTCGAGCACGCGCAGACGACGGTTGACCTTGCCGCGATAGTGCTGACGCGCGATCGGCTCCTGTCCTGGATAGCAACCCTTCGTGAAGCTGACGTGCGTCTTGTCGAGACCGGCCTCGGCGGGAAGCACACGATCGTCGATCTCGGCGCCCCAGCGCGGGATGCCCGCGGCGATCCGCCAGCGCTCGTACTCGTCGTCGCTCACCTCGTCGCCGGGGGGACGCTCGTCGAGCACCTCGTCGCCGTCGAGCACGAGCCAGGCCTCGTGTTCCTCGTGCTCGATCTCCGCCTTCGCCGCAAAGCGTGCGCGCAGGAGCTCCGTGCGCAGGCGTTCTCCCAGCTCGGGCTCCGTCGACAGCAGAAATTCGTCTGGGCCACGCCGAACGACACGCAGCGGCGCGATCACCCGCGCCTTAGCCGTCAACAGGAGAGCCTCGCAGGAGTCACCGACGCGAAGCGCCTCGACGTCGTTTGAGAGCATCCGCTGGAGGTACTCGCTCGCGTCGGGTCCCGCGACGCGCACGAATGCGCGCGGCCGCTGGACGATGCGCTGTGACGTAACGCTGGCCATGAGAATTAGTCTAGGTTCGGATGACGCTCTTCCGGACGAAGGCGGAGCAGAAGCTGATCGAGAAGGGGCTCGATCCCGCGCGGCTGCCGCCCGGCCAGTACCTGACAGAGAAGTGGCCGGTGCTGCACGCAGGCACGGTTCCGGCGACGGACCTCACCACGTGGGACTTCCGCGTCTTCGGCGAGGTCGAACACGAGCTCACGCTCAGCTACGACGAGCTGCGCGCGTTGCCGACGACCGAGCTCACGCTCGACAGCCACTGCGTCACGCGCTGGAGCCGCTTCGACACCTCATTCAAGGGAGTTCACTGGCGCGAGCTGGCGAAGCTCGTGAGGCCGAAGCCGAGCGCGCACTTCGTCCTCGCACACGCGGAGCAGGGCTTCACCTCGAACGTTCCGCTCGAGGCGCTCGAGGCGGACGATGCGCTCATTGCCTGGAACGCGGACGGCGAGCCGCTGACGCCGGACCACGGCTGGCCGCTTCGGCTCGTGATCGGTACGAGGTACTTCTGGAAGAGCGCCAAGTGGCTCCGCGGCATCGAGCTCCTCACCGCCGACCAGCCGGGCTTCTGGGAGCGCTACGGGTACCACAACGACGCCGACTACCGGAAAGAGGAGCGCTACAGCTTCTAAGCCTCTCTGGATTCACTCGATCGAGGGAGAGGAAGCCTCTGAGGAGCGCCGATACCGGAAGGCGAACCACCTCCCCCTAATCCCCCCTCGCGAAGCGGCCCCTCCCCGGGCCGCTTTGCTTATCCGGGCGAAAACTTCGTTTTCGCCCGGGTTCGGAGCCCTCTCACGGCGAGCGTCTGTGAGCGACCGCGAGAGCGCGGTCTCGCGGTCGCGGCCGACTTGGAATAGGTCGCGCGATCTGCCCAGATGTAGAGCTGACCACCACGTTCCCGAATCCACTCCGCGGCCTCCGGGCTTATTTCGATCCGTGCTCCCTCGCTCACGAGACGGATATCGACGCAGAAAGACGTCCCTTTGGCTGGAAGGAGGTCGCTAGCTCGACGTTCGGCGCGCTGGCGAGACCGCTCTCGACAGCGCACACTTCGACTCGCCGCGAGAACGAAAGAGGGCCGGCTTCTGCCGGCCCTCTTCACGAACGAAAAGCGAAGCTTTCGTTCGTCTTACATCATCCCGCCCATGTCAGGCATGCCGGCTCCGGCCTTCTCCTTTTCGGGAGCCTCGGCGACGACTGCCTCGGTGGTGAGGATGTTCTTCGCGATCGACGCGGCGTTCTGCAGCGCCGAGCGGACGACCATCGTCGGGTCGGTGATCCCGGCCTTGACGAGGTCCTCGTACTCGCCGGTCTCGACGTTCAGGCCGATCCCCTTGCCGCCGTTGCGAATCCGGTCGACGACGATCGAGCCCTCGAGGCCCGCGTTGTCGGCGAGCTGGCGAACCGGCTCCTCGAG
>JBKPJA010000001.1:0-19852 GCA_046730515.1 Actinomycetota bacterium | reverse complement strand
TGCGCTCGACCCCGATGAACGGCGGGAGTACGAAGCGCACCTGGCGCGCTGCGACCGCTGCCGGACGGAGCTCGCGTCGCTCTCGGAGGCGGCGACCGCGCTCGCGTACGGAGTCGAAACGCCGGCGCCTCCGCCGCAGTTGCGCGAACGGATTCTCGAGAGTGTGCGCGCGGAGCGGCCAAACGTCACGCCCCTCCGTCCGCGCTGGGCCGTTCCCGCGGCAGCGGCGGCGGCGATCGCGGTCGCAGCCGTGGCCGTCTTGGCGGTGTGGATCTCGTCGCTCCAGAGCAAGGTCGACCGTCTGCAGGCTCGCAACGCCAAGCAGGCGCAGGTGGCGGCGATCCTCAGCGCGCCGAACACGCGACGCATCCAGTCGGGAGAACGCGTGCGGCTCGTCGTCACTCCCGAGGGCGCCGCAGCGCTCGTCCTCTCGCGGCTCGCCTCCAACCGACACGGCGTCTACGAGGCCTGGGTTGCGACGAGCGGCGCCCCCAAGCCGGCAGGCGTTTTCAACTCCGGCGGCTCGGTGACCACGGTTCCGCTGGAGGTGCCGGTTCCGAAGGGTGCGGTCGTCCTGGTAACTCGCGAGCGCCACCGGGTGCCGACGCCCACGCAGCAGCCGTTCATCAAGGTGCTGACCTAGCCGAGCAGAGCTAAAATCCGCCGCTTGTTCCGCCGCAGACGGAAGGGAGACACGTCCGGGAACGGTCGCCGACGGCGGATCCGCAAGCTCCGCCTCTTTCTCATCCTGCTCGTCATCGTCCTGCTCGCATTCGCGTCGTTCACCTTCGGGATGGTGACGGCGATCGCGGGGCAGATTCCGACGTGCGATCCCGCACATGTTCCGCGTGAGGTGGACGGCCACATCTACGCGAGTGACGATCACACCATCCTCGCCACCCTACGCGGTTCGGAGAGCCGGATCCTCGTGCCGAGCTCCGACATCAATCCCGTGATGAAACTTGCGATCGTCGCCGTCGAGGACAAACGCTTCTATCAGCACCGCGGCGTCGACGTGCGCGGGATTGCCCGCGCGATCTGGGCGGACGTGACGCACAGCCGCGTCGTGCAGGGCGGCTCGACGATCACTCAGCAGTTCGTCAAGAACTCGTGCGTGACCTCGCGGCGCACGATCACACGGAAGTTGAAAGAGGCTGCGCTCGCGTGGCAGCTCGAGCAGCGCTGGTCGAAAGACCGGATTCTCACCGCGTACTTGAACACGATCTACTTCGGCAACGGCGCCTACGGGATTCAGCGCGCGGCGCAGACGTACTTCAACACGAACGCAAGACAGCTCACGCTCGCGCAGGCTGCGCTCCTCGCAGGCCTGCCCGCAGATCCGAGCGGCTACGACCCGGTGACGAACCCGCGCGCCGCGCGCGCGCGCAGGCTCGAAGTGCTCAACGACATGCTCGCCCAACAGGACATCACGAGCTCCGACGTCGCTGCTGCGGCGCGCACGCCGCTGCCGCGCCCACAAGACGTCCACCTGCCCGGCATCCAGGGACCGGCGCCGTACTTCGCCAATTACGTCAAACAGGAGCTCGTCTCGAAGTACGGCACACGCCGAGTCTTCGGCGGGGGTCTGAACGTCCAGACGACGATCGATCTCGGCTTGCAGAAGATCGCGCGCAGGGCGATCGAGTCGGTGCTGACGATCCCCAACGGGCCGTCCGCAGCGCTGGTCGCGATCCGGCCGCGCACCGGAGAAGTGGTCGCGATGTACGGCGGCGACAACTACCAGGAGAGCCAGTTCAACCTTGCAGTGCAGGGCGAACGCCAGTCGGGATCGGCGTTCAAGCCGTTCGTGCTCGCAGCGGCTCTCGCGCAAGGAATCGCGCCGGAGACGGTGTTTCCGTCGAAGCAGGTCTCGATCTACATCGGCGGCCGCTACTGGGTTGTCCACA
Source organism: Actinomycetota bacterium (assembly GCA_046730515.1). Classification (GTDB taxonomy): domain Bacteria; phylum Actinomycetota; class Thermoleophilia; order Gaiellales; family Gaiellaceae; genus 3-1-20CM-4-69-9. The sequence continues at coordinate 17,945 of JBKPJA010000001.1, read as the reverse complement.
ACTACGAGAGCGAGTACGTCGGTTCGTCCAACCTGACGAACGCAATCATCAATTCCGACAACAGCGTGTTCGCACAGCTGACGCAGCTCGTCGGGCCGGCGAACGTGGCGACGATGGCGCGCCGGCTCGGAATCACGCGCCACCTCAATCCGTACTTCGCCATCGGTCTTGGAGCCGATCCCGTCAGCCCGCTGGAGATGGCGCGCGCATTCTCGTCGTTTGCGGACGGCGGGGCGCGCATCGACGGAGCGACGTTCGGCAACCGTCCGCGGGCGATCGCGCGCATCTGGAACGCGGCCGACAAGCTCGTCGACGACAACCGGCCGGTGCGGCGTCAGGTCCTGCCTGCGAACGACGACGCGCTCCTGACGAATCTGCTCGAGGGCGTCGTGACCCAGGGCACCGGCAAGCGCGCTGCACTGCCGAATCGCCCTGCTGCGGGCAAGACGGGTACGACGGAGAACTTCGGGGATGCGTGGTTCGTCGGCTACACACCGCAGCTCGCGACCGCGGTCTGGGTCGGCTACCCGAACAGCCTGCGGCCGATGCTGACCGAGTTCCACGGAAGTTCGGTCGCCGGCGGCACCTTCCCGGCGGAGATCTGGAAGGCGTTCACGCAAGCCGCGCTCGCCAAGACGCCGCCCCAGTCGTTCCCGTCGTACAGCGTCCCCTATCCGACGGCGAAGCGAGTCGTCTTCCGGGACGGCAGGCTCGAGCTCGACAACGGCGATTGCCGCAACGTCTTCGACGTCGACTACTTCAGCGGATCCGGCCCTGCGCGCACCGCAGACTGCAAGGTCAACGAGGTCGACGTCCCATCCGTGATCGGCTACACGCTGGCGAAGGCGAAGGCCCGACTGGCACTCCAACCGTTGAAGGCCGGCGTCGTCTGGAAGCCTGCGGCGGCGGGGCAGCGTCTAGGTGTCGTCGTCAACCAGATTCCGCGGAAGGGAACCCTGTCGTCCTTCGACACCGTGACGCTCGTGGTACCGAAGCCATTGCACGGCGTCGTGCCGAAGGTGGTCGGACTCCCGCTCGAGCGTGCGCTACGTCGACTGCAAGCAGCCGGATTCGAGGTCCGGAGTCCCACGGGAGCGGACGGAAGGCAAATCGTCGTCCGTCAGTGGCCGCACGCAGGCGTCGCGGCCGCCAAGCACATGACCGTCACGCTGGCGCTGCGCGCACCGGCCGGCTGACGAATCGCGAGCGCGCCTCCGCGTAACGCCACGAGAGCTCCGTCGCCTGCGTGATCCCGATCCGTGGGCCAGTGACGATCTCGGGGGTGGTGATCCGCTGCTCGAGTAAGAACGGCGGCCGGTCGAGCGCGAGACCGTCGTGCTCCCGGGTGATTGCAAGTGCCTGGCAGAGCTTCCCGGGCCCGGAGCAGAGCGCGCGGACGTCCTCCACTCCGCGCCGCGCCTGTTGCACGTCGACCCCGTACGTCGGCTCAAGTGCGCGCACGAGCGCGGCTTCGGCGACTCCCTCGGCGGCGCAGACCAGGTTCAGGCACCAGTGAATTCCGTAAGAACGGTAGACGTACGCGTGCCCCGGCGGTCCAAACATCGACTGATTTCGTGCGCTCCGTCCGCGATACCCATGGCTGGCGGGATCCTCCTGGTCGTATGCCTCGACCTCGACGATCCTGCCGCCGATTCCGTCCACGAGGAGCGTCACTCCGATCAGATCGGGTGCGACCTCGTGGACGCTGCGGGCGAAGAAGTCCTGCCGGATCATTCGCGGGCCTGGGAGTCGTAGCGAATCAGCGCCGGGATGAAGAGCGCGAGCAGCAGGCAGCCGACGACGCACAGGATCCCACCGGAGACGATCGAGAAGCGAATGCTCGTCAAGGTCGCCACGCCGCCGGCTTCGAGATTGCCGAGTCGCGGGGCGCTCGTCACCTGAGCGAGGTATGCGGCGGACACCCGTCCCTGAAGTGCGTCGGGTGTCGTCGCGAACATGATCGTCCCGCGCATGACTGCGCTGAACGCGTCGGCGCAACCCGCAGCGGCGAGCAGAAGGATTGCGACCGGCAAGGCGGTAGCGAAACCGAACGCGGTAATCGCACCACCCCAGAGCGTTGCCGCCACGACGATGCCGACGCCTTGCCGCCGGAGGTGTGCGATCCAGCCCGAGAGCAGCGACGCCACGAGCGCTCCCGCTGATGGCGAGGCGTACAGGAGTCCGACGACGAATCCTCCCGCGTGGAACCGCGAGAGCGCGAGCGCGGGAAAGAGCGAGCTCGGCATCCCGAAGACCATTGCGATCGTGTCGATCAGGAAACAACCGAGAACGACACGCTGTCGACGCAGAAACCGGAAGCCCTCGATCACCGAGCGAAGCCCGACCGACTCCGACGCGCCGATCGGAACGATCGACGGCAGCAGCCAGAACGCCGTCAGCGAGGCGGCGAAGCCTGCCAGGCCGAACGCGTATGCGCCGGTCAGGCCGATCGTCGCGATTAGCACTCCGCCGAAGGCCGGGCCGATGACGTTGCCAAGGTTGCCGTACACCGTGTTGAGGGCGAGCGCAGCGGCGATGTGCTCGGACGGAACGAGCCGCGGGATGAGGGAGCGTGCTGCGCCGACTCCGAAGGACGAGAACGCCGCGGCGAAGAATGCGAAGACGAAGCAAAGCTCGACGCGGGGATGCGGCAGCGCCGCGTTCACGACGAGCCCCGCGACAGACGCCGCCGTTCCCACTTCCGTGTAGATGAGCAGGCGGCGTCGGTCGAGCGCGTCGGCGGCAGCGCCGCCGAGAAACGTGAGCGAGAGCAGAGGGATGAGCTCGACGAGCGCGATCGCGCCGACGGCGAAGGTCGATTTCGTGAGCTGGTAGACCTGGTAGGGGAGCGCGACGTAGGTCACCTCCCCGAGAACCAGCGCCAGCGTTTGTCCGATCCACAGCCTGCGGAAATCCCGCGACTCTCGTAACGGCGTCAGGTCGACGAAGAATCTACGAAGACCTTGCCTGGCCGCGGTAGGCGGCGCGATGTCGCTCAAAAGAGCTTGGCTGTTTCGTCCGGCCTGGCCGTGGCCTCGAGCAGCCGCCTCGCGCGACGGCCGAGATCCGCGAGGTCGACGCGTCCGGCCTGCGTCTGTTCGACGATCCGCTCGGCAAGGTCGAGCGCCTGGTCGAAAATCCGCGAGCTTGCGCCCGCGTCCTCCTGCCCCATCTCGAGCAGGATCGTCCGCTCTGTGCGTGACGCGATGATCGGATCGGGGACGCCCTCGATCCAGACGCGCGTGCGGCGACCGTGGCCGCGTTCGCCTTCGCCGAGCGGCTCGAGCGCGTAGATCTTGTCGGCCCGCGCGTATTTGCCGAAGCCGAGGAAGACCATGCGGTTGCCGTCCGCCACGTTTCGATTATCCCGTTTCAGGTTGACGCGCGCGTGCGCGCGTGTAACCCCCGCCCTTTAAGAGGGTGGGGGTAAAAGCCCGCCTCCCTCGCGGTCGACGATACACGAGCTCGACGCGCGTGTCTGTGTCGGTTCAGTGCCGACATGGAGGCGGCGGAGCTAGGCAGCGCTGACCGCAGCGCGCAACACTTCGACGACTCGTTCCTGGTCTGCAGGCTCGATCTGCGTGAAGAATGGCAGCGCAAACGTTCGGCCCGCGGTGTCCTCCGCGACCGGACACAACCCTTCGCCGAAGCCGTACCGCTCGCGCATGTAGGGCTGAAGGTGGATACACGGGATGTATTCCGCGGTCTGGACACCTTCGCGACGGAGCTGGTCGAGAACCCGCGCGCGGTCGTCGCCGGGAGCGAGCTTCACGATGTAGACGAACCACGAGCGGCGATGGTCTGCGTCGTCCGCCACGGGCAACTCGATCCCTTCGACACCAGCAAGCAGCTCGCCGTAGCGACTCGCCGCCTTGGCACGCCGCTCGAGGATTTCGTCCAGTCGCTCCAACTGTGCGATGCCGATCGCAGCCTGCAGATCCGTCCAGCGGTAGTTGAGGCCGACGCGCACGTGGTTGAACCAACCGCCGCCCTCGTCGTACGAGCGTCCCTGATTGCGCAGGCTCACGAGCGAACGCCACTCGTCCTCGGAATGCGTGACGACGACGCCCCCCTCCCCCGTCGTGATCTGCTTGTTCGGATAGAAGCCGAAGACCCCGGACGGGCCGTGCGCGCCGAGTGGACGGCCCTTGTACTCCGCCCCGAGCGCCTCCGCCGAGTCCTCGATCAGCAGCAGGCCATGTCTTTCCGCGAGTGCACGCAGCTCGTCGAGCTCACACGGATAGCCGAACATGTCGACAGCGACGATCGCGCGTGTGCGCTCGTTGATCGACGCCGCGACCGCAGCGGGGTCCATGTTCAGCGTGCGGGCATCGATGTCCGCGAAGACCGGAGTTGCGCCTTCGAGGATGAAGCAGTTCGCAGAGGCGACGAACGAGAGTGGAGACGTGATCACCTCGTCGCCGGAACCGATCCCAGCGATCCGACAGAGCAGGTGGAGACCGGCGGTGCCGCTCGAAACCGCGGCGGCATACGGCGCACCTACGCGCTCCGCGACGAGTTGCTCGAAGCGCTCGATCCATGGTCCGAGCGACAGGCGGCCCGAGCGGAGCACCTCGAGCACGAGCTCTTCCTCCCGCTCGCTTATCCACGGGCGCGAGAGAGGTATCTCGCGCGTTGCTTCCCTCACGCGTCGGCGGTTGCTTTCGAAACCGTGGCGTACTCGAGCCAGTGCGCCCAGCGTTCGCTACGCCCACGCACGGTGTCGAGGTACGCCTCCTGGATCTCGAGCGTCACGGGCCCGGGTGCCCCGATGACGTGATCGTCCACCTCGCGGATCGGCGTCACCTCCGCCGCCGTACCGCACATGAACACCTCGTCGGCGAGGTACAGATCGGTGCGAATCAGCGTCTTCTCGACGACTCGGTGGCCGAGATCCTGCGCGATCTGGATGATCGTATCGCGCGTGATGCCTGGAAGGATCGACGCGGAGAGATCCGGCGTGTAGATCGTCCCGTCGCGGACGATGAAGACGTTCTCGCCGGAGCCGTCGGCGATGAACCCCTCGTCGGTCAGGAGGATGGCCTCTTCGTAACCGGCGCGGTTCGCCTCCATCACCGCGAGCATCGAGTTGAGATAGATACCGGTCGCCTTCGCAACGTGCGGAATCACGTTCGGCCCGACGCGCTTCCACGAGGAGATCATCGCGCGGATGCCGTTGCGCTGTCCCTCCTCGCCGAGGTACGCGCCCCACGGCCAGCTCATGATCGCAACCTCGACGGGATTGCCGATCGCCGACACGCCGAGCTCGCCGTACCCGTAGAACGCGATCGGCCGGAGGTAACACTCCGGCCGTCCGTTCGTTCCGATCAGCTCGAAGCACGCGGCCCGAAGCTCGTCGATCGAGTATGGGAGCTCCATGTACAGCAACTTCGCCGAGTTGTGCAGACGCTCGAGATGATCCGTCAGACGGAAGACGGCGCTGCCGCGCTGCGTGTCATAGGCACGGATGCCTTCGAAGACACCGGCGCCGTAGTGCAGACCGTGGGTGCCGACGTGGACCCTCGCGTCCGCCCAGTCGACCAGCGCGCCGTTCATCCAGATCTTCTCGAGCTCCTGCATTGAGCGCTCCTTAGGTAGGGGGCCGCTACACGGATTGTAGTGGGAGGCGGGGCGCATCAGTCGTCGGGCGCCAAATCGGCAGTCTGTGCGTGCGTCAGCTGCACGAGGTCCGAGGGCGACACCGCGAGCACGTGCCGCGGGGAGCCTGCGCGAATCCAGAGGGTCTCCTCGCCCAGCAGCAACTGCTCGACGAAGACGGCCGCGCGCGTGAAGGGGAAGAGCGGCGCTTCGGTCGTCCGCGCGGAGACGCAGCCTGCCGCCGAGATGAGCTTGCGCGCATCGAGGTCTTGGTCTGCCGGCAACAAGGCAACGAGGAGACGACCTTCGCACTCGTACGCCTCCGCTCGCACCGCGGGACCCGGCGGCAGACGCTCGCCCTGGGCCAGCTCCTCGAGTCTCGCCTCGACACCAGCGGTACGTACGATCGCGGCAACCTCCTCCACGTCAGGCGGCCACATCAGCCGAGCGAAACGAAGCGCACGTCGGCAAACTCGGAGCGCAGCTGCTTGACGAGCCGGTCCGGCGCGGGCTCATCGACCGAAAGGGCCATCAGGGCCTTGCCGCCGCGGCGCGTACGTGACACGGTCATGTTCGCGATGTTGATTCCCGCGCCGCCGAACATCGTCCCCACCCGTCCGATCACGCCGGGCACGTCGTCGTAGCGGAAGAAGACCAGCAGAGGCGCGAGCTCCATGTCTAGCTCGAAACCGAGCGCGCTGACGAGCCAAAGGCGATTGTCGTTCCCGATCGTCGTGCCGGCGACGCGAAGCTGCTTCCCGCCGGCGACGGCTTCGACGCGGACGAGATTCGTGAAGTCGCGCGACGAGCGGCGACGCTCTTCCCTCACCTCCACCCCGCGCTCGGCCGCGATCAACGGCGCGTTGACGTAGTTGACGGGTTGATCCGCGCGGCCCTGAAACGCGCCGTTCAACGCGGCGACGGTTAGCAGGCGCGTGTCGTACTGCGCGAGCGTGCCGAAGTAGGTCAACCGCAGCTCGTCGACGCGGCCTTCCGCGAGCTCCATCGCGAGCCGTCCGAGCTTCGCCGACAACGGGATGTACGCGCCGAGCACCTCGAGGTCCTCCGCGCCGATCACGGGAATGTTCACGGCGTTGGTGACCAGTCCGCCTTCGAGTGCCGCCGCAACCTGCTCGGCGATGATCATGCCGGCGCGGTCCTGGGCCTCCTCCGTCGACGCGGCGAGGTGCGGGGTCACGACGACGTTGTCCAGGTCGACGAGTGGACCGGAATACGGCTCCGCCGAAAAGACGTCGAGTGCCGCGCCCGCGACCTTGCCGCTCTTCAACGCGTCCAGCAGCGCGTCTTCGTCGACGAGCTCACCCCGAGCAGCGTTGACCAGGTAGACGCCGTCGCGCATCTGCGCGAAGACCTCCTTGTCGATCGAGCCGCGGGTCTCAGGCGTGAGCGGAAGGTGTAGCGTGACGAAGTCCGCCGCGGCGTAGACGTCTTCCGGGCTCTCGACCCGGTCGACGCCGAGCTCGCGGAAGCGTTCGGGTGCGACGAACGGGTCGTATGCGACGACACGCATGCCGAGACCCGATGCACGCCGCGCAACCTGTTGCCCGATGCGACCGAACCCCTGCACGCCGAGCGTCTTGTCGGCGAGCTCGATGCCGCCGTACGCTTTGCGCTCCCAGCGTCCCTGTTTCAGCGCGGCGTGCGCCTGTGGGATGTTGCGCGCGAGCGCGACGAGCAGTCCGACCGTATGCTCCGCTGCGGATACGACCGTCGACTCCGGCGCGTTCGCGACGACAATGCCGCGACGCGTGGCGGCGTCGACGTCGACGTTGTCGATCCCGACGCCTGCGCGGCCAATCACCTTCAGCCGATCTGCACGCTCGATGAGGTCGCCGGTGAGCTTCGTCGCCGAGCGGATGATGATCGCGTCGTAGTCGCCGATCGTCTCCGCAAGGTCGGAGTCGCTGTCGACGTCGACCTCGAAGCGTTCGCGCAGGAGGCGTACTCCAGCGTCGGCGATCTCTTCGCGAACGAGGACGCGCGGCTTGCTCAAGTCAAACTGCTGCGCGCTCCGTGTACGCCTCGAGCGCGCGTGTAACCGCGACACCGCGCTCGATGTCGGCGCCTGCGTCCACCAGTGCCAGCTCGAGCGCCGCGAGCGCCGTGGTGATGTCGAACACGTCGAACCAACCGATGTGGCCGATGCGGAAGATCTTCCCCTTCAACTCGCCCTGGCCCCCCGCGATCGTGATCCCGAAACGGTCGCGCATCGCGGCCACGATCTCCGCCGAGTCGATGCCGTCCGGAGCGCGGATCGCCGTCACGACCGCGGAGCGGTCTTCGTCGGGAGAGAAGAGCTCGAGCCCCATCGCCTTCACACCTTCCCGGCACGCCCGGCCGAGTGCTGCATGGCGGTCGAAGGCGGCCTCGAGGCCCTCGTCGAGTAGCAGTCCGAGCGCGACGTCGAGTGCCTTGACGAGCGAGACGGCAGGCGTGAACGGCGCGTCGAGCTTCGCCTGCGCCGCGCGCGTGCGTTCCCAGTCGAAGACGAAACGGGGAGAAGCGGCTCGGCTCGCATGGGCGAGCGCGGCCGGCGACAGAGAGGCGAAGGCAAGTCCGGGCGGGCACATGAGCGCCTTCTGGGATCCGGAGACGACGACGTCGATCCCCCACGCGTCGGTTTCGAGCGGCACGGCCCCGAGGGACGAGATCGCGTCGACGACGACGAGCGCGCCGGCTTCCTTCGCCGTAACGGCAAGCGACTGAATGTCGACGACGACGCCGGTCGACGTCTCCGAGTGGACGAGATAGACCACGCTCACGTCGCCCGCATCCGCAAGCGCCATGCGCAGGTCTTCGGCATCGGGTGACTCGCCCCAGGCGAGCCGCGCGTGCACGACGTCGGCCGCGTACGCCGTGGCCATCGACGCCCAGCGCTCGCCGAAGTTGCCGGCCGAGAGCACGAGCACGCGGTCGCCGGGGGAGACGAGATTCGCGACGGCGGATTCGAAGGCCCCGGTCCCGGAGGACGTGAAGAGGAGTACGTCGAGCTCCGTGCGATAGACCTCGCGCAGCCGCGCGAGGCAGCGCTCGTACGTCAGCTTGAAGTCCCGCCCGCGGTGGTGGACGACCGGCTCCGCAAGGGCGGCGAGCACCTGCGGCGGCACAGGCGTCGGCCCCGGCGTCATCAGGTACCGCTTCTCCGGCATCCGGCCTGAGACTAGCGAGGGCGGTGGCGGTCGAAGCTGATCACTTGCTGGAAGGTGGGCCGGTTCGTCCAGCGCGCGGTCTTTTGCAGGTAGCCGAACGTGAGCCGCTCGGGCGTTGCGTCCGCGCGCCAGCGGCTCGGGTCCGGCCCTTGTCCCTCCGCAAGCTTCCGACCGGCGGCGTCGAGCGCCGACCACAGGACGGCCCGGCAATTCTCAGTGCTACCGCAGAACGAACCGCCCGGTAGGCGGTTCGTCAAGCTGTCCACCACGTAGTTGTACCAGCCGGTCGCGTACGACGACCCGCCGGAGTTGGCCGGATCGTCGACGCGCCTCACGAGCTTGAGCTCATCCGTCAGCGGCCCGAGCGTCGGCCGCAGGACGGCGTCGGCGATCTGAGGCCACGCCGCATCCATGACTGCTGCGCCCGGATCGTCGAGCTTGCCGTCGCCGTTGAGGTCGAGGCGGTGCGCGCCGCGTTTCACCCAGGAGACGAGCACGCTGCGGACGGCGTCGTCGAACTGGTTCGGCGCAGCACCGAGAGCGGTATTGATCGTCGGGAAGACCAGCACTGCGCGCAGATCCTGGGTGGCGGCCGTGTTCATCGCTCCGACGAGCGTCGCGAGGGTGTGTACGCGTCGCTTCGCGACTGCCTGCTGCAGGAGCTGCACTCGATGCACCGGTCCGTAATTCCAATTGTTGTCGGCGGCGGAGAAGCCGAGCCCCGGCTTGTTGTTCCAGTTCAAGATCACTCCGGACTTCGGATCGACTCCCCGCACGTGTGCGCTGAGCGGCTCGAACCCGCGCCACTCGAACGCCCCGCTGCCGTCGGTCGGTAGCCCGCTCGCGACGCCGGGAGCGCGGATGGGCAGCCGTCCGCTCGAGAACATCGCGATGTGCCTGTCGTCTGCGTAGAACCAGTTGAACGTGTATTCCAGCTGGTTCATCGCGCGGAAGAAGCTCGCTGGATCGTGGACCTTGTTTGTGTTCAGGTCCTGGAATGCGAGCAGCGAGAACGCCTCGCGGCCTCGCGTCGACCGCTTCATCGAGATCGCGACCCGCTGCCCCTTTACGGTCGCGTAGCCGATGACGGGCCCGTGCACGGTCTCGCGGAACACGAGCTCGCGGTCGGGCTGCGCCGTCGTCGCCTTGAGCGTTCCCGCATCGAACGTCGTCATCGCGCGACACTCGCCGTTGTAGAGGTAGTGCATGTCGTCGCCGCACAGCGTCTCGACGTAGTGATCGATGATGTCGGAGCTCGCCGAAGTCCCGCTCCATGCGAAGTCCTTGCCCCGGCCGAGCTCGATGTAGAAGGAGATGCCCGGAAACGCCGCGCCACGCGCGTCGATCCCGCCGCCGTGCAGGTCGAGCTCGAGCAGGATCTCCGGGAAGTAGTAGCCCACCTGTGGGCCCGCGACGAACAGCGGATGATGCGTCGCCGAGCGCCGCGCAGCGACGAGGAGCGCATTGCTGGCGAAGATCGGGGCTGCATAGCGGAGTGGAGTCAGCGGCGCGCCGCCGCCGCTCGGCGAAAAGCTGCCGTCGTCAACGACGACGTTGCCCGGGCCCGGCGGCTCTTCGGTGTCGTAGGGAAACTCCCCGTCCACGCTCACAGGCGTGTGTGGATCCTCGTGCTGCGCGAGCTCACGCCAGATCGTGAGCCCGCGATCAGCGCCGAAGTGGTGTTCGAGCGCGTCGAGAAACTCCGAGCGGCGGTACTCGTCACCACCCCCCACGCCCAGATCGGCGCCGAGCAGGCTTCCGACTGCGAGCACGTCCTCCAGTGTCCAGAGCCGCAGTCCGTGCATGCGGTAGTACGAATTGACGCCGTCGACATACGCGACGGCGTCGGCATACACCTGTCGGCCGCTCGGCCCTGACGCCCGCAGCGCGTCGATCTCCTGCCGGAGGAAGTTCTCCGTCGCTTCCGTGGGGACGAACTGGCGGCCGGACAAGGCAAGTCCGAACGGGTTGACGCCCGGGACGTCGAGCGCGGCAATCCGACCAGGTCCACGCAACAGCTCCATGAAGAGATACCGGTCCTCCGCGGTTGCGTAGCCTGCGCCGAATTCGACCTCGGCTCGCGTCCGACCGTAGACGTGGGGCACGTCCCACGTGTCCCGCACGATGCGGACGCCCTGACGCGGTCGCTCGGTACGCACGACCTTTCCCGTCACGCCGAACCGTTCCGGCTTGAAGTACCGCGTCAAGTCACCGGCCTGCACGTTTCCCATCCGTGGCGTCAACGCGTCGTAGAGCTTCAGCTGGTCGGACGCCGTCGGCGGGAAACGGAGATCTCCGGACTGTCCAGGAGGCAGGATGTTCAGCGCGACTGCGGCGTAGTCGATTCGCGGCGTCGATCCTACCGCGCCTGTCGCAACAAGCGCTGCACCGGCGACCGCGAGCAGCGGCAGCAGCTTGCGGCGCACGAGCCAACCCTACATCCTCCGTTCATCGAGGAGTTACTCGCGTTCGCGGCTGCGCTCGTCACGTTCCGGCTCGCCGGACGTCTTGCACGGCGCTGGCGCGATCGTCGCACTCCCGAGCTCGCCGCGTGGGCTGTTGCACTCCTTGCGTACGCACTCGCCTGCGCTGCGCTCGCCTGGGGAGCCGCGGCCGGTTGGGATGCGCGCGTGTTCCGCGTCTACTACCTGTTCGGCGGACTGCTGAGCGCGCCGTTGCTCGGGATCGGCTCTCTTTTGCTGGTGCGTCGTTATTGGGCTTTGACGGTTGCGTACCTGTACGCAGGAGTCGCCGTCGGAGTAGCGATCGCCGTGCCGGTGAGGGACGCAATTCACGGAGACGGCATACCTGCGGCGCAGGATCACCTCGCCTTCTTTCCTGCACGGCTCTTGGCACTCATCGGAAACTCCCTCGGGACACTTGCAGTCGTCGCGGTCGCGTTACTGACGATCCGCCGCCGTCCACTCGGCAATACCTTCATCGTTCTCGGCGTCGCGATCGCAGCGATCGGTAGCGCGCTCACAGGGCTCGGCGAGGGCGGGACTGCTGCATTCCTCGCAATCGGCTCGGTGCTCCTGTATGCGGGCTTCGTCGTACCGCGAGCGGTTGCAATCCGCACGAAGTTCACTAACTCGGCAACGTTTCGTTCGTCTTAGCCGCGTAAAGAAAACCAGCCTCTTCTTTTACTGCGGCACAGCTACGAGGGGGCGTGAACCCGGGGGGGTTCCCTTTTATGCGGCATGTCATCACCGTCATCTTGTTCGCGTGCGCCTGCTTATGCGGGGCGGTCGTCGCGCTCGCGGATACGCCGCCGGGAACCGGAACGACAGAAACAACCGACACCAGCACGACGCCTGGGTTCACACCTGCGCGGCTGCAACGTTCGATCGACCGCTATCGCCACCGGGCGTGGCACTGGCAGCGCGTCATGGAACGACCCCTGACCCTGAGGCTGTCGCGGCCTCCGGTCGACCCGCTCGCGCGGATTCACCTGTGGAGACGACTCTCCGCACGTGTCAAGAGTGTCGCGACGCATCCACCGCACATGCGCCAGTGGACGTGCATCCACCGCTACGAGGCCTCTTGGACCGACGCTGGCGCGCCGTACTACGGCGGCCTCCAAATGGATCTCGGCTTTCAGCGCACCTACGGTGCGGCGCTGCTCGCCCGCAAAGGCACGGCAAATCACTGGTCGCCGCTCGAGCAGATGTGGGTCGCAGAGCGCGCATTGAACGCAGGCCGCGGCTTCTGGCCGTGGCCGAACACGGCGCGGGTCTGCGGCCTATTCTAGGCCCAGGGGAGCCGATCCCAGTACGAGGGCCGCTCTCGCCGCGACATCGTGAACTCCACGTACGCCTGATCCGGGTCGGACGTCTCCTCCTTCGCACTCGCCTCGTACCGTGCCGCGAGATCGGAAACCGTGTAGCGCACCTGCCAGGGCTCCGACCGTCCGCCGGCCATCAGGATCACGCACGGCCCGTCGCCCGAGCCGACGAAGATGTGCTCCGTCCACGCCGGGCTATGGACAAAGTCCCAGGCGTGCAGCCGCCGCTCCTCGCCCTCGATGAGGAGCCGGCACTCGCCAGAGAGGACGAGGAAGTCTTCCTGTTGGTTCTCGCCGTGGTAGAGGCCGTTGCGCTCGCCCGGCGCGAGGACATGGAGCCTAATCCCGAACTGCGGGAACTCGAGCTCGCGGCTCTCGAAGGCGCACTCGGCACCGGAGGTGATTGTCCGCTGGGCCTCTTCGGATACGAGGTCGCCGTCGGCGGGGATCTCCGACGTCAACCACTGCGCATCGCGCACGTTGACGACGAACCAGCCGTCGCCGACGGGCTTGAGTCCTGAGCCTGCGTCCTCGAGCGGCGCCTCGGGCATCGCGCGAGTCTATAGAGCGGTCCTTCCTTAGTTGCGAGCCTCCGTCTCCACTTCTTCACGATCGCGCGCCGTGTCTCGGCTGACCGGCTCGTCCGCCATCTGCTCGCCGATCAACTCCTCGAAGAGCGCCCGAAAATGCCGCACTGACTGACGAAGATCCTCCGTCGACGCCTGGCCACGTTCGCTCGACTGAGCGATTCCGTGTGCCGTTCGATAGCGTTCGACGAGCTCCGGATGGTCAACCGAGATGTCAGCTGCACGTTGCTCGAAGTCATCCGTCGGATAGCCCCGCTCCTTCATCACCTGCCGGACGAGCGCGTCGGCTTCCGCGACTGCGCCGGGCGGATCATCGACGAACCGCTTCTGCGTCACTTCCCAAGACCGCATGTAGCGCTCGCGTGCCTGTGCGGAGAGCGGACGAATATCGAGCGCGTCGTGACGCTTCTGCCGATGGATCAGCTCCTCCTCACCCGCACGCTTGCCGCCTGCGCGCTCGACTGTGCGGTCGTATTCCGGTCCAAAGCCCTGCTGCAATCGGCGCGATCTTCGTGCACGAAACGAGGCCGAGATCAGCCAAAAGACCACCAACGCGGCCACGACAACGATCACGATCCAAGCCCAAGTAGGCATAGGTTCTCCTTCGCTGGTTGCTAGGAAACCAAGCACCTACCCCGGCGTATCCGAACGAAACGCTAGGCGCCGAGCTTCTCGCGGAACAGCTCGTTGACGACCTTCGGATCGGCCTTCCCCTGAGTCTCCTTCATGACCTGGCCGACGAAGAAACCGAGCACGCCCTGCTTGCCGCCACGGTACGACTCGACCTGGCGGGGGTTTGCCTCGAGAATCCTCTCTACGAGCGGCTCGAGCTCGGAGGTGTCTGCGATCGCTCGCTGGGAAAAGATTTCCTCGCGGTCGAGGACGATGGTGGCGCTCGACGAGAACGAGGTCGAGTAGACCTCGCGCGGTATCTCTCTCCGGCTCCGCTGCACTTCCACCAGGATCGGATAGTTCTCCGGGAGTGGTTCCACCGAAGCTAGCTGGTTCATTGCGACATTCGCCGCGGACGGCCAGTCGAGGCCGTGTTCGACAAGCTCTCGGGCTTTGTGCTCGTTCCCCGTTGCAACGAGCTCGAGCGCCGAATCGAAACCGATCTCGGAGGCAAGAGAACGAATGCGCAGGCCGGGTAGCTCAGGCGGCCGCTCGCGGAGACGGTTGATCAGATCGCGCTGCGGCTCGATTGGCACGAGATCCGGCTCCGGAAAATAGCGATAGTCGTCCGCCTCTTCCTTCTGACGCCGCGCCGTGACCGTGTCGGACTTCACCTCGTAGTCGAGCGTCTGCTGTACGACCTCGCCGCCCGATTCCCAGGTCGAGATCTGCCGGCGGAGCTCGGCGTCAATCCCGCGCGCGATGTGGTTGAAGGAGTTCATGTTCTTCAGCTCCGTGCGCGTTCGATAACCGGTCTCGCCGCGCTCGCGTACCGAGACGTTCGCATCGGCGCGCAAGGTGCCCTTTTCCATCTCCGCGTCGGAGATGCCGAGCTCGACGATCGTCTGGCGCAGGAGCTGTAGGAAGCGCTTCGCCTCGTCCGCCGAGTGGATGTCCGGCTGCGTGACGATCTCGACGAGGGGCGTGCCGGCGCGGTTGAAGTCGACGTTCGAATGCGCGGCGCCGACGATGCGTCCCGTCGCGCCGCCGACATGAATCGTCTTCGCGGCGTCCTCCTCGAGGTGTGCGCGGATGATTCCCACGGTCGCGTCGCCGTCGGGGCCGGGCACGACGAACGTGCCGTCGGTGCACAACGGCTCGTCGTACTGAGAGATCTGGTAGCCCTTCGGATTGTCGGGATAGAAGTAGTTTTTCCGATGGAAGACCGCGTGCTCGGCGATGTGACAACCAAGCGCTAGGCCGAGCTTGACCGCCCACTCGACCGCGAGCTCGTTCGGGACCGGGAGTGCACCCGGATGCGCGAGGCACACCGGGCACGTTTGTGTGTTCGGTTCCGCGCCGAAGCCGGTCGCGCAACGGCAGAACATCTTCGTCCGCGTCTTCAGCTGGACGTGGATCTCGAGACCGATGACCGGTTGCCACGAGCTCATTCCAGGATGACCACGCGCTGATTGGGTGCGATGGGCGAGTGCGAGGCTAGGACGCAGGGAGCAGGCATAGCAGCGCTATGGCTGCGATTGAGGACGAAGCATCGCGCCGTCCAGCGCAGCCAAGCAGCCCGTGCTTCATTCCGGAAGGAGCGGTAAACATCAGGCACGCTCGAGGAACTCCTTCGCCTTCAGCAGCGGCACCTCGATGTCGCCGCGCACCTCGAAGACCGCGAGCCACTCCTCGAGCGCGCCGTGCATGCGGATGACGCACAGCTCCTTCTCGCCCGCTTCGAGCGAGAGCTTCACGTCGCCGATCAGCACCGCGCGCGAGCCGTCCAGCAAACGAGGGCGCACGCCGAAGACCCGCTCGACGGCGAGCACGAAGTCGGCAGCCCGGTCCACGATCGTCTTTCTCATCGCAAGCGCTCCGGCACCGTCTCGAAGCCGATTGCGCGCTCGAGGGCATGGCCCACGCGAAAGAGCGTGTTCTCGGAGACCTGCGGTCCGACCAGCTGCAACCCGACCGGCAGCCCTTCCGACAGCCCGCAGGGAATGTTGAGGCCGGGCAGTCCGGCCATGCAGGATGGAATCGTCAGCAGATCGGAGAGATACATCGCGAGTGGATTCTCGGTTCGAGCTCCGAGCGGGAACGCAACGGTCGGGGACGTGGGCGAGACCAGCAGATCGAAGCGTTCGAACGCCGCAGCGTGCTCGCGCGCGATCACGGTCCGCACCTTCTGCGCCTGGCCGTAGAACGCTTCGTAGTAGCCGGCCGACAGGGCGTAGGTGCCGAGCATGATCCGGCGCTTCGGCTCATCGCCGAATCCCGCGTTACGCGTCCGGGCAACCATCTCGTAGTAGTCGCCGTCGCCGTCCACGCGTAGGCCGTACCGAACGCCGTCGTAACGGGCGAGGTTCGACGATGCCTCCGCCGGCGCGATCAGGTAGTAGCACGGCAGGCCGTACTCGACCGAATGCGGGAGGCTGCAGTCGCCGACTTCCGCGCCGAGCTCTGCACAGAGCTCGATCGCTTTCCGTACGGCGGCGCTCACTCCGGGCTCGATGCCCTCTGCTTCGTTGAGCTCGCGCGGTATGCCGACGCGAACTCCTTTGAGGTCCTCACCGCTTGGCAACTCGACCGCCGGGACATCGACGGTCGTCGAATCGCACTCATCGAGTCCACTGATGATCCGGTAGAGAAGCGCGTTGTCGCGCACCGTTCGCGTGACAGGGCCGACCTGGTCGAGAGACGACGCGAAGGCGACGATGCCATACCGCGAGACGGTCCCGTACGTCGGACGGAGGCCGACGTTGCCGCACAGCGCCGACGGCTGCTTGATCGAGCCGCCGGTGTCGGAGCCGAGCGCCCAAGGTGCGAGGCCCGCGCTCACGGCCGCTGCACTGCCGCCGCCGGAGCCGCCGGGAACGCGGGTCGGATCCCACGGGTTGCGAGACGGTCCGTAGGCGGAGTTCTCGGTCGACGAGCCCATCGCGAACTCGTCCGTGTTCGTCTTACCGAGGAGCGTGAGGCCTGCGTTCTTGCAACGAGCCGCCACGGTCGAGTCGTAGACAGGGACGTAGTTGTCGAGGATCTTCGAGCCGGCCGTCGTGCGGACTCCCTTTGTCCCGATCACGTCCTTGAGCGCGATCGGAACGCCGGAGTTGTCCGGCTCGTCGACCCGCGTCAAGAAACAGTGGAGCTCCTCGTCACGCTCGTCGATCGCCTCACGATAAGCGCCGAAGAGCTCGGCGCTCGACACCTCGCCGCGCTCGAGCAGGCCGAGCGCTTCCTCCGCGGTCACGCGCAGCGTGTCAATCATTGCGCGCAGACGGCGGAACTCGGAAGAAGTCGTCCTCCCGCTCGGGCGCGTTCCCGAACACGTCCTCGAGGGGCAAACAAGGACGCGCGTCATCGGGTCGGAAGACGTTCACGACCGCGAGCGGATGCGAGGTCGGCGGAATGTCCGCGAGGTCGAGCTCGGACACCTTGCCTACAGCCTCGAGGATCGCGTTGAGCTGCTCGCCGAACCGGTCGATCTCCCCGTCGCTCAGCTCGAGCTCGGCGAGCTTGGCCACGTGCAGGACGTCTGCGCGCGAGATCGCCATAGCCCCATCCTCGCAAAAGGGCGTAGGATCGCCGGGTCGATCGACCGGGAGGAGGAAGCGGATGTACGCACGGATCCTGACCTTCGAGGGCGCGGATCCTGGGGTTCGCGACGAGGCCGAGCAGACGATCCGCGGCGAGGTGATCCCACGCCTCGAGCAGATCGACGGGTTCGCCGGCTACGTCGGCATCTTCGACGCCGACAATCGCAAGGCGAAGGCCATCGTCCTCTGGGACACCCGCGAGCATGCGGAGGCGGCCGAGGAACAGCTGGCCGAACGCCGCAAGCAGATGACCGGACGCATGGGCCTGACGATCGCCTCCAACCGCCTGTTGGAAGCGCCGATCGTCGAGATGCGCTCGGCGGTCAGAGCCTAGAAACGAAGCGGGGCCCCCACCGGGCCCCCCTCCCCCTTAGGGTTGGGAAAGAACCAAAAAGTAATGTAGGTCGCGGGCCGCGCGCCCCGCCGGGGCCCCGCTTCGTTTTCTAGGCTCTGACTCCGGTTCGCATCTCGACAATCGGGGCCTCCAACAGGCGGTTGGAGGCGATCGTCAAGCCCATGCGCCCCGTCATCTGCTTGCGTCGCTCGGCCAGCTGCTCTTCGGCCGCCTCCGCCTGCTCACGTGTCTCCCAGAGGA